>CACBAM010000007.1 GCA_902537215.1 uncultured Alphaproteobacteria bacterium
TTTTCTGCTCCTTTTTATATGCGGATACAGCAATATATGCTGCATTTGCATAAAATGTCAATATATTTTTTTGCAATCGCAGAATTACTTGTAATTTTTCATAACGTATTTGCCGGGTGCCAGCCCCAAAGAGGGATAGTCTTTATGAGAACCAGGCACATATGCTTTTTCATGGGAGCTAGATCTAGCTTTGATCCAGGTAGACCAATAGGGCCACCAAGATCCCTCATGTCGATCTGCAGTCTTAAACCAATCGTCGGGATCCGAAAATGATTTCGAGTTTGTCCAATAGCCATATTTCTTACTATATGCTGGATTAATTATACCTGCAATATGTCCACTACCAGCTAAGACAAACCTTTTGTTACCTGAGGACTTATTTAAACCATAGAAGGATGATCGCCAAGGAGCAATATGATCAGTGTGCGTCGCTACAACGAAAATAGGTATATCAATGTATTTGAGTGAAAGCCTTTCCCCTATTAATGTTAATTCGCCTCTTGACAGTTGATTTTCTTTGTAAAAATTATTCAAATATTCCAGTGCCATTTTTCCAGGTAAATTGGTAGAATCTCCGTTCCAATAGAGCAAATCAAAACGAGGGGGCTTTTTCCCCATTAAATATGATCGAACAGCGGGCCCATAAACTAAATCATTTGAGCGTAAAAAACTGAAAGTTTGAGCAAGAAACGACCCTTCCATATACCCTACCTTTTCGATTTGTCGATTTATCTCATCTAGATATTCATCTGTAATAAATAATGACAAATCTCCGGGGTCTTCAAAATCGGTTAGCGTAGTAAAAAAAGTTGCAGAATTAACGAAGTTTTCACCCTTTTTGCAAAGGTAAGATAAGGCCGTAGCTAAAAGTGTTCCTCCTATGCAGTATCCTATGCAATTTATTTTTTCCTGCTCTGTAATAGCTTTAACTACTTTTGAGGCTTCAAAAAAGCCTTTTTCAATATAATCTGTGAAATTAACCTCAGTATGCTCCTTACCAGGATTTACCCAGGAGATAATAAACGTTGAAATGCCTTGTTCTACTGCGAATTTAACGAAACTATTTCTAGGTTGAAGGTCTAAATTATAAAACTTGTTTATCCAAGGAGGAACAATGAGTAGGGGAGTCTTTGAAACCGTCTCCGTAAGTGGCTTATAGTGTATTAACTCAAATAAATCATTTCTGAAAATAACCCGACCTTCAGTAATAGCAAGATTTTCTCCTACTTCAAATGCCTGTGTGTCTGTCAGGGATACTGTTAGATCACCAGTGCTATTTTCTACATCAGTTACAAGATTTTCGAGACCGTCAACCAAAGACTTTCCATTAGTTTCAAGAGCTTGTGTTAGAGCTTCGGGATTAGTTCCTAGAAAATTAGAAGGAGAAAAAAACTCAATCATCTGTTTGGTAAAAAAACTTATTTGCTTTTTATCAGACTTGCTCAATCCATCTAAATCATCAATTGTTTCTTCAATGATCTTTGACGATATAGTGTAATGCTGTTTTATTAGTTTAAAGTATAGGTTTTCATCCCAACCCTGATCAGTCTTTTCAGGCTCCTTATTTTGATCTTTTTTGGAACCAGCACTTTTAAGAATGTCATTTTGGATACTTGTCCAATTTTCCAAAGTCGACTTATAATATTTAACTTGATTTTCAATAAGCTTCGTTGGATTAGACAAAATCTCTGAAAAATATTTTGCAGAAGCTTTATAATATAACTCTTGAGAAGGTTGAGTTTTAACCTCAGGATCAGGTGTTTTAGAAGATAAAGCTATTACTAGTCGCTTTGTAAGCGTGTCTATTTTGTCAAAATTGTTGAGTAATTCCTTGTATTCTTTCGGACCTACAGCAACGTCATCTTTCAGATTTTTGTTTTCTTCTTGCACTTTCATTGCTATCGTTATTAATAGAGTAGATATAAAACCTTAATTTTAAAAAGCTAGTAAAAACTATGCTATTACCTACATACGACTATTTCGAAAATTTAAGACAATACAATAAGTGGGTCGCGTCAACAACAAGAGCTTTTTGGGAAAATCCATTATTTGGTTTGTACCCAAGTCCTATTCCTTCAACTCTTGCAGCGTGGGGAAAGGTAACTGAGCACAGCTTATCAAGAATTACGTCTAAGCCTGACTGGGGAATAGACTCTGTTATTTCGGACGGGATTGAGTATCTTGTAGCGTTAGAGACAATTAAAGAACTTCCTTTTTGTAATCTGATTAAATTTAAGAGCACACGACGAAAGAAAATAGATCGAAAAGTGCTAATCATTGCTCCAATGTCTGGACATTACGCAACGTTGACTAGAAATACTGTTATTTCTCTTCTTCCTAACTGTGATGTGTATGTGACTGACTGGATAAATGCCCGAGATGTTCCTTTTTCTGCAGGTAAGTTCGATATTGAAGATTTTACAAAGTACTTGGTAGATTTTTTTCGTGATCTATCGCCAGACCTCAATGTTATGGCTGTTTGCCAACCAGCTCCTCTTGCGCTCGCAGCTGCAGCGATTACTTCAGAAAGATTTCCTGAATTTAATCCAAAATCACTTACTTTGATAGGTGGGCCAATCGATCCTGATGCCAATCCAACAGATGTCACGGACTTTGGTCGCAGAACCTCGATGGAGGCACTTGAATCAACTGTAACCATGCCTGTCGGCTTGAATTATAAAGGAGTAGGACGTGAAGTATATCCAGGAGCAATCCAATTAGCGTCATTTATGGCAATGAACCAGGAGACTCATAGTAAAGCTTTTATCGATCAAATTGAAAAGGAAGCCGCAGGTCAAGCATCAGAATACGATAGACATAACAAATTTTATGACGAATATCTAGCAGTTATGGATATGACAGCTGAATTTTATCTCTCGACAGTAGATAGGATATTTAAAAAGCGAGAGATCGCTAAGAATGAGTTTTCTATTGATGAACAACCTGTTGATCTTAGAAAAATCACTACCATTCCAACATTTATCATTGAAGGCACTAACGATGATATTTCAGCACCTGGTCAATGCTCTGCGGCTTTAAATATTTTGAATAAGTTAGCAAAAAATATGAAGTTTTCACATATACAAGATGGGGCAGGTCACTACGGTATTTTTAGTGGAAAGGCTTGGCGAACAGAGATACGGCCACTTTTTCTTGAATTTATAGATAATAAATGCAGTTAATTTAAAAATTGGATTATTCTTCAGGGTTTATAAGCTTTTGATCTTTAATATTGTCAGCTGTAACAAAACGCTGCATCTCAGAAGGCATAGTTATCATTAGTTCGTGATATCCTCCTTTATCAAGCGCGTCCATAATATCATCTGCACTATCGGCATACCAATGACAGAAAAAAAAATCTTCTTTTCCCATCCAATGAGCTAGTGTCTCAGCCTTGTCAGTTTTGACTGAGTCAAAAAATTCTTGTTCAGTCATATTAGAAGTGAATTCAGTACCTTGTTTTTTCGCATCCTCATTTAACCAAGTATGCGTACAAATGAAATGTTTTTTTCCCATTATATCTCCCAAGCTTTTAATAATAAATTACGAAAAAACGTGATTAAATCAAATTAAATAGGCTGGAAAATAAGAGTAGTCTATAATATCTAAATAAAACTTAGAGTAATAAGATATGTCTAGTGAAATTAAAGCTACAATTCCTGGTGCTTCGCTTGCATCAACAATAAAAGTACTAGCGGGGCTTGGTCCACTTGGTGAAAAAGTTTTAAAGCAAAATGGAATAAGTGAGATTGATCCAAAAAAAAATTACCCGAGTTCCATTAGACTAAAAATATTTGAGGAGGTAAGAAGTAGATTTGGTACTGACGCATTATATGCAATTGGTATAGAGCAAGGGCTTTTAATGTTATCTATGCTACCTGATTTTGGTAAGTACATAGATAATTCTAGAAAAACATACTCGATGAGATCGGTGTCTTCAAACAATAGAACTAGAAATTTCAACTTTATAGATGAAACTTTGCCTGGGCTACAAAAAATTACAAATGATTACATGGGGCAATTTCGTAGCAATAAGCTAAAAGGTGATATAGGTTTCAAACGTATATCAGAAGATACATGGGAAATGGCATTTGTTCTCGCTCAGCCATTGAAAAATTGGAAATTTGGAATTGGAAATTATCATATTTTTCTTATTAACCTTTTTGGCGATTTGTTCGATATTGATTATAAACTTGATGAAAAAAGTGAAGATATTGATGATGGTTGGTCAAGTGGAGCTTTTATCCTCAAATTTTTACCAAATGAGACTTTAAGGGATCAGAAAGAGATAATCGCAAATACAAGACTTAAAGCGCATGAAGGTCTCATGAAAGCTGTTTTAGAGGATGCTGAACGAAAAAAAGAGGAAACCGAGAGGTTATCTGTAAATTTGGCTAAATACCTTCCTCCGCAAGTCCACGAAGCAATTTTTTCTGGTGAATTTGATACTGGAATTACTACAAAAAGACGTAAATTAACTATTTTTTTTAGTGATATCTCAAATTTTACATCTACCTCGGAAGGTCTTCAACCGGAAGATCTAACAAGGTATCTTAATGAATACTTTTCAGAGATGACTGATATTGCGCTCGATCACGGTGCAACAATTGATAAATATATAGGAGACGCAATGATGGTATTTTTTGGTGACCCAGACAGTAAGGGTGAACAAGAAGATGCAAGAGCATGCGTTAAAATGGCATTGAAAATGCGCGATAGAATATCTGATTTACAAGATAAATGGCAAAAACAAGGTTTTGCAGATCCATTCGTGATTAGGATGGGCATGAATACTGGTTATTGTAACGTAGGTAACTTTGGAAGCGACCAACGGCTTACTTATACAATTATTGGTAGTGAAGTAAATGTTGCTCAACGCTTGGAGGCATCAGCACAGCCAGGAGGGATATTGATGTCTTATGAAACATACGCACACGCTCAGGACTTGATAGAAGTAGAGCAACTAAATAGCATTTCGATGAAAGGAGTAAAAAGAGAAATTAAAGTATTTTCGGTTTTAAATGAAATTAGACAGAGAAATAATAGAAAAGAATCTTCTCATAAAATAAAAAATGTTCCAGAAAGGATAGCGGATAGGCTGGATGCTCTCGAAACCAAAATTGAAGAGATTTTGGATCGGATAAAATGAGCACACCCGCCATCAAAACAATAAATGAAATGAAGATACCAGGAGCCGCGCTAGCTTCCACGATAAAAGTGCTTGCTGGATTAGGGCCTTTGGGAGAAAGGGTTCTTAAAGAGCACGGAATTACTCAAATTGATAATGATAAAGAGTATCCCAGTCATCTAAGAGCAAGAATTTTTGAGGAGATAAGAACCCGTTTCGGGAAAGAAGCACTTTATGCTATTGGGCTTGAACAAGGTATTTTAATGCTTTCAATAGTACCTTCAATTGGCAAATTTATAGACGATTTCAGGATAAAATATAAAAAAGAGCTTTTAGATCACTCTAATTTCTCTAAAAACCTCAAGATTTTAGATCAAACTCTGCCAGATTGGGAAAAAATAACAAATGATTACCTTGGGCAAATGCACAATGATAAAGTGCGATCTAAATTAAATTTTATAAAGATAGGTCCAGGTAAATACGAAGTTCCGGTTATAAGCTCTCAAGTAGTTGAAAATAACAATTTTTTTGAAGCCAACTATTCAGTTTTTTTGATAAGTATGTTTTCAGAACTCTTCGACATTAAAATGGCTATCGATGAAGAAAATAGTGAGGATATGGATAACGGTTTCAGCAGATACCAATATACAATAACTTTTAATCAACTACAAAAAACAAGGAACCATAAAGAACATTTAGCTGAAATCAGGTTTGATGCAAATCAACTTCTTTTGAGAAGGGTATTAGAGGAAGCAGAACAGCAAAAAAATCTCGTTCAAAAACAAAAAGAAGATACAGAAAAACTGTCTTCAAAACTAGGTAAGTATTTACCGCCTCAAATTCATAATGCGCTCTTTTCTGGCCAATTTGATACTGGAATCGCAACCAAAAGAAAAAAACTAACTATTTTTTTTAGCGATATAAAAAACTTCACATCTTCATCGGAAGGTTTACAACCGGAAGATTTAACTAAATATCTAAATGAGTATTTCTCTGAAATGACTGACATAGCGCTTACTTATGGAGCAACGATAGATAAATATATTGGTGATGCGATGATGGTATTTTTTGGTGACCCAGAAAGTAAAGGAGAAAGAGAGGATGCAAGAGCATGTATAAAAATGGCTTTAAATATGCAAAGAAAAATAAAAAGCCTCCAAAGTAAATGGAGAAACGAGGGCTTTTATGAGCCATTCCAAATTAGAATGGGAATTAATACCGGTTATTGTAATGTCGGAAATTTTGGTAGTGAACAGAGGTTGACTTATACAATTATTGGTGGAGAGGTAAATATAGCCCAAAGGTTAGAAGCTGCCGCGCCTAGTGATGGGATATTAATGTCCTATGAAAGCTATGCTCATGCACAAGATTTAGTCGAAGTAGATGAATTAAACTCAATTAATATGAAAGGTATTAATAGGGAAATCAAAGTGTTTTCAGTTATTCGTGATCTAAAAACGAAAAAAATAGCAAAAGATGAAAGCAAGATATCTCTGATAAAAAGTGAAAAAAATTCACTCGAATTAAGGATAGATAGGCTAGAAAAGCTTGTTTCTGAAATGATATCAAAATTAAATTAAACAGTTAACTGTGTAAGTATATGTTTTTATTTGGTTTTGCCATAAATTGTTAAAGTAAAAAAATAACATAATATATATTATGCGCCAAATTAATAAAGCAACAATGTCTTATTCTATTTTTTAAAAGCTAATCTAATTAGAAAAAAAATTTCTTTACACAACTTATTCTATTCACCCTATTTAAATGACAACCTTTTTATAGAAGTCTAGTATGTCTTTTATTAAGGAAGATGGTTGCTCTAGAGCGGCAAAGTGACCGCCTTTATCCATTTCAGTCCAATGAACCAAGTTAAAAAGCCTTTCAACATATGACTTAGGAGGCCATGTTAAAAACTCTTTTGGATAAACAGCGCATCCAGTTGGAACCTCTACCCTTCTTCCATCCTGAGAGAGTATTCGTCCCCCTTCTTTGGCTCTGCCATAATAAATCCAGGATGATGTATTAAATGATTTCGTTAGGATATAGATCATAATATTAGTTAATAAATCGTCTTTTTGGTATGTCAGTTCTATACTTCTATCCTCTAAATCGGACCAATAATAAAATTTTTCTATTATCCATGCAGCTACACCTACAGGACTATCCATCATAGCGTAACTAAGTGTTTGAGGCTTTGTGCTTTGTATGGCAAAATATCCGCTCTGAGAGACGTAATCTTTACTAAATTGCCTATCCCAACTTTTTTCTTCCTCTGTTTTTGGCCCATCTATATGTCTTGCGGGGAGCATGTTAATATGAATACCTTTACAATTCTTCGAGTGATCGAACCCAAGCCACGTGGAAATTGCACTCCCCCAATCACCTCCTTGAGCAACATATTTTTTATAACCAAGCTTTTCAGTCATAAGTTTATTAAAAATGCTAGCAATTTTTCTTGGTCCAATAGGATTCTCTGGTTTCCCAGAAAATGCAAAACCTGGAATAGAGGGTGCAATAATATCAAAGCAAACTTCATTATTATTACCATATTTTTCAGGTTCACAAAGTGGATCAATGATTTCAAGAAATTCAACTGTTGAACCGGGCCATCCATGAATTAAAATCAACGGAATAGCCTTTGGAGAAGAAGATTTTTTAATTATGAAATGAATATCAAGATCATCTACTTTTGTTTTGTAATTAGGAAATTGGTTTAATCTGGCTTCTTGAGATTTCCAGTCATATTCCTTTGTCCAATAGTCAGCTAAATTTTTCATATAATCAATATTTGTTCCGAAAGACCAGCCTCCATCTTTAGGCATTTCATGCCATGGGAAGGATGCTACCTTGGTTTTTACGTTTTGTATTTCAACATCTGAAAAATTTATTTCAAAAGCATTAATATCCATTTTTTTATCCTGAATTTTTACTTGATTTCATCTTTTTTTAGAGTCCTAGAAAATAAAGACTCAAGCTGATCAAATCATTAATTGTTAGATTTTCACTTCCGATTACATATTGAATATTAAATATTCTCGAAATCACCATGCCGACCCGCACCGGTTGAGAACCTCTCTAAACCCGCTAGACCTTCCTTGGGATTAGCATCTACTCCATTCATCCATTCCAACTTCAAACCCTCTCGGATAGTCAGTCCCCGTGTCTCGATTATAGACCTACGATCAGCCAATACTGCTGCCTGAGGAAATCGAGCTATTTCACGTGCCATGGCCTCTGCCTCTTGACGAGTACTTCCAGTATTCACAATTTTCTCGCATAATCCTATTTGATATGCTTCTTGAGCTGTTACTTTCCGACCAGTCATCGCAATCTCAAGTGCTTTACCTTGACCAACAAGTCTCGGAAGACGAACTGTACCTCCATCAAGCAGTGGTATACCCCAACGACGACAATAAACTCCAAAATAAGCGTCCTCTGCCATAATTCTTATATCGCACCAAAGCGCGAGCTCCATTCCCCCGGCTACTGCAGGACCCTCTATAGCACCGATTAAAGGTTTATTCAGTTCCATTCTAGATGGCCCTAATGGACCTCTCGGCGGCTCAGAAGACCCTATAGGGAAATCTAGCTTGTGAAGCTCTTCTCTACTTTCACCCAAGGTATGAGCATACTTGAGATCCCAACCAGCACAAAATGCTCCTCCCTCTCCATAAAAAACTCCAACTTTTGCATCGCTATTATTGAATTCATTAAATGCTTCTACCAAATCATCAGCTGACTCTGGATCCATCGCATTCCGTGCCTCAGGACGATTGTGAATAATTGTCCAGACATCATCTGTTTTAACTATTTCTACTGTCATTTTTAAACCTTTTTAGTTTTTATTACCTGATAAATTTATTATATTTATCTATATTTATTAAAAAAGATCTTATTATTCCAAATTTATATGAGTGAGCTATATCTATATTAATTTACTTATGTGTTTTGAGCCAAATTTAGGTCCTCAACCAAACCCATAAGTATACTCTTAAAGAAAAAATCTCGGATAAAATCGGATAATAAACACTAGGCCTTCGCTCTAAACTATCTATATATTTCTGCGATAAATTGTTTTCTTTAGCGGCGCTTATTAAAATTTTTAAGTATCTTTTGGATGGAGGAATATCTTTAGCTTCGTTTGTTTTATATATAAGCGTATATGCTGTTTTTCTTAAGCCTTCTACATAAACTGATAATTTCACTAACTTATAATCTTCTCCCTCTGTATTCACTATCTTTTGCAAATCTTCTTTATCAATTCTATGTATTACACCTTCAACTTTTACACCTTTACAATTTCTTATATTTGCAAAGGAGGGCTCCAGAAAATTTGGGCCACCCATATTCATTATTAATTGGTAATCTTTTAAAACCCCAACATTGCTCTCATGAGGGATAATTTTTCTTCTTTTTATGAGATACTGAGTTGACATATTTGACCCATACCCAAAATAAAGAACAGTTTTTGCTCGATCCATAACTAAATATTCTCAAAAATTATTTGTAAGCTTAAAATAGTCTTTGCGTATCCTAACATTATATTAATTCTCTATTGTTGAGAATTGCAAATCATAAGATAGTTCTATATGTTATTTTGCTATTAAAATGAAAAAATAAAATTGTATGTGATGCGGTTATTAACTTTTTAAAAGAGAATGGAAAGTCTATATGCTTGTAACTCTCTTTAGATTTACTTGTTTATCTTTAGCCCTTTTTTTGTGCTAGATATCTTTTTCTTTTCGGGGTCTAAAGTTTTCTTGGAGACCGGATTTGGAAAGCAGTTACGATTTTTTACTTTGTGGTCACTGATAGCGAATTTTGTTGCTTTGATCTTTTTAACTCTATCTTCTAGTTTTAAAATATTTGATAGATCGGCACCATTTATTGCTATATCGGCTTTGATGGGCTTCTTTACAATTGTACTATATTGGGGACTTTTTTTATTGATCCAACTTTGATTATTATGCAGGAGAAAGACTAAACTTTTCTCGTGAAATCTATTTGCACTTTGCTGGACCAGCACTTTTATTTTTTGATGCATTTTTTTTTGAAAAAGGCATTTAGTGATTTCTATAGAATTACAACATTTGCCTTTTTTATAAACTTTGGATATTTCGGATGGCTGGAGATTTTTGTTCAACCGAATAGTGATATTCCAGTTGGTAAAATAACTGCCGGCCTACCCTACCCCTTTATGAATGATATGCCTTTTGAGCATCGATTAATTTTTATGTTGATGTGTTTTATATTTGGGGCGTTGTTTATATGGATTTTGACAAAAGTTCAGAAAAAATATGCCTGAAGTAGCTTTTAAACTATTAAATTCTTATTGATTGAAAGTTTACTAAAAAAAAATCTATATTTAATCAGTCGGCCTTTAATTTATTTAACATGTAGAATTTTCTTCTTTGAGAAAATCTGTCTTATACAGTTAACTTATGAAGTGTTATTTTTTTATCTCTTCCCCGAACCTCAAAATTTTTTACTTCTTGTGTAGGTAAATTTTCACTGAGTCGCAATTTAACGTCGTCAGACATTAAAACATCGGATTTAACCTCTTTACATGCCTCACAAATTCTACTAGCTACATTCACAGTATCTCCAATGACAGTAAATTCAACTCGATCTTCACTCCCAACGTTTCCAACGAAGCATGATCCATAATGCACCCCCACTCTATGCTTTATAACGGGCAAATTTTTATCTGAACGTTCTTTCTCCCATTCTCGCATTGAAATCTGCATCTGTCTAATGCAATTGAGAGCATTTTGAGCATCATTACCTCTAGATACTGGAGTTCCAAAAGTCGCCATTACGCTATCACCAATGAACTTATCTACCGATCCACCGTTCTGAAATACCGCAGCTACCATTTTGGTTTGATACTCTGAAAGTAGCTCAAGAACCTCCTTGGGCTCCAATCCCTCAGATAGCTTTGTAAAATCAGAAATATCAGTGAACATAACGGCGATGTTTTGTTCTTTTTCCGCAGTTTGATTGAAATCAAGTTTACTGCTTTCTATTTCTTCTCTAACTTCTGGAGAAAAGTATCTGCCTAATAAATTATTAGATCTTTCTTGTAATGTAGCTTCCTTAAGATTTCTATCAATTACCCATGCCAGTGTTATTAGTCCGGCAGTTACTACTATGAGATACGTTGAGTTATTAAATAAAACTTGACCATTAATTGCATTAATATTTGTTGCTATTTCATTGTAATTAAATGAGAAAAATAATTCTGGAGTTGAAGAAATAGCAAATATTTGAAATATTGTTATCGCTAAGACATAAAAAATAAGAAAAAGTGAAAGGTAAAATCTAGCAAACATAACCGACACTACCATCGGACCTGCAGCACCAATAAAAGCGTAGTCCATAATTCGACCACCCATGAGATCTGGAAATTTAGCAAAAGTATACTCATAGTTCAGTATAAAAAAAATCGCTATGGGGAAACACATCTGCATGAGTACCGCTAAAAAAAGACAAATACGATAGCGGGACTCGTTCACAAAAACAGCAACACTGCCATAGATTAGCAAGCCACCTAAAAATAGAAAAGTAAGTATTTGCCTTGTAAAAGGTGCTTCTAAACCAGGCAAAATTATTGCTGTTGATACTCCCATTAAGTATAAGCCAAAAAGGGTAATTGCTGCAATCTTTAAGCCCTGCACATAGCGCTTGTTAATAGATTTTTCGTTACTGATCGATGAACTCATTTTTGAATCAAGCCCTTTTTTATAGGTTCCAAATATGAACTATCTTGATACAAAATAGACTAATAGGCAAGAGGTCAATATGGATCTCAGATGAAATTTTAGGACGGTATTCCTGCCTTTTTAAAATTACTTGATAACTTTTCCATAAAAGATCTATCCATAATTATGAAGGTTTTCATGGCTCTTCTTAATTTTTTAAAATTAATACTACCATCAATTTCTAATATCCTTTCGGCTAATTTCTTGGCATCATTTGACCTGCCCTTTTCCATATCTATAAAGGCTCTGATTCCAAGAGCCCCCATTTGTGACCCTCCAAAGTATTGTTCGTTTTCTGATAACTCAGACGCCAACTTATAGGCTTTCTCATACTCTTTCAAATATGTAAGCGCTAAAGCATAGTTTAACTTTACGTTCCCTGGTGGATGAGGAGCTACTTTTAAAGCTTTTTCATAACTCTCAACCGCCTGATCATACAGGCCTACGATAAAAAGAGAATTTGCAGCGGATAAAATACTTATGATGCCGGTCGGATTTAAATCTGATGAATTAATCGCATATTTCCTAGCGGCTTCAAGCAATTCTTCTTCTGAATATTCAGGGAATTCCTTAGGATTTTTAGCCATTAAAGTTGCTAGAAGGCTATTGGCATCTGATAAATCTGGGCCATATTTGACTGCTCGCTTGGCAGTTTCTATCATATCTTTTCCAATATTCCAATCACGTAGCCCTACATTTGCCTCAGCTGTGAAATACCAGGCATACATAGAAAGAACAACAGGGTTATTTGGTTCTGTCTCAAAAATAGTCTCAAATAATTTCCCAGCTTCCTTGACACCCTCTAATGACATAGAAAGGAAAAGAGGGTTAGCTTTTAGAAACCTTTGCCAATTTTCGGGGTCCTTAAAATATTTTCTATCATCATCAAAGGACTCTCCTAGAGTTAGTTTAATTTGAAGTTTTTTTAGTACTTTTTCAGAAATTGTATCTTGAATTTTAAATATATCATTCAATTGAAAGTCAAACTTGTCTGTCCAGACTATCTTATTCTTTACAACATCTGAAAGCTCTACCGTAGTTCTAATTTTTTCTCCTGAAACTTGGTTGTATCCTCTTAGGATATAGTTCACATAATATTCATTCTTTATTTCTTGATCAGACATACCTTTTTTCTTTATGAAATTACTAGTGCTGCTTGATTGCACTAAAAGCCTTGGATGACTGGCTAATGAAGAGATAATTATATCGGTCATCCCACTACTGAGCTGGTCGTCTGATTTATTTCCTGATCTATTTTCAAATGGCATTACTAAAACCATTGGCCGATCAGACTCGGCAATAATTTGTTCAGCATTCTTTATTTCCGTATCGTCATTTAAATAAAAGGAAAACACACCTATAGTTAAAACTAAAATGCCTACAGCTAGAATGCTTATGAGACCTTTTGACCGCTTAGGCTTCAGAGTTCTTTTTTGGGAAGGATCTAACACAATATCAAAAGCATGGAATTCGTTTTGTTTTACTTTTTGAATGCCAAGATCATTGAATTTATGTTTTGTTTTACCTTTCACATAATCAAAAACACTTTTTGATATTGAGATTCCACCTGCTAATGCTAATGCTTCTAGTCGGGCTGCTATATTTACCCCTTCACCCAATAAATTTCCCTTTTCCTTTATTACGTCTCCCGTATTGATACCAATACGAAAGTCCAGCGCAATCTTTGTAGATGATGATAAATTACTAGTTTTTATCTCTTTTTGAAAATCAACAGCGCACTCCACCGCATCTACAGCGCTAACGAATTCCGCCAAAAAAGAGTCGCCCCCCGAATTAAATAAATTGCCATTATATTTTTTAAACAACCCTTTAAGTATCTTTTCATAAAATCTAAGACTTTTTACAGTTTCGCTTTCATCTATTTCCATATGCTTACTGTAATTCACTACGTCAGTAGCAAAAATTACTGCAATCTTTCGGTCAATTTCTTTTTTGGGCATTAATTAATTCTCAATTTGATAAATGAAGTAAGTGGCCAGCATATATTTTTACTAATAATTAATTAGTTTCAAATAGAAACTTACCACTATTTTTTTATTTATGTTAAAATTCAGCATGAATATTGAAAGTCTTCCATCATTAAATGATAAAACGCTTGGCTGGCTAACTTTTTTACACCGGAAAGTTTCAATTAATGATGATTGGTCTGAAGACGGCGAACCCTTAGATTGGTGGGATAAAACATCTAACCCCCCAGTATTGAATTTTGCTAGATTTGATCTTTCAGAGTCTAGCTACGCACTCGGGTTGATGGCGGATGTTACACCAGCATGGCGAGAAGTGTATGCTTTCATTTTAAAAGGGTTGAGTGAACGACATCTTACTTTTTGGGCTGCTTACGATTGGTTAACCCAAATTGGCCCTGATCCTAATCGAGGCAAATATCCTCAAGAATGGATAGATCTTTGGATACCAGATCACTTGGTAGGAAAATATGATACTCCAGGCTGGGTTGCAAACGGCATTGAGCCTTGGGGTCTACAGAAAGATCCAATTGGTGCAGATGGAAATTTATTTTTTAAAGGTTGGCTAAATTTGATCCAAAGCTTACATGTCTACACGACCGGCGAAGACACATGGGGTTCAAGTTTCCAGGTAGCTGGGTTCGATAGATCGAAGTTTGATTGGACACAACATAGATTAGTTGAACATTTATCTTCACAATGGACAAAAAACAAGATGGGCCCACATTGTGAAAATACAAAAATATGGCCATATTGCTTATCGGCAGCAGGATTAGGTCTTCAACTTTATGACGCAATTTTTCAAAAAAATACACACTCTGTTTATCCAGAATGGGTAGAACATACGAAAGATAAATATTACGGCTTTGATAGTTCAGGAGCGCTAGAATGGACACCAATCTATTATGATCCATTAATTGATCATATTCATGCAGCTGGACCATCTAATGGATTGACAATAGCCTTTTATATGATGCCTCAAGATCCAATTTTTGCGGAGTTTTTATATCGAACAGCGGTTAAAAAACTTGGTTGGGACAATATCAACAAAGAAATAAAAATGAAGCCTGAACCACGATTTATGGCTCTTGGGTTAGCCTGTGCAAAGGAATTTGGGGATACAACAGTAGAAATGCGTTTGAGAGCTTTTGCTGAAGAACACTTTGAGCCGCGATGGTTTGGGGAGAATAATATAAACTTTGGTTATTGGTTTAATTTGAATGAAAAATGGCCAAGAGGACAATGGGCTGCACTGGCTATGATGGCTGAAGTTGGGAAATCAGGTGCATGGTCAAACCTATTTAGAAACCCTAATTTAGAAAAATTCGATGCTCCATCGCTTGAAGGTGTCGACTTTCCAAATATTTTGGTCGAGCAGGCATTCAACGACCCTAACAGCCAAACATTACATATAAAACTTAAAGTAGCAAATAAAAGCAAGGAGAATAGTCCTTCTAAGATATTTATAAAAAAGATACCAGACTTATCTGCTGTTAAGGTCAAAAGGGATGGATATCTCTACGACATGTGGAAAGCAACTGGAAAAAGCTCAGTTGAAATTGATATTTCTTATTCTGATATGAAACTTGAAATTTATACTGGATGGTCTGGTGCGAAGAAAAGAGGTGAATTCAACAAGGTTATTAAAAAAGATAATTTAACAAGCATTGGAACAGGAATAATGCAAAGACCACAATCTCTTAAAATAATAAATACGTCATCATGTCCGTGTTGTTCTTCCATTGGCAATTAACGGTTTAAATAAAGAGAATTTATTTATTTAAACTCAGCTTGTAAATTTTCTCTTTCGCTAAAGGAAAAATTTCGTATTGGGCATCAAATAGCTCTTGTATTTGTACGCTCTTTATAGAAAGACCTCCCGTATAGTAACCATATGACGGCATCAATATTCTTTCTTTATTTAATACAAAGCATGCAACCCAAATTCCTCTAGCATTAATTATAAGCTTAACTTTTGGATGATAGTGACCAAAAACAGAAAACCTCTGATCAATTGATGGGTAATGGCTGAAACAAATACCATCAATAACAATCTTGTCAGTTAAGGTTAATCCAATATCTTTTAGAAAACTAATATTATCATGGTTACCGACGGTTAAGGTACAATCGATATTTTCAAGGATTTTAAAAAAAAGTTTTTTTGATTTTGCAGTCATCCTTTGAAAAGCTAATTTGTCATGGATCAAATCGCCTAGAAAAATTATCTTTTCGACAGGATGATTGTGTATAAAATTTGAAAGTTGTCTAAGTGTCTCAATAGTATCAAAAGGTGGAATATACTGATTTGACTTATTGAAAGACGAACCTTTTTCAAAGTGTAAATCAGAAATAATCAAAGTCTTTTTACTTGGCCAATAAAGTTCGCCATTTGCAAAGAAGGAGAACTTTTTATTAGCAAAAATAACGTCCTTATAATGCATTAACTTCTTCGAGCAATTCGTTCTCTAGCTTCTCTAAGTAAAAATTATCTAGTTCATTTTTATCTGGTGTCTCTTTATGATATTCAAAGAGTAAAGAGAAGGCTAGAGCAGATGCTCTATTGAGTTTGTTTATCTTAATTTTGTTTTTAATTCTGAATAGAAACGTTGAAAGCCTATCAAGATCAACAAGGTCTTTCTTAGCATTTTCTGTAGTGATTTTTAATAATATATGGTGCGGCTCATGCTTTCTTAATACTTCATAAATCAAGTCAGTATTAAAGGTCACTTGTTTACCCGTTTTTTGGTTGCCTGGAAGATTTTTATAAATTAATCCGGAAATTATAGCGATTTCTCTAAATAATCTTTTTATTAATGGAGTTTCTTCTAACCATTCATATAAATCCTCGATTAAAATATCTTTAGAAAAAAGGAAGTCGATGTCTTCAATTTCTTTAGAAAATGAAAATAAAATAGAATAATCATTCGCAACAAATCCAAATGGTTGCACGCCAAGCTTTTTAATTCGTCTTAGAATAAGAAATCCTAGAGTTTGGTGCGTGTTTCTTCCTTCAAATGGGTGAACTGCCATATAATATTTTTCCTGCTTACCATTTTTTCTCTTAAAGGTTTCGACAAGGAATTCATTCTCTTTCGGGAAGGAAGAAAACTTTGTCTGCAGCTCTGACCATTTTTTTAAACTATCAGGAAGATCTACTGCATCAAGTCGTTTAGAAAAAATCTTTCTTACGGTTCTTGAGAGATGGGTCGACAGTGGTAAATTTCCTCCTTTAAAAGATGGTATTTTTTGATGCTCGAGGGCAGTTATTTTAGCATATGCGATATTACCAATAACTTTCTCAAACATCAGCCTCTTTCCGCCGAATATAAATGTGTCCCCTGCTGATAAACCACTAATGAACCACTCCTCAATATTTCCTA
Source organism: uncultured Alphaproteobacteria bacterium (assembly GCA_902537215.1). Taxonomy (GTDB): domain Bacteria; phylum Pseudomonadota; class Alphaproteobacteria; order Rhodobacterales; family Rhodobacteraceae; genus CACIJG01. The sequence continues at coordinate 17,255 of CACBAM010000007.1, forward strand.
AATATCTATTGCCTACCCTAAGACGCAACATTTCCGCTTCAACAATAGTTCCAACATTCATTTTATATTTTGTGACTAGTGATTTATCTCTAATTTCATAATATTCTCCATCCCTCCTCAGCCGTGAATACTCCTCATAAGCCTGAAGGGAATAACCTCCATTTTCAACAAATGAAAGAGTTTTTTCAAAATCCTCAATATTAAGATTTCTGTACGGCCATGCCTCTTTAATTTGTTTGTATAAATCTTCTTTTTTAAATCTTTGGGAAATTGCAACACCAACAATATGCTGGGCAAGTACATCTAAAGAGCCTTCAGAGTATATTTCATCTTCAAGAAAATTTAACTCTACACACTTTTTTGCAGCAATACATTCTACATACTCGAAACAATTAGTTGGAACTAGAATAGCTCTTGAAGGAGTATTTATCGTGTGATTTGCTCTACCAATTCTCTGAACCAACCTTGCAACACCTTTAGGAGCTCCTATCTGCATAACCAAGTCAATATTACCCCAGTCAAGACCCAAGTCTAATGAACTGGTGGCAACTACACACTCTACATGCCCTTCTACTATTTCCTTTTCTACTTTTTTCCTAAGCTCTTTTTCCAGACTTCCATGATGAATCGCTATTTTTTTATTCTTATTGTTAATCGCCCAGAGGCTTTCAAATAATATTTCCGCCTGAGCTCGTGTGTTTACAAAAAGAATAGATGACCTAAATTTAAGTATTTCTGAATATATTTCTGAAAGAGCATATCTCGGGGAATGGCCCGACCAAGGAATTCTATTTCCTGAATTTAATATCGTAATTTCTGGTGCGGCCTTTGAATGAGTACTAACAAGCTTTGTATTCTTATTATTTGAAAGATATTTTTTAGCAAGATTAGTATTCTTCAAAGTAGCCGAGAGCCCAATTACTTGAAACGGTTTTATAGATCGTAGCCTTGCTAAATTTAAGCTTAATAAGTGCCCTCTTTTTGAATCGAAAAATGTATGTAGCTCATCAATAATAACAAATTTTAAATTCTTAAACAAATTAATGACATCCGTCCTTGCCATCAGAAGTGCGAATGACTCAGGAGTTGTCATCAGAAAATTAGGAGGCTTTCTAATTTGCTTAGCTTTATTGTACGTTGACGTGTCACTCGTGCGGGTCTCTACTGTAATATTAATTTTTAAATCATTAATAGGATTGAGTAAATTTCTTTGAACATCAGTTGTTAAGGCTTTTAAGGGTGATATATATAAAGTATGGAATTCCTGGCTTTTGTAATTATTATTTATAAAATCATCAATTGATGGCATAAAACCACCAATTGTTTTACCTCCACCGGTTGGCGCATGTAAAATTACATCAAATCCCTCCTTAATCAATCTTAAGGTTTCAATTTGATGGTCATATAAAGACCAACCTTTTTTCTTGAGCCACACGTCAATTGGATTATGTTTAAAATTTACCGCAATAACTAATCTTTCTAAATATGATATCTATTGATAACAAACTGTATATTAGAGACATCGATACATATATAGACCCTTTTTTTCCTGTAGAAAGGGCAATAATAACCCATGGGCACGCTGATCACGCAAAAGCAGGTCACAAGCATGTACTCTGTACTCCTGAAACCTCTGAGATTATGAAAATTAGATATGGTGAGAACTGTGCAAGAAGTTTTCAAACAATTAAATATGGGCATTCGGTGAAAATAGGAAGGATAAGCGTTACGCTCTATCCTGCGGCACATATATTGGGAAGCGCACAAGTTTTATTAGAAACACCAAAGCATAGAATTGTGATTACTGGGGACTATAAAACAATATTAGATCGACATTTAGATCCCTTTGAGGTCGTTCCATGTGATTTGCTTATTACCGAGGCTACCTTCGGATTGCCAATATTTAAATTTAATGAACCAGAAATGGAAATTGAGCGATTGCTGGATAATATTTCCAAACATAGAGAAAATACATTCTTAATTGGAGCTTATTCACTCGGTAAAGCGCAGAGGATTATCTGGCTTCTTCGAGAGGCAGGTTTTTCAGACGATATTTTTGTTCATGGATCAATGGATAAATTGTGTGACTTTTATCAGAGCAAGGGAATTAGGCTTGGCACCCTAAGAAAGGCTACTTTAGACAATAAAAAAGACTTTAAAGGGAAAATCATTGTAGCACCCCCTTCTGCACTCAAGGATAGATGGTCACGACGTTTTGAAAATATTACTAGATGTTATGCTTCAGGCTGGATGCAAGTTAAACAGCGCGCTAAGCAGAGCCAAATTGAAATTCCTCTTGTTATATCGGATCATTCCGATTGGAATGAGCTTACCAATACTATTAAACAGACTGGTGCACAAAAAGTTTGGATAACACACGGAAGAGAAGATGCTCTGAAATATTGGTGCGAAAAAAACGGAGTTCAAGCTGAGCCGCTTTCTCTTCAACATAGAGATGAAGCAAACGAACTATAATGAAAGCTTTTTCGAATTTACTATCAGATCTTATTTTGACGAGCTCGAGGAACAGAAAACTATCACTATTAGAACAGTATTTTAGCTCAACACCTGACCCCGACCGAGGCTATGCTTTGGCAGCACTTACCGGCTCACTTAACTTTAAAAACATAAAAGCTTCATTCTTTAAAAATTTAATCAAAGAAAAGCAAGACGAACACTTATTTGACCTATCTTACGACTATGTAGGTGATTTAGCTGAAACTATATCTTTGTTATGGGACCAAGAAAAAAGTGGCAACATGCCAAGACTTTCTTCTTTATTCGAAAACCTAAAAAAGGCTAAAACTGATGAGCTCAATAACTATATAATTAATATTCTAAACATTAGTACGGCTGATCAGAGATGGGCTTTCATTAAACTTTTTACAGGAGGCTTACGCATTGGGGTATCAAGCAGGCTGGTAAAGCAAGCACTAGCAAATTATGGCAACGTTGATCTTGATGAAATTGAAAAGATTTGGCATGGGTTACACTTTCCTTACATTAATTTGTTTTCGTGGCTTGAGAACAAGGGTAGTAAACCGAAAATTTCGATCTATGACATTTTTCATCCAATGATGCTTGCTCATCCGGTTGTGATGGAAAAAGATTTGGCAGTAGCAAATCCAAAAGATTTCGTTGCTGAATATAAATGGGACGGAATTAGAGTTCAAATTGTAAGCCATAGTGAAGGATGTCGCCTTTATTCAAGGACAGGTGATGAAGTTTCTAAGTCTTTTCCAGAAATAATTAAGACAATACAAGGTGATTTTGTACTAGATGGAGAATTACTCGCTGGAATTAACAATGATCCAAAAACATTTAACGATCTTCAGCAAAGGCTGAACAAAAAAGCTCCTTCAGAAAAGTTTATAAAAAAAAATCCATGTTTTATAAAGATATATGATGTTTTGTTTTTCAACGGCGATGATTTAAGAGATAAAACGCTACTTGAAAGGAAAAAAGTTCTGAATTCCTATTTTAGCACGAATAGATCTCCAATGTTTTTATCGGAAACAATTGATTTTAAAGACTGGAGATTTTTAGACAAAATAAGAGATATATCCAACAAACAAATACATGAAGGCGTGATGATTAAATCAGTTTCCAGTCCTTATATTGCTGGGAGACCGCGCGGCAAATGGTTTAAATGGAAAAGAAACCCAAAGAATGTAGATGCGATAATCATGTATGCACAAAGAGGACATGGAAAGCGGAGTTCTTTTTACTCAGACTATACTTTTGGTGTATTCAACAAGGAAAAGGAACTTGTGCCTATAGGCAAGGCATACTCCGGCTTTACCGATGAAGAGTTAAATAGATTAGATAAATTTGTAAGAACAAAAACTATAAACCGATTTGGACCTGTTAGAGAGGTTGAAAAAACATTAGTCGTAGAGATTGCATTTGATGAAATGTCTTTGAGCAATAGACATAAGTCAGGAATTGCTTTACGTTTTCCTAGGTTCAAAAGAATTAGATGGGATAAGCCAACTAATGAAGTAGAAACTTTGGAGCAAATTAGAAAAAGTTTTTTAGACTAATTAAGTGCCAGGGATCCAGTTGGTTCCAGCTAATGGCACTCCAGCCATCGCAGCCGCCTCCACCGTTAAAGCGCATAGATCTTCTGGCTCTAAGTTTCTAAGATCATTTTTACCACAAGCTCTTGCAATGGTTTGCGCTTCCATTGTCATTACGTTAAGATAATTTGCCAACCGCCTTCCCCCTAGCTTAGGGTCTAAACGCTTAGCCAGTTTTTTATCTTGAGTAGTTATTCCTGCAGGATCGAGACCTTCGTGCCAATCATCAAAAGAACCAGCTGTTGTACCTAATTTTTCATAATCTTTCTGATACCTGGGATCATTGTCTCCAAGTGCAATCAATGCAGCAGATCCAATAGATACTGCATCAGCACCTAAAGCCAATGCTTTTGCTACATCAGCACCATTCCTTATTCCTCCTGAAATAATGAGCTGTACCTTTCTATGCAAGCCTAATTCCTGCAATGCTCTTACAGCAGGCCTTACACACGCCAGCGTGGGCATACCTACATTTTCGATAAATACCTCTTGAGTCGCTGCTGTACCTCCTTGCATTCCGTCAACAACTACGACATCGGCACCAGATTTAGCAGCTAGAGCTACATCATAATATGGCCTGGAACCAGCAATTTTTACAAAAATAGGAACCTTCCACCCAGTAATTTCTCTCAACTCAAGTATCTTTATCTCCATATCGTCTGGCCCTGTCCAATCAGGATGCCTACATGGTGATCTTTGATCAATTCCTTTTGGCAGCGTTCGCATTTCTGCAACTCTATCATTTATCTTTTGACCAAGTAACATTCCTCCACCACCTGGCTTTGCACCCTGACCCACAACGATTTCGATTGCATCTGCCTTTCTAAGGTCATCAGGGTTCATTCCGTATCTAGAAGGAAGAAGTTGATAGACTAACTGTTTTGAGTGACCTCTTTCCTCTTTTGTCATTCCTCCATCACCTGTTGTTGTTGACGTTCCAACTAAACTAGCACCTCTTCCTAAAGCCTCTTTTGCTTGTGCGGATAGAGCTCCAAAGCTCATTCCTGCTACAGTAATTGGAATTTCAAGATTAAGAGGATTAGAACTAAATCGGTCACCCAAGATCACTTTTGTATTGCAAGATTCTCTATAGCCCTCTAAGGGATACCTAGAAATTGAAGCTCCAAGAAATAATAAATCATCAAAGTTCGGTAAATTTCTTTTAGATCCCCCTCCCCTTATGTCATATATACCAGTCTCAGCTGCTCTTCTAATTTCAGAGTTTGTATATGCATCGAAAGTATGCGAAGTTCTTGGCTCTGTTATTGATTTTCTTTTCACGTAATTTTCCTAATATATTTTAGCGTTATCTACATTAAAGTTATAAAGTGAACGAGCAGATCCAAAGCGCCTAAAGGTATCAAGATTATAATCAGAAACATTAGCATTTGATAAAATATTTTCTAATTTACTAAGATGCTTTTTTGTCATTTTTTTCTCAATACAATCTGCACCTAAAGAGGCAACTTCACCTGCGACATATATATTGGCTTCGTATATGCTATCCCCTAATGCATGTCCAGCATTACCGAAAATAACCAAATTCCCCTTCTGTGCCATAAAGGCAGACATGTGGCCAACATTTCCCTTTACAATGATATCTACACCCTTCATTGAAATACCACATCTTGAAGAGGCATTTCCTTCGACTAGGATACTTCCCCCATGTCCCGAAGCTCCTGCATATTGGCTTACATCACCGGTAACATGAATGTTACCTGACATCATATTTTCGCCTAACCCTGGGCCAGCTGATCCTTCAACTTTGATATCAGAAAATTTATTCATTCCTGCACAGTAATATCCAACACTACCAACAACTTTCACAGTAATCTGTTTATTAATACCAACAGCTAACGCGTGGCTTCCTTTTGGATTTCTAATAGAAAAAAAGCTATTTTTATCAGATCCTTGCAAAGTCTTATTAATGTCTCTCAAGGACAATTTATTAAAATCAAGAATAGTCATTTTCAATGTCCCCAAAAATAAACAGTAGCGGGCTCTGGCTCCCAGACCTTAGCCTTTTCTATTTTTGGTAAAGAGGTTAAGGCTCTATACTCGGAGCCAAAAGCTACATAATCTGGTGTCTCTGCCAGTACAGCGGGCTTGCAGGCGATCGGATCTCTTAGAACGCCAAAACCATTTTCCGTACCAACAACGAACGTATAAAAACCATCAAGCTCTAAGAGGGCGCTTTCCAAAGCTTCTTTAAGCGTTTTTCCACTATTCATTCTGTAAGTAATAAAGCTGGCAGCTACCTCAGAGTCATTTTCTGTTTCAAAAGTCATCTCTTTTCTCATTAGTTCTCTTCGAAGAGAGTTATGATTTGATAGCGACCCATTATGTACCAAACACTGATCTTCACCTGTGGAGAATGGATGTGCACCAAGTGTTGTAACTGCAGATTCTGTTGCCATACGGGTGTGCCCAATACCGTGGGAACCCTTCATTTTAGCTATTTCAAATCTTTTTACTACTTCAGCAGGCCTGCCTACCTCTTTATAAATTTCCATTTTTTTACCAACACTTAATATTCTCAAATTGGGGAAGGTATCATTTATGAGATTAATAACCTTATCTTTTTGCTTCACGTCAAGCTTTATGACTGCATGTGTGGAATGAGTTTCAAAACTGAAGGATATTTCTTTCTTAGTAGATAAAAACTTTTTTAGCTTTTGAAAATCATCTTCGGGGGACTGAGACTGAACCATTATTTTAGCTCTCTTTGCAATTGGCTTCCCAAAAATCGCTAATCCAGCACTATCGGGACCTCTATCGCTCATACTTTCAAGCATTTTTGATAGATGAAGCCCTAGATTTGAAGATATATTCTCTTTTTTTGCGTACAGACCAACTATCCCACACATAACAAACCTCGATATAAAATTTTCAAGCTTTAAACAATATTATGTCATGAAAATATATTTAATTTTTTCTTACTTAAAATTTTCAATAGCTTTTTTTAAACCTTTATACTCATCACAGTTTACACCGCAAATTCGTTCAAGCAACTTCAGATTAGCATTTGCCTTTTCTAAATTTTTGTACTGTAGAAATAACTCACCCTGATACTCTAAGGCTCCTTTGTGCATTGGGTTTAATTGAAGTGCCTTTTTGTAGTAAGCATCACTTTTCCCTAATTTACTCATTTTACGGCTAACAAAGCCCAAATAATTCTGAATGTCTGCGTTTTGTGGAAATTTTACCTCAAGTGAAATTAATTTAATTTCAGCCTTTTCATATTTTTTTCCATATACAAGTGATTGCACCATATTTAGACCGTTTTTTAATTCAAGCGCGGTTAAGGGATTTGATAAAGAATTACTGGCACCCCCTGAATAACCGTTTGAGGATGAACCACTACTTGAAGATGTTCCACCTGAATTTGAGGTGGGCAACCCTCCAGCGCCCACTAGGGTGAAAAACGAAAAAGCATACGCAGCGAACGTTAAGAACCTTATTATCATCACAGTCTCCTTAGAACTCTTGATATATAGTTAGTCAAATTCTTGAAAAAAACAAAAAATGACTTCACATTTTTGAAGTTTTCTTGTTTTCGGCCATTACACATATCATCTCAAACATTATAGCCATAGCTGTATGTGCGGTTATATTATTTGGACTATCTTTTGTTGGCATCATACAAACAATATCTCCACCAATGATATTCATGCCTCTTGTGAGCCTTACTAAACTTATTGCTTCATCTATATCGAAGCCTTTAGAGCTTGCTTCCAAATTTGCAACAGCAGGTGCTATTGTTGGATCAAGGCAATCAAGATCAAACGTAATATATACAGGCCTTCCATCGAGTATTTGTTTTGCTTGAGCGATTACAGATTCAAGACCCCTCTCCCTAAATTCTTTCATTGTGACAACATTGTATCCGTACTCATAACTTGGTTCCAGCCAGTCTAATGTACGTGGGTGTCCTCTTAGACCAATTTGCATAGATGACTTTGGATCAACATTACCCTGATCAGCAAGATAAGCGCCCCAATGCGCGGCAGACTTCTTTGAACCTAAAAAATGATCGACTTTCGTAAAAACATCGGTATGCGCATCTAGATGCAGCAAACTAACAGGCTTCCCATCCGAAATTTTGCCTTTTCCAAGAGCTTGAATTATCCCACCAGTTATGGAATGGTCACCCCCAATAGAGATAGGTTTAGAGTTGGCATTATCTATTGTTTTAAAAAAATTAGTGATTTGCGCTATACAATCTTCGTTATCGTTTGCCTTTGGGAAAGGTACGTCACCTGCATCAATAATTTTTGCAATATCCCAAGGATTTATTCCAAAATCTAAATGTGCTCGTCTACCAATTGCTGAGATATTCCTAAGCGCTCTTGGCCCCAAATGTTGGTCTCTTTCCGTTGTCCCATTTCCGGTAGAATGCGGAACGCCCACCAATGAAATATCGCTTCCTAAAACTTTTTCCTGAGGACATCTGAAGAGAGTGGGCACACCCCACCAGTATAAGTTTTCCATCATTGAGTTATCGTGCTCTAGTGCCATCTAAAACTCCTCGCTGTAAAAAATACTTTCGATTTTTTGACCGATTTATATTATAAACTAAACTGAGATATCTGGTTAGTCCACCTTTTGGATAACAGGAGATGTAATATGAGAACAATTATACTTGCTATTTTTTCTTTTTTCGTAGTGACAAGCAACGCGTTTTCCGATCAAATTCCTTTAAAGTATCAAGGGTATTGGTCTGGTAAATCTTGTAAGTTTTCAATAGAACAATATGCTTTATTTGTAGGAACCAACGGTTATATTTATGAAGATGATAGTCAAGTTGAATTTAATTTTGTGTTTCCTAAAAATGTAGAAAATTGGACAGCATTCCAAACAAGCGATAACAATCCAGATTTCAACTTCTTTTATCAAATAGATAGAGGACAACTAGTAGAAAGATATCCTCCAGAAGACTGGGATGGGTCTGATTACAGTTTTCTAAAAAACCAGCAAACGCAAGACACAATATACTATAAATGCGAAAGTAATGATCCGTTAATAGAGAGCAAATATGGAGAATTACTTAGCTTGCTAAACAGCTCAGTAGTACAGTCATGCAGAAACCCTGAGCAAGACAAATGCCTTCAAGATTTATTTAAATTTTTAGATGTAAACAAAGACAAGAGACTTCACCGAGCTGAATTAAATAGAGGACTACGTTCCCTAAGCTTGGTTTCAGTTCTCTTAGGCCAAAATACTAATGATGACTTAGATAAGACTACCACCTTTGGAGTGTATATTGCAATTGTACCTTTTTTGCCTCTGATTACCCAAACGTTAATGGCTAATATTGATTACGATGGATCTAATAGTCTTTCAATTGATGAAATATCACAGGATCGAAATGACTTGTTTTCAGCAATCGTATCAGCAAAAGATGGGGTAATTGAAGATATAAGGTCGCTTCCTGGTGTGCTTCAAAATTTTGCGCCATTGTTACAAGGCTTGGGTAATTTTAACTAACAAAATTAATCATTATCTATATTTCCAGCCCCTGCTCCCGTTTTTCGAGATAGTTCGCTTTCGGGAACCAGCATGTTAGATGCTAGATTAGAAAGTTCTTTGAATACATTTTCATCTAAAAACATTCTTGAGCGTTTAGCTATTGGATTATTCAGCTCACTATTGTTTAAGCGTATCTCTATTTCATTGCTACGTCTGAGGTTGTCGTTTTTCCAATTAAGTTGATCATTAAAAAGTACAGCACAGATTTCTTTATTTTTATGGAAACTAAAACTAAAACCATAATAGTTAGAAGCTAGTCCAACCAAAAGCATCGAAGAGTCAATATTTTCCAATATCACACTTTTACAAGACTCTGAAACAAGCAAATCAATTGCGCTAACCCCTTCGAAAATTGCTCGCGAATTGCTAAAAATTAAACTTACGCCGTTCTTTTGAGGTGATACGGGTGGGTGGCGTTTACAATTTAGGGAATATAAAAGCTCTTTGCAACCAGGCAGAGAACGAGACTCTAGAAAACTAACACCAAACGATAAATCTTCACAGACCCCAGCAGGAAGGTTGCTACCCATACTTGCGTTAAATACTAAGTCTTTTAGCTCCGAAAAAGAAAGATCCATTAGGAATATTCGAGTGTAGGCATCCACCAGTCGTCATTTTTTTGGTCATTAAGTTCGTTTTTTAGAGGTGCTCCTTGAAATAAGTTTACTCTAACCCACCTGTCTGATTTCGGATCAAATTTAGACGCGCCAAAAAAGGATAATTTACAACGTAGCATATCAATAGGTTTGCAATGTTCATCAATTAAATTATCGTGTATTTCGGAGTATGGAGCCCAAGCATTCGTTTGTATCCTGCGAATAATAAATCGATGTTCAGGGTGTTTCATTAAAAATTCTGCTACGATCATATCATCATGGAAACTTCCAAGATCGGCATGCAAAGAATACACCCTCCTAGCAATATCTAAAGGCCTTTCTAAATCCTGGCCTTCCTCTTCATACCTGTTCCCCAATCTTGGCTCCAATTTTTCTTCTGAAACGTACCAAAATCTTGATTGATTTTCTTTCAAAGAAAAATCTATTTTCAAAGCCCAAGAGAAGTTCTTTTTTATTAAGTCAGCTAACTCATGCACTCTCATTTTAGGGTAGAGCATAGGCAATTTGGTGCTCTCTAAACATAGATCAAGCCCATCAATCAGATCTCCACCAACTTCCAAAAACAATGAAACGATTAGCTCTTGGCATTCTGTCGAATAATTTTTCGAAACATTAAAAATTTTTCTTAAAGCGTTGATTTTTAATAATTTTTCTAAAGTAAATTCATTTATTAATGATACCCACTCAGCTTTTAAAATATCAATTCTTTTCTTCTGTCTATCATCGTCAGTATTCCAAGAGTTAATAAAGGCTTTAACTCTAAATGTAAGCTCAATTAATCTTTCAGCCTTTTCCTTAGAGAGCTCCGCTAAATCAATCATCCGCGATAATGCAGTTTCTCGAACTTGAAACCAATTATTCAATAAGACAGGATGTTTCACCAAAAATGGAGCCATCCCAAGCCCCGTTGCATTACCAATTCCTAGATATCTTTGAATTTTTTTATCAAGGGGAACAAATTTTTTAGGATTACGGGCTTTTGCAATATGATTAACTAGGTCTAGTGAAAAGCCTCTGATTAAGTACACGGTCAGCATTTCAAGCTGAAACGGCACAGAAAAGTCAGAAAGATCACTATGATTTTTTCTATCATCAATGCCGAATTTTCCGTTTCCATACACCGCTGTGGTTCGCATTAAATATCCAATATCATTTATCAGCTCGCTTGGAGGTTGCTTGCCTTCACTTAATGACTGCGCTACCAGCTCAAACATCCTTACAGACTTATTAGCCCTACTCAGAACTAGCTCTGTATTTTTATACCTACCCGCCTCTTGAAAAGGTAACTGCGTTTTAAGCCTTTCAATATCTGAAATTGATGGAACGCCATCAAACAGAGCAAAAGAGGTATCCCAAGCAGATGCAATAACTCTATCAGTCCTTTGTGAAGTCTCTAGAAAATTAGAAAATGCAATTAAAGCCAAGTCTTTACCAAAGAGGTTCAATTGATAAACCGCATTACCAAATCCGTTCTTATCCATTTCCCAGCGCGTACAACTAATGCGCGTTTTTTGCTGTATCATTTTACGGATCAATATTCTTGAAAAGGACAGCCTTGATGGATGGATGGACCCCATTCTTTCCAGTTTCATAACATCGGAAGGCTTCCTAATATTTGGCTGTGGGCCACACAACTGTACTTCTTTTTCTATCACCGACTTATATCTCTTTACTAAAAGAATTTTTAAAAAACTTCATCCAATTGAGTCCCATAATAGAATTAATTTCATCATTATCAAATCCAATATGCTTTAATCCATCCTTAATATTGATAAAATCTTTGTTTGTTTTGAACCAATTAGGCTGAATAGGAAAGCCAGGGTTAGAAGAATCTCCTTCTCCAAAGTCTCTTGTTTTGGTCCATCTTCCATTTCTCATCCACTCTACGATACTATCAGGCTGGTTTTGACAAAGATCGCTTCCTATCCCAATATTTTTTGATCCAAATTTTTCTGCCGTTTTTGCAATCATTTTACAAAAGTCTTTAATAGTACAATTACTCCCATTATGTAAATGGTGAGGATAAAGAGAAAATCCCAGCATACCACCATTTTTAAACATTCGGTCTAGAACTTCATCTGACTTATTTCTTAAGGCAGAATGCCAGAAAGCTGGATTAGCATGAGTAATTGCAATCGGCCGCGACGAATTATCAATTGCCTCTAAAGTTGACCGATCAGAAGAATGGCTCATGTCAATAACAATACCAAGCCTATTCATTTCTTTAATAACCTCTTTCCCCATTCTTGTTAAGCCAGGGTCATTCTTTTCATAACAACCTGTAGCAAGGAGCGATTGATTATTATAAGAGAGCTGCATAAATCGAACACCAAGCTTTTGCCAAACTTCTAACAAAGAAATATCATCTTCTATCGGAGACGGATTTTGAAAACCAAAAATAATCGCTGTTTTATTATTTTTCTTAGCAGATAATATTTCATTATAGCTACCTGCTTGCACTATATACTTCGAATAACTATTGAAATATTCGTTCCATTTCTCAAGGTTTAAAACAGCTTCCCGAAAGTTTTCATGGTAAGCAATAGTTACGTGGACACAGTCAACTCCACCTTGTCTCATCTGCTCAAAAATTTCCTTAGACCAATTAGCATACTGCAAACAATCTACTGTAAAATTATTGCTTGTTTCCGAGTCAATAGACAAATCAAATCCCCCTGCTGATATCCTTTACTCCATTATAGCTTTAGTCTCTAAGAATTCTTCCAAACCCCACTCAGCCTTCTCTCGCCCATTACCCGATTGCTTAAACCCGCCAAATGGTGCATTAGTTCCACCGCTACCATAATTAATATGGATTTGACCTGCTCTAATTTGCCTTGCGACACTCCTTAATTTTCTGGGGTCGCTACCACATACATAAGCAGAAAGGCCATAGCTTGTATCATTCGCAATCTGAACCGCATTATCAATATCTTCATACGGGATTACTGATAAGACGGGGCCGAATATTTCTTCTTGCGCAATTTCCATGGAGTTATTTACATCTCCAAAAACAGTTGGCTTAACAAAATAACCGGCATTAAGCCCTGTAGGCTTGCCTAAGCCACCAGTTACTAATTGAGCACCAGCCTTAATCCCAGATTCAATTAACCTTTGTACCTTATCAAATTGAGCTTGACTTACTAGAGGACCAATGTCTGTGTCTTCTTTTGTAGGGTCACCAGTTATCAATTTTTCTGCAACATTTTTTGCAATTTCCAAAGCTTCATGTTGTCGATTCTTTGGCACTATCATTCGAGTTGGCGCATTACAAGACTGTCCAGTATTCTCCATAATTTTTTGCACACCAACAGTGACCGATTGTTCAAACTTTTCATCATCAAAAATTATATTTGGTGATTTTCCTCCAAGTTCCTGACTTACTCTCTTGACCGACTTTGCTGCAGCCTGAGCAACAGCGACCCCTCCCCTCGTTGAACCAGTAAAAGACATCATGTCTACATCCTTATGGTTGGATAAGGCCTCTCCTACAACCGGACCCAAGCCATGCACCATATTAAAAACTCCTTTAGGAACTTTTGCAGTATCCATTATTTCAGCAATTATATTAGCTGATATTGGTGATATTTCGCTTGGCTTCAGAATTGCCGTACATCCTGAGGCAAGACACGGTCCAAGCTTCGATATAGTTTGGTTTATTGGCCAATTCCAAGGTGTGATTAGCCCGCATACTCCAATTGGCTCGTGCCTTACAGTGTAGCCATTAAAAGGGTATTCAAATTTATGCTCCTCTAAAACTCTAAATGCTGTCTTTAGATGGTTCATGCCCACAGCAGCTTGTGCACTACGAGAAAGCTTAACCGGCGCTCCCATTTCTTTTGTTATAGCTTCCACAAAATCCTCAAAGCGATTTTCGAATTGGCTTCTTATTTCTTTCAATAGATCTAAACGCTCAGCTACACTTGTCCGTGCAAAGCTTGAAAACGCAGCTTTTGCAGCCTCTACTGCCTTGTCAATATCCTGCTGAGAGCCAACGTTTAGTGTCCCAATAACTGATTCATCAGATGGATTAATAATATCAATTTTTTCATCTTTTACAGGGAAGACCCATTCGCCATTAATGTAGAATTTATCTAGTTTCATTGATTGAACCTTTTCTGTTATATACCAGCTGGATTATCAACAGATTTGCCGAGGGCTTTTAGATCCGAGTATCGATCACCTATTCTATGATGAGGCCTGCCGCTTGTAGCAGCTCCGAGAGCACACACTATTTCGTCGACATCAGGCGCATCATATATGGAAAACTGAACAGTTAAATAATGTGATCGCCTCCCAGTGTCATGCTTATCCATTAATGGTATTTGAATTTGTGTATTTGCTGGACCCCTTGTGTTTGTGAAACCTAGGTAACTTTTTGCACCAACCGCTTCCCTATAAAAGTTTCCAAATTGTAACGTATGAATAATAGCCGAAGCATGCTCTATTTCACAACTGGTCCCAGCTAATGCTGCCTTCCCGTATGCTTCAATTTTTTCTCCACTACCAACCATTGAAATCAAACGGTCGGTCAAAGCTTTTCCCATCACAGGAGCAATTCTTTTAATTTCTGGTTGCAAGTCCTCTACAAACCCCCGATCTTTCCACGGATTAGATAATACTGCAGCAACACCTATTATGCGAAGAATAGGTTTGGCTTCTTTTCCTCCTTCACTGTATATATCTTCATCAAAGGTTACAATCTTTCTCAGTTCTTTAAGCATCTGGAGCTCCTATTCTTTTGCAAATAAAGCGCGTAGCGATCATTAAAGATACTTTGTAATTAAGTATCAAAAAAATGTTAATGTAAATTCAATGATACAAGAAATTCATCGATTTTTACAAAAACCTTTTTATAGTCTTCGACCAATGCCATATGCCTCAAGTTTTGTAAAACACAGACATAGCTTTTTTTAAAATTTTTTGCAATTTCTTTTGCAGAATTAGGACCATTAGCAAAATCTTGGTCGCACGTTATTATAAGTGTCGGCTTGCTTTCATGTAGCGATTTAAGGTCAATAGATCCGTAATATAGTATAGGGTAAACTTTTGAATAAATTTCTTTTCTATTGTTATTTACCCAGTTACGTACAAGCTGAACGATATGAGGATTGCTTTTCTGAAAAGGAATACTAAACCATCTTTTAATCGCCGCATCAGTCGTGGACTCTGGGCCTTCGTCTTTCAACAACTTTGCTCTTTTTAAAATTTCATCCCTTTCCTGATCCAACAGCCTATTGGGTGAATTTAAAAGAACTAGTGCTTCAACTATGCTTGGGTGTAAAGACGCAAATTTTCGAGAAATCATTGATCCCAGAGAAAACCCAATAAGTATAAATTTTTCTAATTTAATGTGATTGATTATTTGTAGCAGTTGATCTGCAAACAGGTTTAAAGAAATCTCACCTTCAGGATCTATACTATCACCATGACCAAGAAGATCATATATAAGTACATTATGGTTTTTAAACAATGAAACCTGCCATGACCAGACATCTTGGTTGAGTCCTAAACCATGTACAAAAACAATAGTTTTAAACTTAGGATCCTTAAAAAAATATTTAAAGCAGTTTCCGTTAAAATATTGCCTCTTCATTTCACAACTCAGGTTTATAAGCTACTACTTCTACTTCAACTAAAACATCTACCAAAAGATCGCTGACCACGGCTGATCTAGCTGGTGGATCATGGTCGAAATACTCCCCGTAAATTGAATTGAACCCTGGGAAGTCTTCTTTATTTTTCAGCCAAACCATAGCTTTAATAACATCCTGTAACTCACATCCAGCCTCTATCAAGGTATTTTTAATTTCATCGAGCACTATTCTTGTTTGCTCTTCTATGGAACCTTCAGTTATTACCACACCGTTTTTCATAGGAACTTGACCCGTTAAATACACAAAGTCACCAGCTCTAACGGCCTTAGATAATGACAGCTTTCGTCCATTAATAATCAATGGATCGCCAATAATTTTTTTAGACATTTTATTCACCTATATTGATAGTTAGATTATTCGTAAAAATAACGGTTGTGAAAATAACTTTTTATTTATTATACAATAAATAGTTATTGTTTTTGATCATTTTTCTCTTGTAAACTTAACGGCGAATAAACAGAAAGTGTGAGCAAAAATGGGCAGATTAGAAAACTTTAAAATGTTGATTGATGGAGAGTGGGTCTTATCCTCCGATAATAAGACCTTTGAAAGCTCAAATCCCACAACGGGAGAGAGTTGGTGCACTATACCAGAAGCATCAACAAAGGATGTTAATAGCGCGGTAGAAGCGGCTCACAAAGCATTTATTGATGGACCATGGTCAAAAATGACTCCGACAGAAAGAGGAGAGCATCTCAGAAAATTAGCCGATATACTAGCTAGTAAATCTGAGGAATTGGGTAAAATTGAAACCATAGACACCGGAAAAATGTTAAAGGAAACTAAATGGCAGGCAAAATATATCTCACAATTTTTTAACTTCTTTGCTGGGTGCGCTGATAAAGTCTCTGGTCAAACCTTACCAATTGATAAACCAGATTTATTTGTATTTACAAACAGAGAGCCACTGGGCGTTGTAGCAGCAATTGTTCCTTGGAATTCACAATTGTTTCTTGTTGCCGTAAAGATTGGTCCAGCATTGGCTGCGGGAAATACTATCGTTTTAAAAGCGTCCGAACACGCATCTGCAGCTATGCTTGCTTTTGGTAAATGCGTTGAAGAAGCAGGTATCCCTCCTGGAGTCGTAAATATTATAACAGGCCATGGAGATCCTTGTGGAAAAGAATTAACAAGCCATCCCAAGGTCGCCAGGATTTCGTTTACTGGAGGACCAACTTCTGCGCGTCATGTTATTAGAAATTCTGCCGAAAATTTTGCAGAAGTGTCCTTAGAGCTGGGGGGTAAATCACCTTTTATTGTATTTGATGATGCGGATATAGAGAACGCAGTTAATTGTTCTATAGCTGGAATTTTTGGCGCAACAGGTCAAAGCTGTGTAGCTGGGTCGAGATTATACCTTCAAGAAAATATAGCAGATGAATTTTTAAGCTTAATTGTTAAGCAGGCAAAAAACATAAAAATTGGAGACCCATTATTGGACGAAACCCAAATGGGCCCTCTATGCACTAAAGGCCAACTTGAAAATATTAAAACTGAGCTTGCGTTTGCTGTAGAAGAAGGTGCAACCTTGTTGTGCGGTGGCAAATCGCCCGAAGGTCTTGGTGAATTGTTTTTCGAGCCAACAATAGTAGAGTGCCCTAGTCAGAAACTAAAAATAGTAGATACTGAATTATTTGGACCTGTACTATCCGTAATAAAATTTAAAACTGAAGAAGAGGTCATATCTCTTGCTAATGATACAAAACATGGTTTGGCAGCAGGCATTTTTTCAAAAAGTAATTCTAGGTGTCTAAGAGTAAGTAAGGCAGTTCATGCTGGAATAGTATGGGTTAACACATATAGGGTTGTGTCTCCGATTGCAGAATTTGGAGGATTTAAAAACTCAGGTTATGGTAGAGAAAGTGGTTTTCAAGCGATATATGACTACACTCGACCTAAAACGGTTTGGATGAATATGTCAGATGAACCGGCAGCTAATCCATTTGTAATGAAATAAAGGATAAAGGATTTTTTAGGGGGATAAAGTATATGAAATTTGATTTAGCAATAAATCTAGAAAGAGCAGACAACTCTTTATCAATGAAAGACGTGAAAAACCATACACTAGAGATGGTACAAATGGCTGATCAAAGTGGTTTTAATATTGTATGGGCTGCCGAACACCATGCCTTGGAAATGACAATTGCACCAAACCCTTTTCAAATAATTACATGGTGGGCAGAAAATACAAACGATGTAAGGCTCGGTACTGCTGTAGCAGCAGCCCCGTACTGGCATCCAATCAAACTTGCTGGAGAGGCTGCTTTCACAGACCTAATTACTGAGGGTCGCCTTGAATTTGGTATAGGTTCGGGGGCATACCAACGAGAATTTGATCGAATGCACCCAGGACTCAAACAATCTGATGCATGGAAATATATGCAGGAGAGTCTTCCAGTTATCAAGAAGCTATGGGAAGGAGATTATGAGCATAATGGTGAATTTTGGTCTTTCCCATTATCTACGTCTGTTCCAAAACCTGTGCAAAAAGGTGGTCCCCCTGTATGGGTAGCTGCTAGAGCACCTATAACCTATGACTATGCAGTAAAAAATCATTGCAATATAATGTCTTGGCCTCTAACTAGACCATTTTCAGAAGCAGAGCTCTATAAACAACGCCTTGATGATGCTTTAGAAAGTGCCTCTAATGGCTTCAAACCTATTTTTGCGATGATGAGGCATGCTGCTGTCTATAAAAACAAAGAGGAATCTAGTATCTATATCAGAGCTATTCAACGTATATTAGGCCAATTTGAAAATTTGTTTAAAAATTTAGGTGACGTTAAAGACGGATTCCCCAAGGAAATTGCTTTGAAAGAACTAGAAAATAGGGAAGAATATAATCCAACTATGCTTGAAGAAAATCTACTGTTTGGAACACCAGACGAGGTTATTAAAAAATTAAAGCGTTATGAAGATCTTGGTGTGGATAATTTTATCTATTACGCATCGATGGGGTTGGATCATGGTTCACAGAAGAGATCACTAGAGTTGTTCTGTGAAGAAGTTCTTCCTGCTTTTCAATAGGAATAAAAAATGACAAGTCATCTAGAGGTAGAAGTAAAAGAAAAAATTTTAGAAATCAAAATCAATAAGCCAAAAGTAAATGCTATAGACCTTAAACTTAGTCAAGATCTTGGAAAAGCTTTTGCGGAATTACGAGATAATCCCGACCTTAGAGTTGGAATAATTACTGGTGAAGGAGATAAGATATTTTCAGCTGGATGGGACCTCAAAGCCGTTAATTCTGGAGAGATGGCGCTAGACAATTGGTGGGAAAAGGCGGACTACGGAGACGGTGGTTTTGCCGGATTAACAGAAAATTGGAATTTGAACAAGCCAGTGATTTGCGCTCTAAATGGTCACGCAATTGGTGGCGGTTTTGAGCTTGCAATGTCCTGTGATTTGATTATAGCAGCAGAACACGTTGAATTTGGTCTGCCTGAGATGCCGCTAGGTATTGTTCCTGATGCAGGTGCACTTCAAAGGTTACCTAGAAGAATTCCATATAATATTGCAATGGAAATGTTTTTTCTTGGTCGTAGAATGTCAGCTCAGGAAGCAAAAAGCTTTGGATTGGTAAATAAAGTGGTTGATAAATCCTTACTTTTGGATTCTGCAAGAGAGTGGGCAGAAAAAATGTCGCAGACAGCTCCACTAGCAATGCAAAGCGTAAAGGAAGTTTTAAGAGCGATAGAATGTAAAGCTTTAAAAGAGGCTTTTTCAGAAATGCGGTCAGGCAATTTGTCGACATATTCGAATATGCTTAAATCTGACGATGCAGCTGAAGGTGTGGCGGCGTTTGTTGAAAAAAGAGATCCAAATTTTAAAGGAAAATAGCTTGGAAAGTTTAAATAAGATCTCGACAGTAGCCAGCATTGGAGGTGGACCCATAGGAGCTGGTTGGGCTGCTCACTTTCTAGCCAAAGGCCTAAATGTAAAATGTTATCTCCACTCAGAGAATGAAATAGATGATTATAAATTATTAATCAAAACGGCTTGGGAAACATTGGAAAAATTAGGCATTGATAAAACAGCATCGTTAGAAAAAATGCAAATCTTCACCAACTTAAAAGAGAGCTTAACCGAGGTCGACTTCGTACAGGAAAGCATTCCGGAGATATTAGATATAAAGCAAGATTTTTATTCCCAAATTGATTTATTTTTAAACCCAAGCATTATTATAGCTTCATCAACTTCTGGGCTATTAATTTCAGACATCGTAAAAAACTGCAATACAAAAGATAGAGCAATAGTAGGCCATCCTTTTAACCCTCCATACTTGCTTCCACTGGTAGAGGTTGTTGCTAGTGAATACACAAATAAACTATGTGTTGATCAGGCAGTCAGCTTCTATAAAGCGGTCGGTAAAGTCCCAATTGTGCTTAAAAAAGAAATTCCAGGATTTATTGCAACTCGTTTACAGGAAGCATTGTGGCGAGAGGCATTACACATGGTCGCAAATGATGAAGCAACACCCGAACAAATTGATTTAGCACTAATTAATGGGCCAGCACCTAGGATGGCTTACCAAGGTCAATGCATGGCATTTCACGTGGCCTGTGGTGAAGGAGGGATGGCTACAAATTTAGACCAATTCGGCCCTACATTACAATTACCATGGACTAGACTTAAAGCACCTGAATTAACACAAGAATTACGTGATAAGATGGTTGATGGGTGTAAAGACATGTCAAAAGGTAAGCATTTTCTTGAAATGGCTAAAGATCGTGATAACGCAATTGCTGCGATTTTGAGTGCCATACAAAATAATCATCCAACTAAATAA
Organism: uncultured Alphaproteobacteria bacterium; assembly: GCA_902537215.1. GTDB lineage: Bacteria > Pseudomonadota > Alphaproteobacteria > Rhodobacterales > Rhodobacteraceae > CACIJG01. Next base: position 37,926 of record CACBAM010000007.1, read on the forward strand.
TGAGGTTAGCATGAATTTTGAGGTAATAGTGACATGTGCGGTTACAGGAGCCGGTGAGACTGTTGATAAAAGTCCTCATGTTCCAGTAACCCCAAAAGAGGTTGCAGATGCTGCTATCGAAGCTGCGAAAGCAGGTGCTTCTGCAGCCCATGTTCATGTGCGAGATCCAGAAACTGGTAAAGGATCCCGAGATGTAAACTTATTTAAAGAAGCGGTTGACAGAATAAGAGATGATAAAACTGATGTAGTGATAAATCTTACTGCAGGAATGGGCGGAGATTGGGTTCCTGATGAAAATGATTTTGCGATGCCTGGCCCCGGAACGGACATGATAGGTCCTGATGAGAGGCTAGCGCATATAGAGATGTGTAAGCCAGAAATTTGCTCCTTAGATTGTGGAACCTTAAATTTTGGTGTCAACGATCATTCTATTTATATATCCACTCTACCTATCCTGAGAAAAATGGCCGAATTGACAAAATCTTGGGGAGTAAAACCAGAATTAGAGGTTTTTGACTTAGGTCATATTAGATTAGCCAAACAGCTAATTGAAGAGGGATTAATTAAAGAACCTCCAATGTTTCAAATATGTTTAGGAATACCGTGGGGCGCTGATCAAAGTGTTGATACTATGAAGGCAATGAAGGATCATCTACCATCAAACGCAACTTGGTCTGGGTTTGGTATTTCAAGAATGCAAATACCAATGGCTGCTGCAGCCGTTACTATGGGGGGCAATGTTCGTGTTGGCTTAGAAGATAATCTTTATCTTTCAAAAGGCGTGCTTGCTACGAATGGACAATTGGTTGAAAAAGTTATAAAAATAATCACCCTAATGGGTGGAAGAGTTCTTACCCCCGATGAAACAAGAAAAAAGCTTTTATTAATAAAAAACTAATTATTGAGATAAACTATGTATGACACTTCAAGCGACTCAAAAATTCTATTAGATACTGTCCAAAAATTCATGGCTGACGAAATTTATCCTCATGAAGACCGTGTGGATAAACTTGGTTATGTTCCTGATGAAATAGGCAAACAAATAGAAGAAAAATCAAAGGAAGTAGGATTATTTGCAGCTAATCTTCCAGAAAAATACGGTGGGGGGGGATTGGATTATTCTTCAATGATGATAGTTGAAAGGGAGTATGGAAAAACTTCACATGCTTTACATTCATGGATAGCACGTCCTACCGAAATACTTCTAGCCTGCAACGAAAAGCAAATGGAAGAATACCTTTATCCCTGTGTAAAAGGTGATAAACGAGAATTATTTGCATTAACAGAACCTGACGCGGGCTCCGATATCATGAGTATGAAATCTAACGCCAAGAAAGAAGGAGATGACTGGATTTTGAATGGTTCCAAACATTTTATTTCTGGACCATGTATGCCAGATTTTGCGATTGTATTTGCTGCTACAGGAGAAGATGAAACGCCTCGCGGAAAAAGAAAAAGAATTACAGCCTTCCTAGTAGATGTTGGTATTCCCGGATTTGATATTCAAGAGGGTACAAAGTGTATCAGCTACCGGGGATATAAAAATTACCAGCTAAGCTTTAACGACGTTAGGCTTTCTGCTGATAAGATACTAGGTACTGAGGGTAATGGACTTTCATTATCTGGGAAATGGCTTGGCATGGGTCGTATTTGGGTAGGAGCGACTTGTTGTGGCAAGGCAGAACGAATTCTTGATTTAGCTTTAGACTGGGCTGCTCAAAGAAAACAATTTGGCAAGCCAATAGGAACTTTCCAAGCTACAGGTTTCAAGCTAGCAGATATGAAGATGAACTTACGAGCCGCAGACCTTTTAGTAAAAGATGCTGTAGACAGGGCTCTTACTGGTCAAATGATGGATGAGGATGCGGCTATTGTTAAGATTTTCTGTTCAGAAATGCTTAATAAGGTAGCAGACGATACTGTTCAGATTTTTGGAGGAATGGGCTTAATGGAAGAGATGCCTATTGAGAGGCTTTGGAGAGACTCACGTTTGGAAAGAATTTGGGATGGAACCTCTGAAATACAAAGGCATATTGTAACACGCTCAATGCTTAGACCTCTTGGGGCATGATTTTAAACTCTTTTAAAAGCATTGATCGTTTTTTTAAAGCAAAATCAGTTGTTTTTATCGGTGGCAAAGACATATTTGTTCCCATAAGGGAGTTAAAAAGAAGAGGCTATAAGGGGAAAATATTTGTTGTTAACCCAACCAGAAATAAAATCGATAATTATAAATGTTTAAGAAAGGTTTCTGACCTTCCGTTGAGTCCGGATGCTGCGTTCATCGCTGTGCCTGCTAAAGAGGTTATTTCAACTGTAAGAGCTCTTAAAGCCATTAAGTGCAAGGGAATAGTATGTTATTCGGCAGGGTTTAAAGAAATCGGTAAGACTGGAAAATACCTTGAGGATAGACTTATTAAGGAATGCGGTGATACTCCATTAATTGGGCCTAATTGTTATGGATTTATTAATTTTTCTGACAACCTTGCACTTTGGCCGTTTTCACACAAAGGCAAGCATTGCAAAAAGGGAATTGCGCTTATTACTCAAAGTGGAATGCTATCATCAGATATTATTATGGCGACTAGATCACTTCCAATTAGCTTTATGGTATCCGCGGGGAACCAAGCTGTAACAAAGATTGAAGACTTAATTCACTATTTCAGCAAAAAGACAAATGTGTCCTGCATTGCTATACACATCGAAGGAATTTCTGATTTAACTAGATTTGTGGAGGCTTCAAAATTTTCATTTAATGCAGGAAAACCTATTATTGTTTACAAATCTGGTAAATCACAAATTGGTAAAAGGATTGCTAAAAGCCATACCGGATCTCTTTCCGGAAATAATGAAATGTATTCAGCACTCTTTAAGCAATTGGCTATCACGGAAGTGTATGACCCAATACAATTACTTGAAACAGCTAAATTATTTAGTATTTCGTGCCCAATAAAAACAAATAAAATTTTAGCACTTACCTGTTCTGGAGGTGGAGCTGCAATGGTTGCAGATAACGCAGAAGATTTAGAATTAAAGTTACCAAACTTTAGAAAAAGTCAGAAAAAATCACTGGACAAAGTGTTACCAAAAATAGCAACGATATCAAACCCCTTGGATTACACAACTCCCATATGGGGTATTCCAGAAAAGACAGGTCCAGTATTTAAAAACGCATTGAAAAACGACTATTCCACAGCAATTTTGGTACAGGATTTTCCTCATACGCAAATAAACGATACTGAACAACTCTATTTAAACGATACAAAGGCTTTTATAGATGAGAGTAAACTCGTGGGTCTTACTCCCATTATCTGTTCAACTCTGCCTGAAAATATAAATGAAAATGTTGGCAATAAGATTTTGAGGTTAGGTGGTGTCCCAATGCAGGGCATATATAACTGTTTAAACGCAGTAAGACAATTCTTAGATTACAATAATTTCAGTGATAAAAAAGAGTTACAAAAATTTAAGCTAGCGCAACGCAAAAATGATAAATTTCTAAATGCAAACGAGTACCAAGGAAAAATTTGTATTAGAGAACAAGGAATAAAGGTTCCTAATGCTCAGCTTGTAAAAAATATAAAAGATTTAGAAAAAGTAAAAATTAAATTTCCAATCGCTTTAAAGTTTACTAGCTCAAAAATTTTACATAAGACCGAGTTAGGAGCTGTTAAATTAAACATTAATAGTCGAACAGAGCTCGTATCAAAATATCATGAAATTAAAAAATCATTGGGCTTAAAGGCGATTAATAATGGTATATTTTTTATTGAAGAAATGCTTCCAGCTCCAATTGCAGAAATGTTTTTAAGCATTCGAAGTGACAAAACATTTGGTGATGTATTAGTTGTTGGTATGGGAGGAGCATTAACTGAATTATACAGGGATACAAAAACTTTTATATTACCTGTATCAAAAAAGTATATTTCACAAGAAATTAAAAAAATGAAATTTTTCAATTTAATCAATGGCTTTCGCAATAATAGTAAAGTAAAATTAAATATGGTTATAAATGAAATATTTAAAATAGCAGATTTTCATAGCCAAGAAGAAAATGGGTGCGCATCAATAGAGATAAATCCATTTTTTATATACGAAGATAGCATGATAGCAGCTGATTGTGTTTTAAGTCGAAAAATATAAGATCCTATTTATATTTTTCTTTATTTCTAGAAGCTTTCTCTCTGAAAAGTGCACCTATAGCTGCGTCTAATGTGACTTTTCCTATTTTTTTACCTTTATTATCGACGACGCTACACTCATTGTTCTTTTCATTATTTAAGACCTTTAAAGCGTCTTCGAGAGAACAAGAGCTATCTAAAGAAGTGCCTTTACTACTACCTTTTTGCATAATGGATTTAACTTCAATTACTTTCCCACGGTTAATATCTTTAATGAAATCAGAGATATAGTCATCAGCTGGCTTCATAATTATTTGTTGAGGATCACCTTTTTGAATAATCTTTCCATCCCTCAATATTGCAATGTTATCTCCAATTCTGAGCGCTTCATCTAAATCGTGCGTAATAAAGATAATTGTCTTATGTAAATCTTTTTGAAGTTCTAAAAGAATATTTTGCATGTCAGTTCTTATTAAAGGGTCTAAGGCTGAAAATGCTTCGTCCATCAATAATATGGGAGCATCTGTTGCCAATGCTCTAGCCAAACCAACTCTCTGTTGCATACCACCGGAAAGTTGAGCAGGATATCTTTCCTCAAAACCTGATAATCCCACACTCTCAATCCACTTATGACTTTTCTCCTTCGCTATACTCTCTTGCTCTCCTTGGATGGTCAGGCCATACGCAACGTTTTGCGCTACTGTTTTATGCGGTAATAGAGCAAATTTTTGAAAAACCATAGACGTCTTCTTTCGCCTGAATTCACGCAACTGAAGTTGTGACATGGAAAGGATATCCTCATCATCTACGGTAATTGCGCCTGCTGTAGGTTCAATCAAACGATTGATATGTCTTATCAGAGTTGACTTTCCAGAGCCTGATAGTCCCATAATCACTTGTATTCTTTGTTCAGGAATATCTAAATTAATATTGTTTAGTCCAAGGACATGACTATGATTATCCAATAGCTCCTGTTTTGACATTCCATTTTTTACAGGATCTATAAAAGATTTACCTCTAGGACCAAAGATTTTATAGAGATTTTCTATTTTAAGCTTCGTTTTACTCATGCTCTTTTCCGTAGCGATGAGCCTGAAGTCGTTGTCCGTATCGCTGTGATACCCTATCAAAAATTATTGCCAACGCGACAATTGCTAAACCGTTCATCAAGCCGAGTGTTAAATATTGATTTTGAACAGCTTGCAGAACCGGCATACCTAACCCTTTAACACCAATCATTGAAGCTATAACAACCATTGCAAGCGCCATCATGATAGTTTGGTTTACTCCAGCAAAAATATTTGGTAATGCCAAGGGGATTTGAACCGAAAAGAGCTTTTGTCTGTAGCTAGAGCCAAAAGCATCTGCAGCCTCAAGAATTTCTTTATCCACTAACCTTATGCCTAGATTAGTTAAACGAATTATTGGAGGTATCGCGTATACACAAACAGCTATCAAGCCTGGCACTCTTCCAATTCCTAAAAGCATTACCACCGGCAACAAATAGACGAAGATTGGAATAGTTTGCATTAAATCTAAGATTGGCGTTATTGCACTTTGCACACGATCATAGCGTGACATTAGTATTCCAATTGGGATTCCGACGGCTATACAAATGAGTGTAGAGACAGATATTAATGAAATAGTTGCCATCATATCTTTCCACATTCCAAAATAACCAATTAACATAAAAGAAACTACAGATCCTAAAGCTAGCTTCCAGCTTCTAGATCCAAGATAGGCAAGCCCCGCAACAATTATAAGTATTATTGGCCATGGTGTCGCTATTAGGAGTTTTTCTAACCACACTAAGAAGAAATAAAGAGGATCAAAGAATGCTTCAATAGCATCTCCATTTGACCTAGACCATTCTCTAAAAGATCCATCAATACCTTTTTTCAAATCTCTTAAGTCTCGTTTGCCTAAGCTTGGAAACTCTGCCAACCAATCCATTAGGAGCCCTTTTTTAACAAAATTAAAAAAAGGTCGCCTCAGTTACCCAAGACGACCTAAATAAAAGTATATCTTTAGAGAGATGCCTTAACCTTCTTAGCAACGTCTGCAGACACCCAAGGTGTCCATACATCTTCATATTCGATTAAGAACTCAACAGCTGCGTCTGGACCATTAGCTTGGTTATCTTCCATATATACCAACATTTTGTTCATTATTGGACCTGGAAAAATACGTTTCGCAAAATAACCCATAGCATCTGCGCCAGCAGACTCTTTGAAGTTTGTAGTCACAATAGTGTGAACTTCTGACTTAGTCCAAGCCGATGGCTTAGGATCAGCACAGTCTTGTTCTGCTTTTGCAATACAACCATCCCAGTTCTCTGCACCAGCAAAGGGAACTCCAAAAGGAACAAGCTGCATATTATATTTTCCGATAGGAGCTGTTGGAGCCCAATAGTACCCAAACCAGTTATCCCCTCTTTGCACAGCTTTTGCCATTGATGCATCAAGACCAGCTTGTGAACCTGGGTCAATTAAGATCCAGCCTTTATCTTCCATTTTAAACGCTCTAAAGAGGTTTATGTTTGAAAGTTGGCAACCCCATCCTGCAGGGCATCCAATGAATTCACCTTTTGAAGGATCCTCTTTTGCCGGGAATAGATCTGGTCTTTCAAGAATATCTAAAACAGTCTTTAGACCTGGGTTCTTTGTGAGCACGTAATCTGGAACCCACCATCCTTCTCCAAGGTCAGTGATTGGCATTTCTCTTGCTGAATGCAATCTACCTTCGTCCATTGCCTTGAAAAGTGGTTCCCTTACGGCGTTTATCCATAATTCGGCAGCAACATCAGGTTGACCCTTCTCATTCATAGACGCAAAAGTCGTAGTAGTTGCACCGGCAACCATTTCGATTTCACAGCCATAGCCCTCTTCAAGGATAATTTTATCGACATTTGCCATTAGTGTAGCTGATGGCCAGTTCATATCAGCCATAGAAATTGATCCACATGCCGCATAGACATTTGTGGCTAAAGCCATGGTGCCAGCAACGACAGTTGACATCAAAAATTTATACATATCTCTTTCCTTCCATTTTAGGTCATACGTTAAAGACCAAGATTTGTTTATAGTAAGGCTACCCGTTTCATTAAGCCCTTGTCAATAGCAACAACCTTTTTTGTACCGAGCTTTACAATTGAGGCCCGATTTTCATTCAATTATTGAACTAGCCCTTTAAAAATGCTTGAAAAAAACGCCGGCTTGTTGTAAGTCTATCAGTAGAGGTCGGTCGCTAGCCCTCTATAAAAAAAGGCCTAAAATGTATCCGGAGGCTATAGTGGCAATGTTCAATTATATATTATCCAAGATAAATAGTAAAAAAACTTCATATCAAGTAGGGCAAAGACTCTATTCAAGAACAAAACGCAATGCCCTCTTCTTGGAAAAGGAAATCTTTGTAAATGAGATAAAGCATTTTCGCGTGAGCATTGAGGGCTCACCGATAAGAAAAGCCGTAATTTTAAGTGAAAACGCTTTACAAAATGACCAATACAAAGCCCTTGAAAATAAATCTAAGACAGAAACACTGCTTTGATTTTCTTTGTCTTTTAAGCCTAATTTACACTTAACGATCAGGAGTCAGCATTATAACGTCATCTGTTAGGCCTTCCTTTCTGACATCTACCTTACTTAACTTCCCAGACCCAGTTTTTCTGATACTATCTACAAACCTGATATACTTTGGAACAGCAAACCGAGGTAACTTTTCTTGACAAAATAGCAAAAATTTATCGTTATCTATTTTGTCTTCTTTATTTTTAACAATACAAACGAGGACTTCATCTTCACCGCCTGATTTTTCTGTTTTTACCCCTATTGCTGCACTTTCATCTACTTGCGGGTATGAATTAATAACTTGTTCCAACTCAAAAGCAGAAATGTTCTCACCTCTACGCCTAATGCAGTCCTTTATCCTATCAAAATAATGCATCCTTCCCTTTTCATCAAAATGGCATGCATCGCCAGTATGAAACCATAAATTTCGCCAAGCCTCTACGGTTTTCTCTGGCATTTTATAGTAACCCGCTGAAAAAATTCCCGGGTGTTTAGGCCTAATTAGTAACTCACCAACTTTATTTACAGGCAGAGCTTCATCATTCTCAGGATTAGCAATTCTGACCTCATATAATTCATTTACTGGGTAACCAGCACGCCCTGGGACACAAGTCTCTTCATTAAGTGAAGCCCAAAAACTCATGCCGCTCTCAGTCATTCCGAAACCTTGCAAAAACTTAATATTAAAACGTTTTTCAAAATCTTTTCCCCATTCACCGATAGGAACGGCACTAACTAATCTTAATGAATGATTTTTATCTTCCTTGCTCTCCTCCGTGCTATAAACAAACTCAGGCATGACACCAAGTAGATGTGTAGTTGTTGCTTTTGAGATTTGAACGTCACTTAACCATCGATTGGGGCTAAATCTTTCTACGCAATAAACACTCATGCCCGCATATAGAGCTGCGAAGCACTGAATACTTAGTGCGTTAATATGGAATAACGGCATGCAGATATACTGTGTGTCTCTATCAGAAAACTCAGCAACCTCAGCACTTATAATTGCGTAAGAAAAGAAGTGTCCATGAGGCAACAAGACACCTTTAGACGGACCAGTGGTTCCAGACGTATACATTATCGCACAAATTTTATGAATTGAAGCAGTTTCCAGTAAACTTATTTCGCTATCATTAATAATATTATCTAAGCACGATTGAAAGTTTAAAATCTCTTCGGCATGAAGAGCCGTTGGCAATGATTTTTTATCAAAAGACTTAGTTACTATAGTAGCCTTCAGTTGGTTTTTTTGTGACTTTATATTTTTAAAAACCTCTAATAAAGTATTGTCTATTATAGATATTTTTGGCTCGCAATTAAGAAACTGGTGCTCTAAGAATTGCCCTCTTAATTCTGTATTTATCGGAACAAAAATAGCTCCAACCTTCATTACAGCAAATAGAGAAATAAGAAATTCTGGACTATTTTTTAGAAAACAAAAGACATTTTCATCTTCTTTAAGTCCGATATCTAAAAGTTTATAAGCAAATTTGTCTGACTGCTCATCAAGCAATTTAAACGAGAGAGAAGTGCCGCAGTCAAATCTTATGAATTCTTTATCCCCATATTCAGACGCTCTGATCTTTAACAACTTCAAAATATTCCAGTTGGATTTCTCTGCAAAAACACCTCTTTCTTTCATAATAAAACTCCGTACTACAAAATCGCTTTAAATTATTATTTTATCAATTTGTCGGTGTTAGAATACAATGCATTATATACTACAGCAAAGCAAATTAAAGATCCTCCCAGAATGGTATTGAGTAAAACCTCTTCCCCAATAAAGATCCATACCCAAACCGGTCCCAAAAATACCTCTCCAAGCATTAGTATGGTTAGTTGCGTTGCAGGCACAAATTTTGAGCCTAGAGTATATAAAACAAGGCCACCACCTACCTGAAAGACACCTAAAATGAAAATAATGAAGAAGTCTTTGCCGATAAGCTGAAAACTATAATTTGAAAACAATATAATTAAGAAAGCAACAGAGGATGCGATGATCCCAGAAGCGAAAACAGATGGCAACATTTGCATATGTTTGTTTAGTCTTAGATTGATAGTAAAAAAAGAAAAGCCAATGGCTGAAATAATAGCGGATAAGTTTCCTTTCCAATCACCGCCACCAAAATCACCCCAAATCATAATAACGACGCCCGTAAAAGCAATGGCAATGGACAGCAATGTCTTGATTGATATTGTTTCTTTTAGAAATATTGGTGACAAAATAGCTGTAAATATTGGGGCACAAGCAAATAATAGGAGAGCATTTGCTGCTGATGTAGTCAATAAAGCGTAAATTCCTCCTATATATGCAAAAAATAGTGCAGTACCACCGGACAAGTAAGACACCCAGTTTCTTAAAAGAAGAAAAAAGTTAAACCTGAAAAAAAAATGGAGCAAAATCCCAATAAAAATTGAAATAAAAATTGAACGGAAAAATAATATTTCAAACGCATTGGCCTGCTCAATGCTCTTGATACTTAATCCTATAGTAGACCAAAGTATTCCTGCGGTAACAGCTAAAAGAATACCAAAATTCTTATCTGTCATAGTCTTCTAAAATTTGCAATATTTTCATTAATCTTTTCTCAAATAGACAAAGAATCTCTAATAGCTTTAAGTAATAAAGTAAACATGTTAACCTTTCCGTAGGGGGAAATTAAATGGCAGGAAAAGAATTTTTAGAGTCGATTGAAATCAATTTCAAGCAAGCTATAAAATTTTTAAACAGTAATAAATCAGAGAGTGCTTTAACTGACGATCTTGCAAAACAAATTATGCAAGCAAATTCAACTTATTTAGTAAGATTTGGCGTTAGATTAAGGAATAAAGTTTATACATTTCAAGGATATAGATCAGTACACTCCGATCACTTTGAACCTGTTAAAGGAGGCATAAGGTACGATTTAGATGTAAATCAAGAGGAAGTTGAGGCTTTAGCAGCTCTTATGACTTATAAATGTTCGCTTGTTGAGGTACCTTTCGGGGGATCAAAAGGAGGTCTAATCATTGACCCGAAAGAATGGAGTGCGGAAGAACTAGAAAAAATTACCCGACGGTTTACTCAAGAACTGGCTAAAAGAGATTTAATTCATCCATCACAGAATGTACCAGCACCTGATGTGGGAACTGGGGAACAAGAAATGGCCTGGATGGCAGATGAATATAGGAGATTGAACCCCACAGATTTAAATGCATGGGCCTGCGTTACTGGAAAACCTGTAAGAAAGGGAGGGATTGCTGGCAGAACTGAGGCTACGGGGCGTGGTGTAAAATACGCACTAAACGCATTCTTTGACTGTAAAATTGATTTAGAAAAAACTGGGCTCTCACCAGGGTTAAGTGGAAAGCGAGTAATAATACAGGGTCTCGGTAATGTTGGTTATCATGCTGCACTATTTTTATCTAAAGAGGATGGTGCAAAAATAACTCATGTATTGGAACGGGATGGGGCTATAATAAATGAACAAGGGATCGATATCCAGAAATTACGAGACCATATAATAAAAAATGGCTCAATAAAAGGCTATCAGGGATTTACCAATAAAGGGCCAGAGCTTCTCGAAGCTGATGCCGATATTTTGATTCCCGCAGCAATGGAGTTGGTAATAACTGAAGAAAATGCTGCAAGAATTAAGGCCCCTCTAATCATCGAAGCAGCAAACGGACCAATATCGTCCAATGCTGATAAGATATTAAATAAAAATAGTAAAATCATTATTCCAGATTTATACGCTAATGCTGGAGGAGTTACAGTTAGCTACTTCGAATGGATCAAAAATTTAAGCAGAATAAGATTTGGTAGACTACAAAGACGTGCGCAAGAAAACCAACTGTCTTCTTTAATCAGTGGAATTGAGTCTATGACTAAGGAAAAGTTTTCTGACGAGTTTAAAAGAGAGATTGTTAAAGGCGATTCAGAGCTTGATTTAGTAAGATCAGGACTAGAAGATACCATGCGAACTACGTATGATGTAATAAGTGCTCGTTGGAACTCAGATACAGATATTCCTGACCTGCGCACTGCTGCTATGATGGTTTCGATAAGTAGAGTAGCTAGCACCTATTCAACGTTAGGCATTTGATAAACTATAAATATGTATGCAATCTAATTTCTTACATTCTACTTTCTCTGATATCAGAAATAATTAGTTCAAGCTCCTCTAAAGGCACAAAGCCCGGGAAAAATTTACCCTCTATTATAAATAGAGGTGTGCCAGAAAAACCTATTCGTCTTGCTAGTGCGGTAGATTTTGCTATGTGGTTTATTACGAATTCACTTTCCATATCCTTTTTCAAGCTAGCGATATCAATTTTTAAATGTTTTGCTATTTCAAAAATTTTAGTCTCAGTTAGACTACCTTCCTTCATAAGCCGCCAATGATATTCTTTGTACTTGCCTTGTGCGATTGATGCTAAAGCCGCTTTTGCAGCAATAACACTATTATTGTTTAAAATAGGCCACTCGCGTGGAATAAACTTTATGTTCTCATCAGCTTTAATTAAATTTTGAAGATCTGTTGCGGCCGTTTTGCAATACGGACAGTTATAATCAAAGAATTCAACAATCGTAATATCTCCAGTTGGATTACCAATAACAACTGTATCTTCAGTATTGGTTAGTTCTGAACTATATTCTCTTATAAGATTTGAAACATTATCATTCCTTTGCTGTTCTTCCCTAGCTTGAAGAATTCTAGAGGCCTCTCTCAGTATTTCAGGATTTTCTAGCAAAGCTTCCAGTGCTAACTGTTTTATTGTTGCCATCTCACTTTCTGAAAAATCGTCACTCTTTTTTTCTTGAGCTAACAAAGGAAAGCTTGTGAAAAATGTAACTACGAAGAGGATTGTACACGAGATAGATTTTAGTTTTCCAAATATCAAGAACTTAGACCTCCAATTTTATGAAATAATTGCCGATATGCCTCCTGTCCCTTATAGAAGCTTGATAAACGAAAAAATTCGTTAGGTGCGTGCCAGTTTTCATCATCTAGCTGAAAAGCAAACATAGTAGCGTGTATTCCAAGATATTTGTAGAACGCGGAAAGAATAGGTATCGACCCCCCTACTCTAATCATATACGGTTCTTTACCATAAACATTTTTGAGTACATCTCTTGCAACTTCTGTTGACCTATGGTTTTCTGGTATCAATAGTGGGTCACCTTCATCTTGCAATGGAATGACCTTTCCAGTTACTCCTCTAGGTAAAAATTTTTCAACGTGCTTTTCTATTTTTTTTAAAATTTCCTTCGGTTTTTGATTGGCAACCAATCTACAAGTTATTTTTACGTTTGCCTTAGCGGGTAAAACTGTTTTCGTACCTACGCCTTGATACCCACCCCATATGCCGTTTATGTCCAATGTAGGACGCGCACCTATTCTTTCCGGCGCAGTATATCCAATTTCGCCATCTAAACCTACGGATCCTGTTAACTTCAAGTACTCTTTTTCATTAAATGGAACTCGAGCAATCTCAGCTTTATCTTTATCATTTAAAGGCACGACCTCGTCATAAAAACCATCTATCGTGATCTCGCCATCAGAATTTTTCATAGAAGAAAGTAATTGTGTAATTGCCATAATGGGATTGGCGATTGCTGCTCCAAATAATCCTGAATGCTTATCGGTTTCTGGACCAACAACCTCGATATCAAAACCTAATATGCCCTTAAATCCAACTGCTAGATTTGGCTCATCTTCAGAAAATTGCCCGCCATCAGCAGAAAAAATCATATCGCACTTTAATTTATCTACATTGCTTGATACAAACTCAGGCATTTTAGGCGACGCAATTTCTTCTTCTCCTTCGAAGAGGAATTTTATATTAAAGGGAAAGGACCCACTGCTTTTATAAATGGCCTCAAAAACTATAATAGGTATAAACATAGATCCCTTATCATCTGAGGCTCCTCTTGCGAAAATCTTTTCATCTTTTATTGTTGGTACAAACGGGTCATGATCCCATAATTCAACTGGATCTACGGGTTGCACATCAAAATGGCCATATATTAGTACTGTTGGCTTCCCATTTCCTGCATGCATCCAGTCACCATATACAGCTGGCTGGCCTCCTGTATCCATGACCTCTGCATTTTCAATACCTGCTTCAGACAATCTTTCCTTTAACCAGACAGCAGCCCTTTGAACGTCTTTAGCATGTTCTGGTAAAGCAGCTATCGAAGGTATTGAAACAAAATCCAATAACTCTTTATTAAATTTTTCTCTATTATTTATGAGAAATTTTTGATCATTTTCCATTTCTTAAGCAACCCTCTTACTATTAATCCTCGATAAGTGAATATTTTATATTTACAAATATATTTGAAGTAACCCTAACACTCCATTAGTATTTAATTATAATAAAAACTAACCGAATGTTTAGCCTCAGCAAAAAATAACCATCTTGAAAAATAAATTCCTACAAGGTGAAAGACAAGCATAAAAACGCTAACGCTAAAATTACCTGGAAAGATTAAAGTTAATGACATTGGAAAAACAAATGCCGCAAAGAAAGAGATATATCTTATTTTTATTGCATGTTTCCTAGCAACTTTGTAAACCATCTCATTAAGCAAATAGTTTCTATTAGTATGAGCAACATCAAAAGCTCTGATATTTTCATTTTTACTAAATCCCAGAGCAGTACCAATAGTTGTTTCTTTATACATAAAACTTTGGTCAGCAATATACCAAAACCAGACTTGAAGAATCCCAAAAATTAGTAGCAAAACTAAGCTGGCGTAATCCATTAATAGAATGGAGCCACCACCCAAAGCTGCAAAAATAAAAAGAGCAGGCGTTAATATATTATTCCAAGATGGAACGGTTTTTAACTGTGCATAAATCATGGAAGTAGTAAAAATAGTAAATAAGGATAAAAGAAATAACACTATGCCAACCTCATTGATATATCGATTTTGAATAAAAACCCAACCAATGTTTCCTACAACAACTGATAGGCAGAAGATCGAGGAAATTGCCTCTCGACTGAGCCAGCTAGTTTGCCATTGAGACATGGATTTGATTGCATTTTTTTTGTTTGCAAGATGAAAAAAAGAGGAGATTAATCCAACGGTTGAAAAAATAAGGCCTATTAAAGAAAAAATAATAATATTAACTGCGCTGATCTGACTCAAAAATTGCAGCAGCCCGACAATTGAAATCAGCCCAAAACCAAAACCAGAAAGAACAGTAAAAAGAATTATTGATGGAGCAGGATGCATCAGAACTTACTAAGAGCTCTATCTACCCAACCAAGTAGTCCTGTAGCATCTGTTTCCTCCTCACCAACTGACCCAACAGACCCAACGGAGTCCTTAGACTTTATTCTAGGAAGTAGATATTTATTAACTGGTTTTGTTTGCATTTCAGGCATAAGATCAACCCCACCTCTCTCTTTGACCTTTTTTGAAACATCTGAGTTAGGGTCATTGAAATCGCCAAATGCTCTTGCGCCAGTGGGACAACTCTTTACACACACAGGCACTCTGTCCTCTGGTGGAAGCTCTTCGCTATAAATTCTATCAATACACAAAGTACACTTTTTCATCACACCGCTTACTAAATCTAACTCTCGAGCGCCATAGGGACACGCCCAAGCACAAAGCCCACAGCCCATACAATCATCTTCATTAACAAGAACTATCCCATCTTCTTCTCTCTTATAACTTGCTCCTGTCGGGCAAACAGTCACACATGGTGCATCTTCACAATGAAGGCAAGATCTTGGAAAATAAAAGGTCTCAGTTTCATTCGTACAGCTGTTTTCTCTCTCATATGAATGAACTCGATTTAAAAAAGTTCCAACTGGATCTTTCTGATGGGAGTTAATGTCACTTAACTGTTTTTCGCTTCCCGATGAATTCCATTCCTTACAACTCACTACACATCCGTGACATCCGACACAAGTGTCAAGATCAATTAAAAGCCCTAGTTTTTTATCTTCGCATTTAGGTAATTTTGTCAATTCTTGCTCATTTCTTTTTATCTACCCCAACATTTACAGGAGAGCCCAATACTGGAAACTGTGGGAGAGATATCTTAGTGGGGTTGTCGACTTTTTCAATATTAACCAATAGGTCATACCATGCAGCTTGTCCAGTAATAGGATCAGAATTACTATATCTGTAGCCGCTATCATTTTTGGGTAGGAGGTCAGAAATAAGGTGATTTATTATAAAACCTTCATTAGCCTCCTCCACATTTTCATCTAAAGCCCAGGATCCTTTTCTTTTGCCGATTGCATTCCATGTCCATACCGTATTTTCGTTTTGGCTCTTCATAAGCGCAACCGGAACAACTATTGATGAATTTTCTGACGTCAATCTTGCCCAGTCTCCATCTTTGAAATTCTTTTCTTTCCAAATACCTTCAGACACAAATAATTTATTGGAACCATGAATTTGTCTCAACCAAACATTCTGACTGCCCCAACTATGATACATTGCTGCAGGTCTCTGTGTAATTGCATGTATTGGATATTGTTTGACTTTATTTGGATCATGATTTGACCACCAAATTGGTAACGGATCCATTTTTTCTTCAATTCTTTTATACAAATGCTTCTGAGGTTTCAAATTATCTGGCAATTGGTGGTAATTTTGCAACTTTGCTAGTGGTTCTAAATAGATTTGAAAGACAAATGGCTCTTCTTTATCGTAGAAACCCATTTCAACAGCCCACTTTTGATACGCTTTATTCCATGGTTTATAATATTGGGCTTCCTCGGGGATTTTTTCACTCCAAAATCCTCCGTTCTTTATATAATTCTCAATTTGATTTAAGCTAACGTCTCCTCTGCCACAATCTGTATTAGTCTCACCTCTAAATCCTGCTAAGGGCCCAATGCCTGGGCGTCTCTGATGCTTCTGCATGTAATCAGCGTAATCCTCATATAATGGCCGCTTGTCGCTGTCTACCATTCCTGGTAGCTCCAGCATAACGCCAAGTTGGAGCAAAACATCTTGAAAGCTTCTCACATCTCTATCTGGCTCAACAACTGGCCAGCGTATTGCATCACTAACTTGGTCGGGCTCACCTATAGGCCTATCCAATAACGATATACAATCATATCTTTCTAAATATGTCGTATCCGGCAAAATAAGATCAGCATATGCAACAGTTTCCGAGTAATAGCTATCGGAGTATATTATCCTAGGGATTCTATACGCGCCTGAGTCAGGGTCTCGTTCTGTTAATTTCTTGATTGTTTCCTCGGTATTCATAGAGGAATTCCATGCCATATTTGCCATGTAGAGAAATAAAGTATCTATTTTATAAGGATCTCCACTGTGACAGTTAGATATTACAGTATGCATTAATCCATGTGAAGACATAGGGTTTTCCCATGTAAAACCTTTATCAATTCTTGCTGGCTTACCATCCTCTGTATAAGCTAAGTCTTCGGGTCCACTTATATATCCAAGATGAGGTCCATCTAATTCACTATCAGGACTAAATTTAAAATGTGGTCTAGGGTGCGCATCAAACGGCTTAGGATAAGGCGGTTTATACCGAAATCCACCTGGAACATCAACGCTACCAATTAAAATTTGAAGCAAGTGTATAGCTCGGCAGGTTTGAAATCCATTGGAGTGCGCTGAAATACCTCTCATCGCATGGAAACTAACCGGCCTGCCGGTGAACCCCGACCTTTTTTCCCCTCTAAAGTCCACCCAACTTTGATCAATGTATATTGACTTGTTAAACGCAGTTATAGCTATATCATCGGCCAACCTTAATATTTGCTCTTCCTGCAATCCGCACTGCGGTGCAACTAATTTTGGACAATATGCGTTATCCAAATATTTTTCAGTTAACAAACTAAATACAGTCTTATAGGAACCATCTTGATTTGAATAAGACTTGGTCAAAGACGGCCTCACTCCCTTATCTGAAAATCTCTTTAATTCACCAGAAAAATGATCTATCACAAGAGGACTGCCTTCTTTATCCTTTAAAAACAATCCCTTGCTATCATTAGTTGATGTAATACTCACAAGGAATGGTGAATTTGTAAAACTTTGCAAATAATCTAAATCAATTTTTTTCTTTTTAAGCAGCGTATGCACAATCGAAAGAACCAAGAGGCCATCGGTTCCTGGGCGTATCCCTAACCATTGATCTGCAACTGAATTATAGCCAGTCCTTACTGGATTAATTGCGATAACTTTTGCACCTCTATTTTTCAACTTTCCTAACCCTCTTTTAATAGGATTACTGTCATGATCTTCTGCCACACCAAAAAGAAGCATTAGCTCTGTTTTATCCCAATCAGGAGAACCAAATTCCCAAAATGAACCTCCCATAGTATAAATACCTGCAGCAGCCATATTTACAGAACAAAAGCCACCATGGGCTGCGTAGTTGGGTGTGCCAAACTTTTGTGCCCACCAACCAGTAAATGACTGAGATTGATCTCGACCAGTATAAAAGACAAGTTTTTCTGGCGATTTTTTACGAATGGGAGATAACCACTCAACCGCTATCTTAAGAGCCTCATCCCAGGATATCTCTTCAAACTTCCCCTCTCCACGCTCACCAACCCTAAGTAGTGGCTTTTTTAGCCTAGAGGCTGCTTTATGCTGAAAAATACCAGAAGCACCTTTTGCACATAAAACACCCTTATTTACTGGATGATCTCTATTACCTTCTATATGGACGACTTCATTGTCTTTTATATGCACATCAATGCCACAGCGACATGCACACATATAACAAGTCGTTTTAGAAACTTTTACAAGGCTTTCAGTGGCGTAAATTTCTTTATCCATATTTTTCTTTTAGATTAATCTTTAGTATTTATTTCTATTAATTTTTGGTCTTCATCGACCATTTCGCCTTCAACTACAAAAATAGAGACAACCGAGCCAGAAACATTTGAAACAACGGGGATTTCCATTTTCATAGATTCAATAACTATCACGTCTTGACCAGATTCAACAACATCCCCAACTTTACAATTAATTTTCCAAATCGATCCTGATATTTCTGACGAAAGAATAGCTCTTCCCATTGTATTTCCCCTCAATAAATGAATTACAACCTAACGTAATTAAAAAATATTTAAAAGATTTAAAAAAAATATTAACATAAAAATTGTATTGGGAGATTCAAATGCAGGCACCTTCTTTTAAAAATAAAATAAATCCTGGCAAGGCCCCAGAAAAAATCAATGTTTTTTCTGAACCAACAGAACTAGCTCTTAAAGAATGGAATAATAAAGGCTTACAATTGCCGGACGTATCTATAATTAATTCATATAGAAAAGAACAAGTCGTAACGCAATTAAAGAAGAACAGAGTCGATGCCATTTTGCTTTTTGACCCATTAAATATTAGGTACGCAACTGGCACATCAAATATGCTTTTGTGGAATACACATAACCCTTTTAGATCCTGCTTAATTTTTGATGACGGCCACTGTATTCTTTGGGATTACCAGGAAAGCACGCATTATTTAGAATCCAATTATCTGTACGTCGATGAAGTTAGAACTGGCGCATCTATGTTTTATTTTGCAAAAGGAGATAACGTGAAGTCTGCCGCTGAAGATTTTTCTCATCAAGTAAGTCAATTCTTCGAAAAAAAAAGAAAAAACAATAAGAAATTGGCGATAGATAAAATAATGCTCGATGGGTTTAAAAGTCTAGAAAGTAGAGACTTTAAAATCGAAAATGGAGAAAAAATTATGGAGCATGCGCGATCGATAAAATCTGCCGAAGAGATAAAAGCTATGAGATGCTCTATTTCGGCATGTGAAACCTCAATAAATGTTATGGAGAAAGAAACAAAGCCAGGTATGACTGAAAATGATATCTGGTCAATTCTTCATTCGGAAAACATTAAAAGAGGTGGAGAGTGGATTGAAACTCGATTACTCTCGTCCGGTACCAAAACAAACCCCTGGTTTCAGGAATGTGGCTCTAGAATACTTCAGAATAATGAAATAGTGGCTTTTGATACTGATCTGGTTGGTTGTTACTCAATGTGCACTGATATTTCTAGAACATGGTGGATAGGAGACCAAGAGCCAACAAAGGAAATGAAACAAGATTATCAAATAGCATTAGAACATATCCAAAAGAATGCTGAACTTGTTGCTCCTGGTGTTCACTTTAAAGATTTAACCTTTAAAGGACATCAACTTGATGATATGTATAAAAAACAACAATACAGTTGCAGGTTTCACGGTGTTGGGCTGTGCGACGAGTTTCCTCTGATAACATATCCAGAGGACTATGAAGAGGGTGCATTTGACTATGTCCTTCAGCCTGGAATGACGTTATGTGTAGAGGCATTAATCAGCCGTGAAAACGGCGAATTTTCAATTAAGCTTGAAGATCAATTACTTGTGACAGATAGTGGATTTGAAAATCTTACCTCTTATCCATTCGATGAAAAGTTTTTAAATTAATCCTCTTTAAATTTTACCTTCTGTTAAAAACACAAGAGCAAACGAATCCTCATTTATCTCGAAAATTTGGTTTTCTGTGGCATATATCAAGGCTGCAATGCCTGCACCCCCGGAAGGGCTAGTTGTAATTCCAAAATCATTTATAAATTTCAGTTTTTTCTCGACATAATCATCTTCCAAGTGCATGAAATAATTGGCTGTCTTTGAAAGCGAATAAAATGCTGACCAGGATGGCTCTTTGCAATCTAAACGCCCCATTGTTGACACTTGGCCTTCGGCAACACTTGGTTTTTCATTTTGTAAAGACAAAAACAACGTTTTTGCTTGGCTAGGCTCAACAACAATTATCTGGGCATCTTGCCTTAAAAACTTTCGAAGAGATAACGCAATGGCAGCTGCAAATCCACCAACTCCTGCCTGCAAAAAGACATGTGTTATTTGATTTAAGTTATATGATGATAGTTGTTTACGAACCTCTTCACCTATAATCATGTATCCTTCCATGACATCAACGCCCGACTGGCAAGTTTCCCAAGTTGAGTCAGATAATAAAACATAATTATTATTTCGTGCATATTTTTCGGCCTCAATCATACTTGCCTCGTAGCTATCCCCTTTAAACTTAACATCTGCCCCTATGTTTTTGAGCTGATCTGCAAAAGCTTTAGGTACGTTTTTTGAAAGAAAAACAATCGCATTTGCACCAAATAATTTAGCTCCTACTGACATTGAAATACCATGGTTCCCGGCACTTGCTGTCACAAAAGTAACACCTCTCAACGTATTTCTTAGATTTTCTAATGAAACTTCGACCTTTGCGCCCAAGCGTGAATAAGCCATTTTTCCTATAGCATATGTTGCGCCTGTTGCTTTAAAGCTACCTAAGTTAAACCTTTTCCTTTCATCTTTTATAAGCACAGAGTTTAAACCTAGATTTTCTGCAAATGTCTTTTGGTCATAGAAGTCTGTCGGCATGTACTCTGGGCAGAAATCTAAAAGCTTTAACAAAATATCTGTACTATCATTCAAATCTTTTACATTGGAGGGCTTCTTTAAACCAATAGGAAAAAAAGGATTAGATATATAGTTCACTTATTATTCTCTAAAAACTGCAAAAATAAAGATCCCACTTCATTTGGCTGCTCAACACACGGCAGGTGTCCAGCCTTTTTTATTACTTTAAAAATACTACCTCTAATTAGACTCGCAGCATTTTGAACAAGATTAATCGGAGTAGAGCCGTCTTCCTCACCTACTATTACTAAAGTAGGCATGTTAATTATTTTTGCCTGTTCAGTTAGATCGCAGCGGGAAATAGCTTCACAACATCCAATATAACCAGATTTTGTTGTCCTTGTGAGCATTGATCTCCACATTTGTAATTCATCAATACTATATTTTAAAAAAGAAGTAGAAAACCATCGCGTCAAAATATCATCTGAAATTGCTTCTATCCCTCCTTCTTTTACACGCTTTATTCTTTCGGTCCACATCTCATTTGAACCAATTTTTGGTGCTGTATCACATAAGATTAATTTATTACAAATGTTTGGTCTTTGCTTAATGAATTCCAGGGCAATCAAGCCCCCTATCGATAGTCCTACCAGACAAATATTTTTAAGATTTAGATAATCAACTAAATTACTCACATCTTTTGCAAGGCTCTCAATAGAAATGTCGTTTTTGAAATTCGTTGACAATCCATGACCTCTTTTATCTATTCTGACAGTTCTAAAACGTTCTCCTAAAACATATAATAGTTTATCCCATACCCTAAAATCAGTTCCTAAAGAATTTAGAAAAACAATTGCAAAATCATCCTTGGGACCCCTGTCATCAAAATGAATATTTTCTAATCCTGATTTTAAACTTTGCACCTTTATTAAATTCTCCTATAAATTAAGTACATGTTAGAATATTAAATTTAAATTTTTTAATCAATTTTATATTCCTAAAAAAAAGGAAACCGATATGACTAAGATGACCACTGAAGAAGCTTTTGTAAAAGTATTACAAAAACATGGAATCGCTAACGCATTTGGGATTATTGGCTCTGCCATGATGCCAATTTCTGATTTATTTCCTTCAGCTGGTATTCAATTCTGGGACGCTGCTCATGAAGGTAACGCTGGAATGATGGCTGATGGTTACACAAGAGCAACCGGAGAAATGTCTATGATGGTAGCTCAAAACGGACCAGGTATCACAAACTTTGTTACTCCGGTAAAGACAGCTTATTGGAACCACACCCCTCTTCTTTTGGTAACTCCTCAGGCTGCTAATAAAACAATAGGTCAAGGAGGTTTTCAAGAAGTTGAGCAAATGGCGCTATTCAAAGACATGGTGGCATATCAAGAAGAAGTAAGAGATCCTCAAAGAATAGCTGAGACGTTGAATAGAGTTGTATCTAGAGCAAAAAAGGCATCTGCTCCTGCCCAAATAAATATTCCTAGAGATTTTTGGAACAAGAAAGTTGATATAGATATTCCAGAGTTAATTGAATTTGAATTACCTGATGGGGGCGAGGACACTATAAAAACAGCTGCTAACCTCCTAAAAAATGCAAATTTTCCTGTTATTCTTAATGGAGCTGGAGTGGTATTGAGCGATGCAATAAATGACACTATACAATTAGCAGAAAGGTTACACGCACCGGTATGTACCGGTTACCAACATAATGATGCTTTTCCAGGCTCACATCCGTTTCATTGTGGACCTCTTGGATATAATGGATCGAAGGCTGCTATGGAAATAATAAAGAAAGCTGATGTTGTTTTGGCCGTTGGAACGCGTCTTAACCCTTTTTCAACTTTACCTAGTTACGGCATCGACTATTGGCCAGAGAAAGCAAAAATAATCCAAATAGACTTAAATAGTGATCGTATAGGATTAACAAAAAAAGTGTCTTTGGGTATTATTGGTGATGCTAAGAAGGTAGTTAAGAAAATTCTCACTTTCATGCCTGAAATAGCAATAGACGATAAAGTTAAAGAACGTACTGATTATATTTCGCAAACTAAATCAAAGTGGGCTCAAGAGCTAAGTTCTTTAGATCACGAAGAGGACGATCCAGGAACAACTTGGAATGAGAGAGCAAGAAAGAGAGAACCCAAAAAAATGTCGCCTCGAATGGCTTGGAGAGCCATTCAATCAGCATTGCCTAAAGATGCTATTATTTCATCAGACATAGGGAATAATTGTGCAATAGGTAATGCATATCCTACTTTTGAAAAAGGGAGAAAATATCTAGCTCCGGGTTTATTTGGGCCGTGCGGATATGGGTTGCCTTCAATCGTAGGCGCAAAAATTGGAGTGCCAAGTGTTCCTGTAGTTGGATTTGCAGGGGATGGCGCATTCGGAATTTCGGTAAATGAAATGACTTCTATTGGTAGGTCTGAATGGCCAGCTATAACTATGATTATCTTTAGAAATTATCAATGGGGAGCTGAAAAAAGAAACACTACGCTTTGGTTTAAAGACAATTTTGTAGGCACGGAATTAGACACCAAGGTATCTTACGCGAAAATGGCAGATGCTTGTGGCTTCATTGGAACAACTGCTAACTCTATGGAAGAATTAACATCTATTTTAAAAGAAGCCATTAACCAACAAATGGAAAACAATAAAACTACATTCATTGAAGTGATGCTAAATCAAGAACTTGGAGAACCTTTTAGAAGGGATGCTATGAAAGCCCCTGTTCCTGTTGCAGGAATATCAAAGGGCGATATGAAAGCAGTTGGCTAGTTAATAGGATTAGAAAATTGAGCCCAAGCTCTTTCATATTAGATCAATCAAAAGTATTTGCTCCAAAAAGCTTGCTAACAATGGCAAAAAACAGGGCAAAAGTAGCTAAAGTAGCAATCGCATTTTCTCACAGCAAGTCCGCTATTTCAGGGGCTAAACAAGCTTTCGATTTAAATTTGATTGAACCAATCTTTGTAGGCCCTAAAGATCAAATTGAAAAACAGGCTAGAGGTTTAAGCTGGGATATATCTTGTTTCAGAATAATAAATGAAACTGAAGAAGAAAAAGCTGGGGATATCAGTGCCCTTTTGTGTGGGAACGGTGAAGCAGATATCCTTATGAAGGGGGATTTGCATTCAGATACTTTCATGAGATCTGTAATTGCGAAAAAAAATAATCTGAGAACAAAAAACAAGATTGTTCACCAATTTTATATAACTAATGACGATATGAATACAGGAATTATGGTCTCAGATGCAGCAGTAAACATCAAACCTAGTGAGAAAACTCTAAAAACAGTGATTGAAATAATGGTTAAAAGCTTGAAAACACTGGGTATAAAAACCCCAAAAATTGCATTTTTATCTGCTAGTGAGATTGTTATGGAAAATATGGAGTCAACTATAACTGCTCATAACTTGAAGGAATGGGCCACAGAAAATATTAAAGAAGCATTGTTTTCTGGCCCTCTAGCTCTTGACCTTATAATTAGTAGAGATGCTGCAATTAAAAAAGGATTGGGGAATGACCCCGTTGCGGGCCAATCGAATGGGATCGTAGTACCAGAAATTGTATCCGGTAATACTCTTTACAAGTCACTTGTATATTTTGCTGGAGGGTGCGCAGCAGGCATAGTTCTAGGAGCTAAAGTACCTGTTCTACTCACAAGTCGAGCAGATCCACCGGAAGCAAGGCTTGCTTCTATAGCACTAGCCAGCATCTTGAGTGATGACAGGGCCCAACATGGCTAAACATTATGAATAGATAAACCAAGATCTTTAATCTCTTTTTCAAAATGCTTTCCGGAAATCACGGATCTCTTAGGTTTGCCAGTCAAATATTTGTTTGACACTTCTACAAGTCTTTCAACTGAACAATTAATAACACGGCTCCTGAAAATTTTTCTTTTGGATTGGTCTATTCCTCTTATATTTTGATTAAAATCCGCTCTTGCCTCGCCAGCGGGTGAGCCGGGTTTGTCAATCGAAGAGATAACACCTAATATTCCTTCTTCCAATTTTTCTGAGTTTATAGATTTCAATGACCATTCAATAGATTCATTGAATGCGTTAAAAGTCTCCTTGCAATTTGGGTCTCGATATGAAAAAAACCTAAAGGAACGAGATGCAGAATCCTGCTGAGCACCTGAGCCGTAAGCTCCTCCCTTTTCCCTTATTGCAGAGTGAAGAAATCCATTTCGTAAAACAGCTCCTAAGACAGTAAGTATCGGTGCATCTGGATGATCATAACCGACGGTGGGGAATGCCTGAGCACAAAAATTTACATCCGATCCAGTAATCCACGCAATTTCCTCAGATTGCAAGTCTACACCATTTAGAACGTCTAAGGTTTCTAAACCGGTTTTGGTTGTAGTTTCCTTATCAAAATTTTGATTACTTGCACTTATAACTACCTCTATTTTTGAAGCAGGATTAATGAAGCTCTTTAACTTTGAAAATGACTCGAGCAACACTTCCATTTTTATTTTTCCGTTTGAATCTCGTAGCGTTTTGAGATTATGTATAGACGACACGCCGCCGACATATTCTGACACAGCACCAAACTTTGAGATTTGAGCTGACGCACCATTCATCGCTAGTATGTGGCCACTCTGAGTAATTGATTTTTCTTTTCCAGCGATTTCGAATTGTGTAAGTTCTTCCAATCTCTTTATTTCATCAAGTCGAAATCCATGGATAGTATCGTTCATTAAACTTTCAAGCTTCGAAAAGTTTTTTTTAAGGGCACTACCATGCAAACCAGCACTGAGGAGAAATTTATTACCTGAACTATCCGGAAGAACATTGAAACTTAATCCTATTCCACCAGTACTTAGTGACTGTTCTTTTTGAACTTTTTCATAATCTTTCTCTCCTACGCCTACGCTTGTCACAACATCTGAGAAAAAATTACTATATCTAAGATCATCCAAATTTGCTGACTTTAAGGAGAACACTTTTGTAGTGTAATCTATCCCATTCGTTCCAGCATGGTAAAGATATTTGATCTTATTGCCATCTTCTTGTTTGCAGCCAGTGGTATAAAATCTTTCTTTCTCAATATCATTAACAGTTACACAGGGAAGCAAACTAGGATCATCTTTTGAGTTCTGCCTTATTTCTAATTTTGTAGTAAGATCACGGATATTGTCTTTCTGTGTACTTGATAAGGACTTATTTTTTTCAGATAGTAACTTCTCAAGTTTCTCCATCTTATTTTTATCGTAATCAGTGTTCGGGATCAGTTGAAAGGTTACCCTGTGTTTATTTTCAATAAAGAATTTTTCAACAAGTCTCTCTAAATGATTAGGTTCTTCCAATCTTTTCTTTAATTTTAAAAGAGATCCTTCAAGATCAAGAACTTCTAATGGATTGGAGTCATGCAAAATTGAAGGCATTGTCCCGAGCAAAAGTTGCAAACCATATGGCATACCACCTGATATCTCCCTTTGTGATATTTCGATTTGATGTAAGGAAGCCTCTATCAAATCTTTCTCTACACCATTTAGAACTAGATCCCTGAAAACACTTAAGACTAACTCCTCAACAGCTTTCTCTTTTCCCTTTTTAACTCCCTCTAAACCGGCAACGAAAGCCATTTGTTTCTGTTCCGTTTCCATAAAGGTTATAGGAGATGGCGCTTTTCCTAAATCAGTGCTCTCAAGAGCTTTTCTCAGAGGTGAAGAAGAATTATCAAGCAAAATATTTTCTAACAAACAAGCCTCTAAATGATCAACAGGATCTTTTGTAGAGTCTAGCAACCAGGCGACCACTACGTGATGATTGTTTTCATCGTCAGGAAGTGGGTTGTAATATGAATGACTATATTGTTCGACTTCGAAGGCAGGCTCTGGATTTACCCTAAGATTATCAAGCTTTGGAGTAAACTTTTTTAAGACTGAGTCTTCAATTTCTTGCTGTAGTTCATTTGCATCAATATTTCCATAAGAAAAAAACACAGCATTTGAAGGATGATAATACTTTTTGTGAAAGTTTTTTAGATCTGCGTAGGTCAGATCAGGAATGAAATCAGGATCTCCACCAGAGTTAAACCCATAAGTTGTTGTGGGATATAGTGACTTTGAAACCCCATGCCATAATTGCCGTGGAACAGAACTCATAGCACCTTTCATCTCGTTATATACAACTCCTTTAAGGGCAAGCTTTTCTTTATCGCCATCTTTAATTAATTCAAACCTATGGCCTTCCTGCATGAAGTCGAGCTCATCTATATTTGGGAAAAAAGCAGCGTCTAAATATACCGACAGAAGATTCCTGTAATCCTTGTCGTTCAAAGTCGCAAATGGGTAAGCAGTTATATCTGGATAGGTCATTGCATTCATAAAAGTGCTTAATGAGCGTCTCGTCATCATAAAAAATGGATCTCTCACTGGAAATTTTTCTGATCCACATAACACCGTATGCTCCAAAATATGCGCTATGCCACTGTGATCTTTAGGAATAGTCCTAAAAGCAACCGAAAAAGCTTTTTCTGTACTGTCACAATCTAAATGTAGATGGGTGCATCCAAATTTTGAATGTTTAAACACGTGAGCATTTACCCTGAGCAATGGGATTTCTTTGGTATTTTGTAATTCGAACATGTTTGGAAGATAATACCTTTGAATTCGAATACAAGCTAAATAACACCCAAACTACTAAAAATTATATTTTTAATACTTTGGGTAACACTCTGGATTGTGATATTATTAACTATAATTTTTAAAGGGGGATTTTAATGATAATTGGAGTGCCTAAGGAAATTAAACCAAGTGAATATAGGGTTGGTATCACACCCTCAACTGCTTCACGATTAATCGAAGAAAACCATACTGTACTTGTTCAAAAAAATAGCGGTGAAGGTATTGGCGCTACTGATGACGACTATGTAAAAGTGGGAGTAAATGTTGTTGACGGACCTGAAGAGATTTTTAAAAACAGCAATATGATCGTGAAAGTAAAAGAACCTCAAGAATCTGAATGGAAAATGCTCAAAGAAGAACAAATTCTTTTCACTTACCTTCATTTAGCCGCAGATCCAAAACAAGCAAAAGGCTTAATGGATGCAAAATGCCACGCAATTGCATATGAAACAATTACTGACAACAAAGGCGCATTACCCCTTTTAGCACCTATGAGTGAAATTGCTGGAAGATTAGCAGTTTTTGAAGGTGCTTATCACTTAAAAAAGACCTGTGGAGGACCTGGCTCTTTAATATCTGGTGTTCCAGGTGTAAAGCCTGCGAGAGTGATAATTTTAGGCGGCGGTATGGTTGGAACAAATGCAGCTCAAATGGCAATTGGAGTGGGGGCCGACGTCACAATCTTCGATAAATCTATTGAAAGATTAAGATACCTAAATGATATCTTCGGTAATTCAGCTAAGGTTCTTTACTCAGAACCTCTGGAACTTAAAAGCCAACTGGTTGACGCAGATCTAGTGATAGGTGCTGTATTGATACCTGGTGCAAGCGCTCCAAAACTAATTGAAAAGTCATTTCTATCCAAAATGAAAAATAATTCTGTTTTAGTTGATGTTGCTATTGATCAAGGTGGATGCTTTGAAACATCAAAACCAACAACGCACCAAAATCCGATCTACTATGAAGACGGTGTTTTACATTATTGTGTAGCAAATATGCCAGGCTCTGTGCCGAAGACAGCATCTTACGCTCTCAATAATGTTACAGCTAACTACATTTCAAAAATAGCAAGTTTGGGACTAGAGGCTTTAGAGCAAGATCAAAATTTAGCGATGGGATTGAATGTCTCAAAGGGACAGATCACTCATTCCGCGGTAAAGGAAGCATTGCTGGAGACTGTAAGCTGTAGCTAAAAAGTTGAGGTTTCAAGATGAATGTGGACTTAGTTAATACTAAAGTTTTACTTTTAGGGAATACGGGCTATATCGGCACAACCCTTGCGAAAGTTTTGTTAGAAAAAAAGATTCAGATTATTTGCCCAATACGAAACAAAAAGAATCTTGAGAAAAAGAAAAATATTGTTTTTGTAGATATCTCTCAAATTGAAAGTTTTCTAGAAACATTAAGCGTAAAACCTACTACTATTATTTCCTGTATTGCTTCAAGAAGAGGAGGAATTACAGATTCATGGAATGTTGAATACTCTCTAAATAAATTCTTTTTGGATTTATCTATAAGGGTAGGCATAAAGAGATTTATTCTTATATCTGCAATATGTGTTCAGAAGCCTAATCTAGAATTTCAAAAGGCGAAATTAGCCTTTGAACATCTTTTACAAAATTCAAGTCTTGAATATGAAATAATAAGACCTACCGCATTTTTCAAAAGTCTCTCTGGACAGATTGATAGAGTTAAAAAAGGAAAAAGCTTTTTAATTTTTGGTAATGGCGAATTAACATCTTGCAAGCCAATCTCTGCACGTGATTTAAGCAAATTCATTATCCCGCTTGTTACTAGAAGTCAGTCTGAGAACAAAATTCATATAATAGGTGGCCCAGGCCCGCCCATCTCCCCTAAACGCCAAGCCGAGTTATTATTTGAGCTATGCAAAAAAGAAAAAAAATTTACTCACATATCTCCTAAGCTTTTCCTTGTGATCACCTATGCTCTCATCCCCTTATCAATAGTCTCAAAAAAAATACGAGATTTAAGGGAATTCTTTAAGATTGCTTATTACTACGCGACGGAGTCTATGTTATTCTGGGATGAAAAAATTGGTTCTTATAGCTCCAATAAAACACCAGAATACGGTAATGAATCGTTAGAAGAATATTACAAAAAAATACTTAAGAACGATGTGGTTTATAAAGAATTAAAGGATCAAAAACTATTTTAGATAAAAAAAATATTAATCATTTTGCTGGCGACTTTGACTACATTGTTGTGGGTGCGGGCTCTTCTGGTTCGGCAATAGCGTACAGATTAGCGCAAGAAAACAATATGAAAGTTCTATTAATTGAATATGGGGGACAAAACACATCGGTATTTATAGATATGCCAGCGGCTCTATCATACCCTATGAATTTGCAAAAATATAACTGGGGTTATAGAACAGAACCAGAACCAAACTTGTATGGAAGATCATTAATCTGTCCCAGAGGAAAAGGTTTAGGTGGATCATCTTCAATCAATGGAATGATTTATGTACGAGGTCATCCTCAAGATTTCGATAATTGGAGCACCAAAGGGGCCTCAAGTTGGTCATTTGCAGATGTTCTCCCTTACTTCAAAAAAATGGAGTGTTGTGAAAGTAGACAATCAGCTTGGAGAGGAAAAAATGGCCCTATCCGTATAAAAACTGCAGAACAAAAAAACATATTGCATAAAGTTTTTTCAGATGCAGCTATGCAATGTGGTTACTCTTTTACTGAAGATTATAATGGCTATAAGCAAGAAGGCATTGGAGCTGCAGAAATGACTGTATATAAAGGCAAGAGATGGTCTACTGCCCAAGGCTATTTGAAAAATATAACAAAACAAAAAAACATTTGCATAATGACTTCATGTTTAGTTGATAAGCTATTGTTTTTAAATAATAAATGTAATGGAATCGTTTTTAAAAAGAAATCTGAAACTTTTTCTGTGCTATGCAAAAGAGGTGTCATATTAGCCGCTGGCCCCATTGGCAATCCCTGTATTTTACAGAGATCTGGAATAGGAGATTCAAAACATATTGCGGGCATTGGTATAAAACCTTTTCTGGATTTAAAAGGTGTTGGAAATAATTTACAGGATCATCTTGAGCTATATTTTCAAGTGAAATGCACTCAACCCGTTACTCTTTTTAGAAATACTAGCTTATTTTCAAAAGCTAAAATTTTCTTACAATGGTATATGTTCAAAAATGGGTTAGGAATATCAAATCAATTTGAAACTCTTGGCTTTCTTAAAACAGATAGACAACAAAAGTACCCTAACCTGCAGTATCACTTTTTACCTCTAGCAATAAATTATGACGGATCATCACCACACAGAGGGGATGGCTTTCAGTTCCATGTAGGGACGATGCGGTCAAAATCTAGGGGATTTGTTGCCATTAAGAATGCAGATCCACAAATCTCTCCTATTATAAAGTTTAACTATCTTAGTCACTCTGATGACCTGAAGGATTTTCGAAATGCAATTAGAATAACAAGAAATATTCTAAATCAGCCTGCTTTTATAGATTATGCGGGCCAAGAAATTCAACCAAAGCCAACTTTGAAGTCGAATAGGGAGTTGGATGAGTTCATAAAGGCGAGCGTTGAGTCAGCGTTTCACCCTTGTGGTACCTGCAAAATGGGGGATCCTGCTGATAAAGAAACAGTTGTAACACCCGAATGCAAAGTAAATGGTGTAGAAAATCTTTTTTGTGCAGATTCTTCAATTTTTCCTTCGATAACGAATGGCAACCTCAACGCCCCTAGCATTATGGTAGGAGAAAAAGCAGTAGACCATATTTTGAATAAGCCTTTATTACCAAAGGAGAATTTAGTTCCTTATAACTAGATCCTCATATACCTTAGATATAATTCGTTATATTGCTAAAATCACCCTTCCCTACAAATTTTTTGGTCAGAGATAATTTAAAATATGTCTATCACCATCAATATATGTAAAGTTTTTCAGTTGAGTATGTGGCACCCATTTAAACTCTGAATGAACATTTAGACTGATTTGACCAGATAATATAATTGCATAATAATAGTGGACATAAATATTTTTATCTGTCTTATTCAAGTCAATAGTTGCTATCATATTACCAACTTTGATATTCAGAGAAAGTTCTTCTTTAATTTCCCTTATCAGAGCAGAAGTGAAAGTCTCGTTTTCTTCGACTTTTCCCCCTGGAAACTCCCATATTCCCTGGGAATTATCTTCAAAACTTCTGTTTGCAATAAGAAATAAATCATTTTTCATAATCACTGCCGCAACTACATCAATGCTCGCTTTATGTATAGACATCTTTAAAACCTTGTTTTCATTTTAAAGATAAAGAGCAATGAAAAAAAAGGACATACAGACAAAGCTAACAAAAAAATAATTAAACTATTCATATTTTCGTGAAATATTCCTGATAAAAAAGGCGCACATGCCATCCCCAGCGCAGTAGGAGCCCATATGTATCCTTTAACTCTCCCAATAACTTGTGGCTCAAAAAATAAATTTGGGACATATCCACCTGTTACAGTCAGCAAGCCATGACCCATACCAAAAAGAGCCATAGCGATAATACATACATAGAAGTTGGGTATAAGTATTATGATTAATGATAACGGTACAATTGCGCTAGCTACTAGGCCTGTAAGTCTAGCATCAAGAAATGTGGCAAACTTCATCTCTAAAAAGCGACCTACTAGCTGAAACGGTCCATATACACTCGCTAATACGATTGCAATTGAAGGATCATTAAAATTTGAGTTAAAAAACTGAATTAATGACAGCGCAGTGGTAGAAAAAATTAAATATTCTGTAAACCCAAAAATCATCAAAATAGTAATTATGACTTTTTCTTTTTTAGACAATCTTAAGGGAACAAGATCTATGATTGGTTTTTTAGCCTCATTTTTCTTCTCATCGTTTTTAAAGTTTAAATTTATAAAAAAATATACCGCCATTAGAAATAAAGATAACGACAGAAGCAAAAATATTGAATCCAGCCCACAATAGTTGCGTAAAAAACCGATAGTCAACCAACAGACTGAACTTGCGATAGCGCCATAAAATGTGATTATGGTAATATTCTTTCGTGAGTTTTGGTCATTTAGTTGAATTGCCGTGCTAAAAGCTACGTTATAAGTCGCTGAACTGAAACTTATTCCTATCAGCAGCATTGAAAACAAAAATCCTAATAAGTCCTTAGTAAAATAAAGCGAGATAAACCCTATTGATCCTATAAAGAGCCCAGTCGAAAGAACTTTCAACCCTCCAGATCTGTCAATTAAATAACCAACATAACTGGAAATAAGTACATTTATAAACAAAGATAGACTGACTATCATGGTAGTCGTCTCAAGGGACATCCCCAGTTTTTCAGCTAACTCTACTTTGATTTGCGCAAAAGAATAAAACATCGCACCGTAGGCAATGATCTGACTTATACCCAGACTATGAACTGGAACAAAGCCTCCCAAGGTACGTTTCATTCCTGTAATATTTTTAGTTTAGTTTTTCTTAGGGGGTCTTTTATCAAAGGAAGTTAAATGTTCAGGAATGTGGTGATAGTCTTTGATATCACAAGTAAATATTGCGAAATCGGGAGAAAAGACTTCAGGTGTATCAAGAGTACCCACCTTAACAATAAATGAGCCTGGTCTCGAGGGACTAATGCTTCCAAAACCAGTTCCACACTTATCGCAAAAAAACCTCTTAACTGGTGTTTCTAGATCTTTTCTAGCGAAGACCGAGGGTTTTCCTTTTGTAAACTGGAAATCATCCTCTGAAAAAACCATAACAATATTTGCATTTCCACCGGTTATATACTGGCACTCACGACAGTGACATTGGAAACTAGCTTGCAATTCTCCATTAATTTCATATTGAATATCACCACAATAGCATTTTCCACTAAGTTCCATAACGGACTCCCCTCGTTGCCTAATAAGACTTTAAGTCTATCACTCTATAAAGGCTCTAGCAATAGCCCCAATTGAACAGTAAAAAACGTCTCTTTCCCAACCAGGAGAAAGAAACATGCCATTTGCTGTCGTACTCTCTGTAGGCACCCTTCCTTTTTCTTCGCCGGTAATTGTATCGAAAACGACAATATTGTCATAGCCGGTACGAAAGTCATTCACTGCAATCTCCCTCGTATCGCTGTACATTACCATTTGCATAGAAATTCTAGTAGGCTTTTCCCATAATTTCTTAAAACCCAGATCTTTTGAGTAATTCAAACCCGCTAGCAAGCCATTTCCTGTGTCAAACGCTATTGCGACTTTATGAATGGGATCAAATGCTGGGGGGCTAAAAATGCTTCCTCGTTGTTTATCAAAAGGCTGTACAAACTCTAATTTTTTATCATTTTTTATATCAACTCGAAATAATTTTTGTGGCGATGATGATAACCCTTGAAAAACAGACCCTCTAGCTGGAAGGTCTTGACCAAATGGTCTTGTAGAAAATATAGTCACATTAGCTCTATTATCGCCATTATCTAAAAACCAACATCCGCCATCACTTATACAGCTATCCCAACTAAAACTTTGTTCCTCATAATTGAGTGTTCTATATTTTGGCATCCAACTCTGATCTAAAGTCAAGCTCCCTTTTTCGTATTTGTATCTAAAGAAAGTGTCTCGCCCTGGAACATATATCCATTGTGTTCCCTGTGTATCAATATCCATGGCTATTCTACCCATCGAGTTTTCATCAATGGCAATTTCATCTGCAACCTGATTAAGAAACTCTGGTTCTAAAATAACAAATTTTGACTTTGCATCCCATGCATGCTCGATATTTTTCATGACAAGGTTTCCATCTTTCATAATCAAAAAACTGTTATATGCAGAGTTTTGTGGTAATTTTTTTGAAGATACCACTTTACAATCTGGATCCAGTTTATAACAATAATTTCCGTTATTGAGATAGAGATAGCCATTTTCATGCACAACAACACCACCACACCAAGTATGGCCTCCAGATGGTAAATTAGGTGAACGCGAGATACATTCTAGAGAATGAGGATCTATCTTTTCTAAAAAGCCATATTTTTCAGTAGAATTAATATGGTTGTTTCCCATCAAAAAAACTTCTCCAGGATCTCTAAGAACCATCATTACATTCCATTCACCATTTGCCCTTGTTTTTTGAGATAAATATTCGCCGTTGCTAATATTTAATCCAGGTGATCTAGGTATTTTTTGTCTTCTAGGACCGCCACATTCAGCGGGCCAAGGGCTATCATAGTACCCTTTTATTTTTTCGTTTGAGTCTAAATTTAAGTGCATTTATTTCCCAAGATATGCATATTTGTCTCGCAAGACATGTTTTGTAATCTTACCTCCAGCGTTTCGTGGCAGGCTATCTACGACGTGAAATGTTTTTGGTATTTTAAAACCAGCCAACTGCGACCTCAAAGATGACCTCACCTCTATCTCTGAAAAATTATCGCTATTAACGATGACTAGAGCTATAACAGCTTCTCCCCACTTGGGGTCTGAAACCCCAATTACAGCACAGTCGATAATGGAAGGTTGCAACATTAAAGCATTTTCAACTTCTGCAGGATAAACATTTTCTCCACCTGTTATAATAAGATCTTTTATCCGATCTCTGATAAACAGATATCCCTCTTCATCGAGATACCCAGCATCACCTGTGTAAAACCAGCCATCATTTATTGCCTCGTTAGTCGCCTTTTCTCTGTTAAAGTAGCCATCCATTATTTGATCGGTACGGCATATAATCTCCCCGATAGTTTTGGCAGGAACTTCATTATCATGAGCATCAACTATTTTTATCTCTGAGTTGCTGAAACATTTTCCACATGATTCTAGCCTTCTGTTTGCTTTTAATTCGCTCGGGTCTAAAGACATAAACATGCCAGTTGTTTCAGTCATTCCATAGACGTGAGTAAAATTTGAGTTCGGAAATATTATTTGCGCACGCTTTAACGTATCAACAGCCATTGGTGATGCACCAAAAACAATGTTTTTAACATTTTCAAATACTTTATTATTTTTTTCAGCAGCTATAACTACCATTTGAATTACAGCTGGAACCATCAGAGTGGTTGCTACATTATAGTTCTCAATAATATCCAAAATCTTCTCAGGATTTATATCTACCAGTAAAATATTTTCACATCCTGATGCAAGCCCAAAGAAAAGCCACGCACTTCCCGCTATATGAAACAGTGGCATACAAACAAGATTAACAGCGTTGGGATCGAATGGCCCTAAGTTATTCATTCCATTAGCAATTAAAGACATAATTCCTTTTTGAGAAATCAAAGCGCCTTTGGGATTACCTGTTGTACCCGAAGTATACATTTGAAAAAGTGGGGTTTTAGTAGCTTTATTTACAGATAATGATACATCAAATTCACCTGGACTTTTCGACTTTAATAAATTTCTTAGTTCACTTATTCCAAAAGAAAGGTGTAAGTCAGTTTTGTCGGCATTAAGTTTTTCTACTAGCTCTTTAAATTCCTCACCAAAAATAATAATTTTTGAGCCAGAGTCTTGTACTATGAACTTTACTTCTTCATACGCAAGCCTGAAATTTATTGGAACCATAACAAGTTCAAGAATGGATGAAGCGTACATTAGCTCTATAAATTCAGAAGAATTTTTTGCCAAAAAAGCTATTCGGTCGCCAGATGTAACTTTATTTTTTTTTAATAATCCAACAAAAGATAATACTTTTGATAATATGTCAGAGTTTGTATAGCTTATACCATCTATCGATAGAGACACATTGTCTGGATTATTTTTTACGTGATAATCTAAAATTTTATGGACTTGAGCAAGCTTTTTTATCTCTTCCATAGTTTACCCAAAGATTATAAGGAGCGCATTTAGTTAACTGAAAGCTCGGTAGATGTAATTTCCGAGTCATAATTATAAACAAAAATTCCAGAAAAATTGGTCTCCTTGTAAACAAAGGTATCCTTTAGCTCACTAAAAAACCCTGTCGAATGCTCTTCAAATTTTTTTAAATCGCCTCCAGTTTCAAATTTTAGTGATATAGAAACACTTCCGCATTGACCGATCGAAATATTTAATGATCTAATATTGAAAGCTACTATTTTTTTTCCAAGGTTTTCCGAACAAAAAGTTGCAGCAACCTTTGCTTCACTAAGGCCTGGGAATTTTAAATTGTACACTTTTGCATACATTGCTCTAATTTAACTCCTTCATCATTTCGTCTATCATTACGCTGGCATCATCACCAGTTATTTTAACCTTTTTCATCAGCCTTGCCTCAAGCCGCATATCTCTCTGTAACTCAATGCCCTTTGATGTCATTTGAATATCTCCGGAAGTATCAAACTTGCATAGCCCGGCTGCTTCAAGAGGTTTAACACTTGAATCGGCTAAATTCAGACCAGCTGACAAAGACACAAATGACTCAAAATCATCTATGTTTAAAGCTTCATCGAATTTCTTAAACTTCGCTACAGCTTCTAGCATATTTTGCGATGTCATTTGCTTTTGTTCGGTCTTTACATCCAGTAAATGAGCAATACTACTACTGATTTTCTTAATGAGTTGAACCTGTCCTTCGTTTAGGGACTTGGGCCCACTCCTATCAAACATACAAAGGGTTCCCAGTGCAAAATTATCTTTGTTGACTACTGGAAATCCTGCATATCCCCAAGATTCAGCCTTTGGATGAGATTTCCAAACAGGATCTTTTGAAATATCATGCATCAATAATGGCTCAGTATCTAGTAAAACAAATGAACATATATTGTGCTCCGTACGCAAATTTTTGCTCCCTGGCTTGAAATCATCGGTTTCTCTTCCCGTCATTGCGATAGCGCACTGCATCTCTCCATCATATAAGCTGAAAGTTGCGTCTGTAAAACCTGTGATGTCTTTTGCCAAATCACAATATACCTGAAATAAATCTGGATTGGGGCTTTCGATTAAACCCGTTTTCACAACTGCCTTCGCTCTCTGTTCTTCATTTGCGGGTCTCGGCGCTAATCCTATTGACATTGTTCTCTCCTTTATAACAGTTTATATTGTAAACTAAAAAACTGGTTGTTCAACTTTATCTTAAAGTATTAGTATACAAAGTTCGATATTGTTCTTAAATTCAAACAAACAATTTTTTAGAGGATAAAATGTCAAAAAAAATCTATCAAGTAGTTATCTACAAATCAATTTCTGATGAAGAAAAGTTGGCGAAATACGCAGCTTTGGCAGGACCAGCAATTAAAGGAGCCGGGGGCAAGTTTCTTGCTAGAGGAATTCCTGTTATGACAAAAGAAAGTGGTGAAAAAACGCGGACAGTTGTTTTGGAGTGGGAAAGCTTAGAGCACGCAGAAAATGGCTATAATAGCGAAGGATACCAAGAAGCATTAAGAGCTTTGGATGGGGCAGCCATCCGTGAATTTAGATATGTCGAGGCGGCAGAATAAGTCATTTTCTTAATCTATTTTATAATACAATTGTGACACGCAATTGAGAGAACATCTACTATCAACTTTTAAGCTTTCTTTACCATTAATAATCGCACAAATAGCTCAGTTAGGCTTAGGGCTAACCGACGTTGCGATGATTGGTTGGTATGGGACCAGTGAATTAGCTGCCTTAACCCTCGGACATACATGCCTCTTCTTTATATATATAACTCTCACTGGCTTTTCACTTGCTGTTATTACAAATGTATCAAGAGCTTTTGGTAAGGAAAATACAGAAGCACTTAGAATTAATTTCAGAATGGGTCTGTGGCTAATTTTTGCCTTTTCCCTGTTTGGTTTGGCTTTAGTGAGCAAAACTTCAGCATTTCTTACATTTTTAGAACAGGATGAATACATTGTTGAAATAGTATCTGAATATATTCAAATAGTTCAGTGGATGATGCCATTTTTACTACTCACATATGTAATAAAGGCATTTTTGATATCTGTAAAAAAGCAGCAGGTTGTTCTTTTCATTTCTATCTTGGGCTTAATCACGAACTTTATATTTAATTATCTATTTATCTTTGGCAACTTTGGACTCCCGGAATTAGGGATCACTGGCGTCGCGTGTTCTTCACTTTTAACCAGTATTTGCATGATGCTCTCTGGGCTTTTGTACATTCATCTTTCTGATTTGAAAGAAAAGCAAATTTTTAAAGATTTTTTTGTTTTCGATAATGAAATCTTTAAAAATCTTTTCAAACTCGGTTGGCCGATATGTTTGACAATAATGGCCGAAAGTGGAATGTTTTCATTTGCTTCTATTTTAATGGGTTGGATTGGAGACGTAGAATTAGCAGCCCACGGTATTTCCATAACGGTATTCGCACTTTTTTTCATGATACCACTAGGAATCTCCCAAGCTGGCACGGTCATTATTGCCAAAACAATAGGAGCCAATGAGTTAAGCAAGTTGGACCAAGCAGCTTCCTCTGTCTATTTTCTTGGCCTTGGGTGGGCACTTCTCAATACCTTCCTAATAATATTTTTTGGTGATTTTATAATCTCTTTATTTTTGAATAGTAATGATTTAAATGTTGAAAAGGTTGCGTTTTATGCAGGAATTTTTCTCTTCGTTGGTTGTTTTTTCCATTTAGCTGACAGTGGACAAATACTTTTTGCTGCACTCTTGAGAGGATTCTCAGATACAAAGAAACCCTTCATAATTTCTTTTTTTTCTTATTGGACTATAGGTATCCCTGCTGCATATTTTCTTTCTCAAAAAACTTCATTGGCCGGCTCAGGAGTTTATTACGGCATTGGACTAGGTTTATTAGTTTGTTCTATCCTTCTTTTTTTTAGATTTGTTAAAATTAAGGGTGAAAAGAAATCTACTTTGGAACGTTTAAAGATATGATATTTCTCAAACTTAATTATAAAAATGTATTCTAAGTTCGTGACTTTAAGAGAAAAAAGATTAATGTATTAAAGGTATAATTTAAGGACTTAATATGGCAGAGAACGTCGTTCAATTAAATAAATCTTCTCAGCAAGACATAGACAGAAAAATCGCAGTTATTTTTGTTACTGACGTTGTTGGTTTCAGCAAATCTATGGAAATAAATGAAGAAGAAACCTTACGTAGCTTTAGAGCTTGCCAGGAAATCTTAGATAAACTGTTTGACGAACATGGCGGGAGAATTTTTAATACGGCAGGAGATTCTGTATTAGCTGAATTTCAAAGTGCCGTCTCTGCTGTGGTTTGTGCTAATGAATTTCAAAAATTAATTAAGGAGAGAAATAAGTCAGTTTCTGAAGAATCCCAAATGAGCTTCCGGATAGGTTTGAATATGGGTGATGTGATAATTGAAGGAGATAATCTTTACGGTGAGGGTGTAAATGTAGCCGCGAGACTTGAGGCTCTCTCACAAGCCAATGGGATATGTGTATCAAAAAGCATAGTTGACTTTGTAAATAAGAAGACAGAACTGCTATTCAATGATCTTGGTGAACAAAAGGTTAAAAACACTGAGGTCCATGCCTATGATATTGCTGATCCTGATCTTAAAGTTAGAGAAAAAAATGACAAAAAACTTGCAGAGGCTGCAGCGGAAAAAATTACAAAAACAAGTAAAGCGCCATCAGTAGCGGTACTTCCATTTTTGAATCTAAGCAATGATCCCGAGCAAGATTTCTTCGTTGATGGGATCACTGAGGACATTATTTCATATCTGTCTAAGTTAAAAACATTCCCAATTATTTCAATTAATTCAGTAATCTCTTACAAAGATACAAAGGATCCCACTCAAAAAATAGCTTCTGAGTTAGGTGTAAGTTATTTAGTTCAAGGAAGTATTAGAAAAGGTGGCAATAAAGTTAGAATAATGGCAAAGCTTACGGATGCCGTTGAAGATACACAAATTTGGTCACAAACATGGGATCGATCATTAGATGATGTCTTTGAAGTTCAGGATGAAGTGTCACAAAAATCCGCAGCGTTAATCAGTCCAGCAATCATTAATAATGAAAGAAAAAAGTTATCTGATCGAAAGATGAATGCGCTTAGTAGCTGGGATGAGTATTTACAAGCCGTGAATTCTTACGCACTTATGAATTCTTCGAAGACTACTGAAGAAAAACTTATGCACATTTATAAATCTTTGGAACATGGGGAAAAAGCAACAGCGTTAGATCCAAATCATAGCTCTGCATTCAATTTGTTGGCCCAAGCCTATAATTTTTTGATTTTTGAATCCTCAGTTCAGGATAAAAGAGAAGAAAACGATAAAAAATTTAGAGAGTATACAGAAAAAGCATTTCAACTAGATCCTAAAAATCCGGACTCAATAATGAATATGGGTTTTATCGCGTTTATTGACGAAGATAAGCAGAGGTTTGCTGACTATGTTAATAAAGCTCTAGAAGTCAACCCCCATCATTCAAGAACTCTGATGGCGAAGGGGATGAATTTATTGGAGGAGAGTTCTTTCACAGCTGCAATTGATGCCTTTACTAGATCTGCTGAAATAGATGACTTAGCTGAAAATTATGGAGAGACGGTAATATTTCTATGTCATTTTGGTAACAAAGATTGGGAAAACGCGATTCAATCTTTAGAACGCGAAATGAGGGAAAATAATCATAGTAGATATTTTGGATTCAAAGCAGCTGTTTTAGCTCACCAAGGAAAAGTTGGAGAAAGCAAGGAATGGCTCTTGAAATATCAAGAAGAACGTCCTGAAATAAAAACTATTGAGGATTACAAAAGCGTTGCTCCCGACCTCAATAAGGAGATACAAGAATTAATGATTGAGGGAATGCGCCTAGCGGGTATGCCCGAGTAGCTTCTTCAGTTATTTTTCCTGTACCACTACTGAGCTACATAATTTTGCAATGATATTTGGCGCTGAATTGGAAAAATAATTTACTGTGTCGTCTATGTATTGTTGATCGACTTTTAAGTCTAACCAAACAGTTAAAATAGCATCCCAAGCTGGACTTTTATCGCCCTTATAACCTGCTGTTTTTGGCAAACTTACTTTCATCCTATTTACATTTTTTTTGGAGTACTGAGAGGCCATATCAACTAATTCTTTCCTGAAGTCGGTTAGTTCAACATTACTAGATTTATTCATAAAAATTATAAGCTTGTAGTCTGAAACGTTACCTTCGACGGTTATTATATCCTCGGCAATTATTAACCTTACAGCACTACCATCTATAAAGACTTTTTCATCATCTTGGATATCTTTATATTCTTTAGTGGCAGCTAAAGAACGCATTGCGTTTGTGTCATCAAACCAAATTTCTGCAATACCATCGATAGTATCTTCAAAAGTCAATTTGTCATTATAGATTGGATGAGATTGAACATATGTTCCCACAAGTGGAGATCTAGTTACAATTTCAGCATGTTCATTTTTCCAGTAATTCTGGAACTTTTCATATGTTAGACCTTGTTTTTTCTTAATAATTGTAATTGCGTTAATCATTTTTGTAATATCCTATAATGTCGCTTTCATGGTAACCCCTGACTTATTTATACTTCTATTTAAATAGTGAAAATAAAAAATAATTGGACGAGCCTTCAGTATCTATCCGTCATCCATACCTGCATATGTTAAATAATCTACATGAACTTATTGCACATGGCATGGTCCTTCAGTCAGTTTCATTGCATACTGTAGCAAAGCAAGTTCAAATCCAGTAAAGTAATCTTGTGATTTCCTACCATATGAGAACTAAACATTTAACTTTCCCTTTATCCTTGACAAAAAATTTAGCATTTTTCCAATTAAAGTGCCAATAACTAAAATTTTTAAATTAATGACCTGTTGAATAAAATTTCAGAAAATTTAATCTTTAAGTATAGAAAATAAAGAAGGATAGGATATGGACTGGAAAAAATTAACCACCGATACCAAACAATCGTTTTCTAAATTCAAAAAGGCAACCCCAGTTACGTTTGAAGGTTTTGAAGTTATGGGTAAAGATGCAAAGAAGGATGGACACTTGAGTACGAAAACCAAGGAATTCATTGCGCTTGGTATCTCAGTTGCTGTGAGGTGTGAGAGTTGTATCGGACTACACGTCGAACATTTAGTTCATTTAGGGGCAACAAGAGAGGAATTAGTTGAAGCTTTAAGCATGAGCTCATATATGGGTGGCGGGCCTTCTTTAACTTATAGCGCAAAGGCATTGGAGGCCTTTGACCAATTATCAAATTAGGAATTGTGAAGAGTAACTCTTAGATATAAGAAATGGATTTAGAGAAGGTCGATTGTTTACCATGCCAATCGATGACATACTATGATGGAAGGTGGAGAATTGATCCTCAATGGCTTTGAGCGCACAAAAAGTCTCTTGGAAAAATATAAAACTTTAAAGCCGTTTATAGCGTTATTAGCCTAAAACGGACATGCTGCTTTCTTCATTAATTATGCGGTTACGTGAATAAAAGCCCAGATCAATTTCTCTATCAATATAATTTAATTGAAGTTTGATAGGATCCTTATCATGATCATGCCCATCTTCGCACTTCACTATCAATTCAGCCATAATTTTTCCAGCCATCGGAGCATTCTTATATTGATTTCCACTCGAGCCAACCGCCATATAAAATCCTGGCAAAGAGGATTTATCGTAAATGGGGATCCAATCATCAGATACGTCATATAAAGCCACCACACCCTTTGAATTTGATGGTATTGGCAAATCTGGGTACCTCTGTGCCTGTCTTAAAACTTGGGCTCTCCATTGCTCAGAAAAGCTTTCGTCCCATATATCAGGATCTACGAAC
This sequence comes from uncultured Alphaproteobacteria bacterium, assembly GCA_902537215.1. Taxonomy (GTDB): domain Bacteria; phylum Pseudomonadota; class Alphaproteobacteria; order Rhodobacterales; family Rhodobacteraceae; genus CACIJG01. The sequence goes on from CACBAM010000007.1 coordinate 81,336, forward strand.
AACCTTTCATCACATTCCGGGTCTTCACTACCGATAAGCACATTGTTTCCAATTTCAGGTCGGCTATAACACCCTATATCGCTATCAGAAATTACAAAACCTTCTTTCTCATAATTAAATCCAGATGGAGAAGGCACATGACAAACCTCGACCTTTAAAGCTTTTGTTTTTATATTCATATCATTTTCTACGCCTGCCATTTGGTTGACCTTCATAGAGTGTGGCCCAGCAACATTCACAACAATTTTTGCGTTAATTTTCTCACCATTTTCTAAAACAACGCCACTGACTCTCCCCTTTTCCTGAATTATCTCTTTAACGCTTGATTTAAATAGAAATTTTGCTCCTTTCTTGGAAGCTGCCATTTGTAGATTTTGCGCAGAAAGCTGAGGATCATTTATATAACCTGCTGTGGGAAAGAAAACAGATCCCCTTAAATCATCTCCGGTTTTTGACCCAAAGCTTTTATCGCTTGTTGACTTTACAGGTCCATATTTATTGGTATCAACAATTCTTAATTTTTCTTTGATTTTTTTTGGGTCCCATAGCTCATGGGGTATATTCAGTTCTTCAGCTCTTTTAATTACTTTATCTAGATAGTTATTTTGCTCAGTTTGGTAAATCATACACCCACACTCAATAAACGTAGCCAGATTATCGTGTTCTGATGCCTCTAAATATGCCATCCAATCTTTCCAAAAGTGATAGCTCTCATAAGCAAGAGCGCAGCCATCAAACGTCGAGTAATGTACTCTAATAATTGCACAGGATGCCGAAGTAGAGCCATAACCTGAAACGTGATTTCTATCTATGTTTAGAGTCTTCAAACCTTGTTTAGATAACTCAAAGGCAACGGCGTTGCCGATAACACCAGCCCCAATAATGATAGCATCAAAATTTTGTTCGTTACCCATCTGCTTCCTTTCATAATTGTAAAAATTATACTTTAAAAACTAAATAACTGCTGCTAATTGCGAAGCTTGCTTAATTGCCACCTTTGCATCTAATTCTCTAGCCTCATAAGCACCCCCGACCAGGTGCATGCGAAATTCAGTATTATTTGCCGAGTTAAAAAATGAACGGTCTGGCTCCTGTCCAGCACAAACAATAATGTTATCGCATTCAATAAACTGATCCTCATCATTAATAGAGATGTAAATACCATTTTTTGCAATCTTTTTATAGGTAACTCCCTTAAGCATCTTTATTTCTTTTTTCCTCAAACTTAACCTATGAGTCCATCCGGTGGTTTTACCTAGTGCAATCCCTAATGGCGTTACTTTTCTTTGCAATAAATAGATTTCACGCTCAGATTTACTTGCTTTAGCCATAACACCCGTTACACCTCCTCTCGGATGATTGGTAAAATCTATACCCCATTGCTCAGCAAAGTCGTCTATATTGGTGGAGGGGTTCTTTTTACCGTGAGATAAGAGTTCAGCCATATCAAACCCTATACCCCCAGCCCCAATTAGAACCACCTTTTTCCCAATTTTATCTATGTTTCTTATTGCATCTATATACGAAATTACTATGTCTTCATCAGAACCAGGAATATCAAGAGACCTTGGATATACTCCCGTCGATACAATAACTTCATCATAATTTTTATCCATTAAATCAATAGGTTGAACCTTTTTATTTAAGTATAATTTAACACCATTTTTTTTAAGCATGGTGGAAAAATAGCGGATTGTTTCATGAAACTCCTCTTTACCGGGTATTTGTTTGGCCAAATTAAACTGACCCCCTATCTGATCACTTGCCTCAAATAATTCAACATGATGCCCTCTTGAAGCTGCAATTTCAGAAAAAGCGAGTCCTGCTGGGCCAGCACCAATGACGGCAATAGTTTTTTTATTGGTAGTTGGTAAATAGTTCAGGTTGGTTTCATTACATGCTCTCGGATTCACTAGACATGATATTTCTTTTTTATCAAAGGCATGATCTAAGCAAGCTTGGTTACAAGCTATGCATGTGTTTATTTCGTCTTCCCTGCCCTCTTTAATTTTTTCAAAAATTTTACCATCTGCAAGAAATGGTCTTGCCATCGAAACTAAGTCTGCATCACCATTCGCCAAAACTGTCTCTGCGACATCCGGCATATTTATTCTGTTTGATGTAATTACCGGAACATTAATAACACTTTTTAAGCGTTTAGTCACTGAAGTAAAAGCTGCTCTTGGAACCATAGTTGCAATGGTTGGAACAGGGCTTTCATGCCATGAAAAATGAGTAGACACTATCGAAACACCTGAATTTTCTAAGGCCTGCCCTAAAGTACAGATCTCTTCCCATGACATTCCTCCCTCAAGCATATCCATTGCTGGTATTCTGAATATAATCAAAAAATCTTCACCAACAGATTTACGAATTCCTTCCACAATTTCTGTTGCAATTCTTATTTTATTAGGGAAACATCCTCCATATTCGTCTGTTCTCAGATTTGTTTTGTTAACGAAAAAAGTAGAAATAAAATATCCAGCTGAACCAATGATTTCCACTCCATCATAATTAGCTTTTTTACATAATTCTGCACACTTGATAAAATCACCAATTTGCTTTCTGAGCACCTCTAGTGACATTTCGTTAGGAACAAGACGACCAATTCTAGATCGTACTGGACTAGCGGCAACTAATTCCTTACTAATTGCCAACGGACCCGAATGTAAAATCTGCATACAAATTTTTGTATCTACATTCGCATTGTGCACCGCATCTGTTACAAGCTTATGTCTTGCGATTTGACTTTGTTGGTTAAAAATAGCTCCGTCAAGAGCACCTTCTTCATTGGGGGAAATACCTCCTGTTATTATAAGACCAACGCCTGTGGATGCCCTTTCAGCAAAATATTCTCCCATTCTAGAAAAGTCGTCTTGTCCTCCCTCTTCTAAGCCTGTGTGCATAGATCCCATTATAATTCTATTTTTTATAATATGGTTGCCGACTATCAGTGGTTCAAAAATATGCCTATACTTATTTTTCATTTTATTTCCTACTTTCTTAAAATTCTTTACTCAAGACGACAACCAATCAACTAGCAGACCATCCTCCATCGATAATATGCTCTTGCCCCGTGACAAATTTACTTTCATCAGATGCCAAATAAACTGCTAGATCAGCAATTTCATCTGCCAATCCAAGTCTTCCCATGGGTTGCCTATTAACAAAGTCATTCATAGCCTTATCATAATCACCAGTCGCTTCCAGCCTTTCATGCAATGATGGGGTATCAACAGTACCTGGGCATATACAATTACATCTAATTCCCTCTTTAACAAAATCTACCGCTACAGACTTGGTTAAACCGATTACTGCAGCTTTTGACAAACCATAAATACAACGATTTGGTGCGCCAATTACAGATGAAACCACGGAACCAATATTAATTATACTTCCACCACCTTTATTCTGCATAAAAGGGATAGCAGCTTTTATAGTGCGATACATAGACTTGATATTTAAATCAATTGCGTCATCAAACTCCTCTTCTTTAGATATAAGTATTGTACCTGAATGAACTATACCTGCACAATTTATCAATATGTCTGGCTCAAAATCTTTTATCACTTTAAGGATAGCTTCAGCATCTCTTACATCTACACAAAGAGACTTGGAGACTTTTAATTGCGTTAAATTATCATCGTTTATGTCAACGGCCAGCACGTCGGAACCAAAATGGAAGAATTTCTCTGCTATAGCTTTACCAATTCCCTGACCGGCGGCAGTTACGAAAGCTTTTTTGTTTTTGAGTCGCATTATTCTGGAAAATTGTTAATTTATCTTGAATAATTAAAATAAAAATATTTTTGATCGAGGTCAATAATTGGAACTTTTTTTTCTAGGCATAATTGGCTTTTTACTTCTTTTTGGCTTCAGACCCATATTAAAAATACTCAAACTTTTCATGGTAGGATCTAGCTTAATTTGGTTAGTCATAATAGGTAGTATTGCTTTTGGTATAATGATATATGTGGTCTAGTGAATGAGATTCAGATGGTAGATATATTAGTAGTTGGTGGTGGAATTGCTGGTCTCTCAGTTGCAGGCAGACTAAGTAAATCAGCGAAGGTAACTTTGCTAGAAGCCGAAGGAAATCTTGGGTACCACTCATCAAGTAGATCCGCTGCTGCATTTATCGAAGACTACGGAAACGAAATTATTCGGGAATTCAATAGTGCAAGTAAAAGCTTTCTTTCTAAGGATGGCGTAGATGTCCTGTCCCCAAGGGGCAGCCTAATTTTAGGAAAAAAAGATGAAAAATATGCATTTAAAGAGCAATGTTCAGGTTTTGCCCACAATGAAATATCTGTCAGCGATGCGCGTAACCTAATTGAAATAATCAATAATAAATCTGTAAAATATGCTGGATACAAAGAGGACATTTACGATATTGACACAGATAAACTATTACAACATTTTACAAAAGATATAAAAGCCAACGGGTCAGAAATTTATACCGACTCCAAAGTAATTGCTGCTGAGTATAAAGAAGGGAAGTGGCACATTACAACGGATAAAAAAACATTTATTTGTGATATCATTGTAAATGCAGCAGGAGCTTGGGTAGATGAATTAGCATTGAAATGTGGCATCGAACCTTTAGGCTTTTTACCTCTTAAAAGATCTATGGCTAGAGTGCCTGCTCCTGATGATAGTGGTAATCATAAAAGTTGGCCAATGGCTTTTGGACTAAATGAATCTTTTTACGCAAAACCTGATGCAGGAGAAATGATTGTCTCCCCATCGGAAGAAACCAAGTCTTTTCCTCATGACGCGTATGCAAATGATGAGGACTTAGCAAAAGGCATTTTCAATTTTGAGAAAGTAGTAAGCTATTCTGTTAAAAGAATTACGTCAAGCTGGGCGGGCCTTCGAACTTTTGCGCCTGATCGCACCCTTGTTATTGGTTTTGATAGTATTGTTCCCAGTTTCTTTTGGCTTGCAGGTCAAGGAGGATATGGCTTTCAAACGTCAGCTGCAGCAAGCAAAATGGCTAGCGAGATTATTCTAGGGGAAAAATCAAGCTTTGGACAGTTGCAAAAGAGAGTCTCCCCAAATAGATTTAAGTAGCTTTAGAGCGTTATTACTAATCTTGGATTGATACTTCGTATATAGAATTCCAAAATTTTCCAGTTACAAAAATTCGGTCTTCAACTTTATCATAAGCTATCCCATTCAATACATCTTCTGTTCCAGTTCTTTCACTTATTGATGAAAAATCAATCCATCTGACTAATTCACCGGTAGCACTATCGATACATGCTACTAAGTCAGACTTCCATATATTGGCCCAAATCTCATTTCCAACGAACTCTAACTCATTAAGATTGTCTACAGGTAATCCATTGAAGGTAATTGCTACTGACTTTATGACCTGAAGGGTGTTCGGATCACGAAATTTTAAAATGTTACTCCCATCACTCATTACTAAATATTTGTTGTTACTAGTAAGCCCCCAACCCTCTCCATTATACGACAAAATTTTTATTATCTTGAAAGTAGTTTTATCGTATACGAACATTACTCCCGATTTCCAAGTCAGTTGATAAAGCCTACCATTGAATAAAGTAAGTCCTTCAGCAAAAAACTTATCCTCCAATGATATTTTTTTTATCAATTTTTCAGAGTGTGTATTATATCTTCTAAGACTTGAATTTCCATATAGACCGGTACTTTCATAAAATATTCCTTCGTCTACAATGAAACCCTGAGTAAAAGCCTTACTATCATGGGCAATTTTTCTTATGATCTTAGGGGTAACTGTTTCCTGAGCATAAGAATGAAAAACGTTTAGGAAAAAAACAAAAAGATACAGTATATAGACACGACTTTTTATTATCGATAAAAGTCTTGTAAAGAATAAAAGAGCAGACAAAAACTTGCATGTTGAGGTCATGTCTTTTAGAAAATAGTGTATTTTTTTGTTAAAAGGAATTTAAATATCGTGCAATTTGCATCAATAACAAAAAGAGTAGCAAAATTAGGCTCTGAAAAATGGATGCCCCATTTGAAAGCAAAGAAAATGGCGGAAATTGATCCTGATGTAATTTTGTTAACCATAGGCCAGCCTGATATTTCCGTTTCAGACGAGCTTGCCAACATTACGATCAAGGCCATTAAAGAAGGAAGAACAGGTTATTCCAATGGAAGAGGAGAACAAAACTTAGTTTCCAGCCTAGTAAATAAGTATAATGACGAATGTGGGCTTAATATAACCGAAAAAAATGTCTTGTGTTTCCCCGGCACTCAAACCTCACTTTTTGCATCGATTATGGGCCTTGTAAATGAAGGCGATGAGGTTCTTTTAGGAGATCCGCTATACGCTACTTATGAAGGCGTTGTAGCCGCTGCAGGCGGAACGATAAAAAGAATTGAACTAAAAAAAGAAAATAGTTTTCGAATGAACCCTAGTGACTTAGCCAACTCTGTAACAAGCAAAAGCAAAGTTCTTCTTTTGAATAATCCACATAATCCATCTGGAGCATTATTGACTAAAAAAGAAATAGAAGAAATTGTTAAAGTTTGTCTCCAAAACGATTTGTGGATCATCTCAGACGAAGTGTATGCATCCCTAATTTATGATTTTGATAACAAAACGGAATTTTACTCACCACTAAATGTTCGAGACGCATCGCATCGTACTATTGTTGTCTCAAGTATATCGAAATCACATGCAGCGCCAGGGTTTAGAAGTGGATGGCTGGTTGGTCCTAAAAACTTTTGCGATGCGGTTTTGCCCCTCTCTGAAACAATGCTATTTGGCAACCAACCATTCATAGCAGATATGACTGCATATGCGCTAGAAAATGATTTTCGTACTGCAAAAAAAATGAGGGATTCATATTATCATAGGGCCGTAAATATTTATGAAGTTTTAAAAAAAACAAATAAAGTGGAGCCAATAATGCCGCAGTCAGGAATGTTCCTACTTGCCGATATATCTAAAACAGGACTAAGTAGCGACGCTTTTGTTAAACAACTTCTAGAGGAAGAAAAATTGGCGCTCATGCCAGGCGCATCATTTGGAGAAAATGCCCACCATCTTGTACGCATAAGTTTAACGGTGCCTGATAAGATGATAAACCTATCTTGCGAAAGGCTAAAACGTTTTATAAACCGAATAATTTAGACTTTTTCTGAAGGTAGAAGCTATATTGCTTTTAAAGCTCTTTCAATAGAGGCTACTAATTCATTTGGATCTTCAAGACCAACAGATACTCTGAAAAAGCCTTCGGATATACCAAGCTCCTTACGAGCATTTAGATTAAGGTATCTATGTGAACTACTTCCGGGATGCGATATTGTAGTTCCAATATCTCCTAATGTGGGAGCAAACGCTATACCCTCTATATTTTCAATAAATTTATTTGCATCTATCCTATTATCACCGATTTCAAAGCTTACCATATTGCAGCCATTTCCCTTTAAGAGTTGCTTTGCAAGTGATATATCAGGGTGCTCTGACATGGTGGGGTAAAGTACTTTTTTAATCTTGCTATTTTTCTTCAAGGCTTCAGCAAGGACTTCTGCGTTTTTTTGAGCTTTTTCAAATCTTAATTCAAATGTAGCAAGACCTCTTTCAGCCAGCCAACAATCAAAAGGACTTGGAGTTGCACCAATTGAAACAGAAAAGTTGTAAATTGCCTCCATCTTGTTTTGATCTTTTGATGAAATATACCCTAATGTGGTATCGGAGTGACCAGATAACAATTTAGTAATAGAATGAACAACAAAATCAGCGCCATACTCAAAAGGCTTAATGCATGCAGGTGTTGTAAATGTATTATCAACAGCCAATAAAATATTGTTTCTTTTACATAAATTTGCGATACCCTCTATGTCGGCAACCCTAAGTGTTGGGTTAGACACACACTCAATTAAGATCATTTTTGTATTTTTTCTAATCTCAGTTTTAAATGAGTCAATATTTGTTGGATCAGCGAATGACGTTTGAATACCAAATCTAGGCAGATCTTCACGCATCAGTCTCAATGTACGACCATATAATTGGCTACCTCCTAAAACATGGTCGCCCAAAGACAAGGTACCCATAATAAGAGACGAAATGGCTGCCATTCCAGAACTTACAACTAAACCGGTGGAACTCCCTTCAAGGTTATCAATCAAACGAGCTAAGATTTCTGCATTAGGATGCCCTTCTCTTGCGTATGTATAACCTTTTTGCTTGCCTTCATATTGTTCATCGAGCGCATTTGGAGATTGAGAAGCATAAACAACCGATGGCATAATAGGGGTTGCAACCTGCTCTGATATAGAATTTGGCACCCCGTTTGGCCTTATTATAGTGCGTTTCATTTTCATTCTAAATTATTAAGCTCCTGTAACCCTTAAGCATTTTAAACCCATCTCCTTCCACATTTCAACAACCGTAATTTTATCTTCAAATACCAATACTGGATTAAATCCATCAAAAATCATTCTTTTATAAAGATCCCTTTTTACCATAAAATCTTTTCTGAAATCACCTTGTGGTCTCATATACAAGCAACTATCTATATCAATATTTTTACTACCTTTTAATATTTTATTAATCTGTTCAATTGTTTTTTCTCTATAGTCCTCAACCCTACCAGTACAAAAAATTATTTGGTTTGTGTCATCTTTAAGCAAAGACTTCAACAAAGCACAAACTTCTTCGATCGGTCGATCTTTATCCATATTGCTATAAAAGTTTTTCCAGTCTTTGGGGTCCTGCAAAACAAACTTTACTCTATGCGAGATATCTAAAATAGTTCCATCAATATCAAAAATTATATCTATGGTTTTTATCCAGTATTATGGTTTCTTTGCCTTAAAAGGTTTTTTTCTTCGGGGAAAGCATGTCTTGCATATCTCGCATACAGTTCCATCGCAACCCCTTGCTGTGCAGTGAGACCTGCCATAAAAAATTATCTGTAGGTGTAATTTGTTCCACTTTTCTTCAGGGAAAAGCTTTTTTAAATCTTTTTCAGTTTGCGTTACGTTTTTTCCGTTGGTTAAGCCCCAACGCTGTGCGAGTCTATGAATATGTGTATCAACTGGAAAAGCTGGGTACCCAAATCCCTGAGACATTACTACACTTGCAGTTTTATGTCCCACGCCAGGCAGTCGCTCGAGATCTTCAAAGTTTGAGGGAACCAGACCCTGATGTTTTTCAATAATCATGATAGACAATTTAGAGATATTTGCAGATTTTTGTGGTGCAAGACCACATGGCCTTATGATTTCATAAATTTTTTCTGTTTGTAATTTACTCATAGCCAACGGATTGTCTGCAAGCGAGAAAAGGTGTGGGGTAACCTGATTAACCCTCTCATCAGTACACTGTGCACTAAGCAAAACGGCAATAAGTAGTTCAAATTTACTCTTATGATTCAGAGGCACTGGTGTCTCGGGATAAATTTCATCCAACCGGTCCACCACATAGGCTGCTCTATCAATCTTTTTCAAGTCACTAACCTTTCAAATTAGCCAAACGTTCAATTTTCACACATTTTCCTTTTTTGCAGCAAAGAACTATGGAATATTGGTACCGTTATGAGCAAGACAGAAAAAAATGCGATGGATCTTCTTAAGGGAGCTTACAACCTAATAACTCCAGATGACAACAAGAAATACTATGAAGGTTTTGCACCTTTCTACGACAGTGTTTTTGTAAAAGATCTTGGTTACACTTACCCTACTATAGTGGCAAATCTTCTAGTTGAAAAGTTTACAATAGATGGACCTATCTGTGATATCGGCTGTGGCACTGGATTAGTTGCAAATGAAATTAAAAAGAAAGCTCCAAATGCTGTCATAGACGGAGTTGATATATCACAAGATATGATACAAATATCTAGAGAAAAAAACTTATATCGAAATTTGCTTGAACTTAATCTTGAAGACCCTCTTGACCCATTATTACAAGATTATTCAGCTGTAGTAAGCGCGGGGACATTTACACACGGGCACCTGGGTTCAGAAACACTGAAGCGCTTAATTTCTCATTTTAATTCAGGCACCAAATTTGTAATTGGAATTAATTTTGACCACTACCATTCAAAAGGCTTTGAAAAACAGTTCAAAGCTCTTAACGAAAGCAATATTATTGATTGCTTTGAGCTAAATGAAGTCAAGGTCTATAATAAAGAAAATAAGAATCTTAATATAAAAAATGGTAAAGCCTGTGTTGGTTTGTTTTCCAAATCTTGATTAAAAGCTATTTACATTAATTGATATAGTGGAAGCGTATTACTTCTGTTTGAACCATAAAATCTTTTACATACTAATTTTTGTTATCTTGTTTTAGAGTAAAGATTATAATAAATATACGTCACGAACAAAACTATGTAGGCATTAAAAATGAGAAACTCAAAAACAGTATTAATTGATAAAAATCCGGGAAGAAATTCTCAAACTTTTGGAATTGCAAGAGAACTGGGAACAGATGTTGACCTAATACATGAACCCTCGGTTGGTGTTGTTGGAAACAAGGGTGACTCGCAATGCTACATAGGTGTTTCTAGCAAAGTAGAAAAAATTCACGAGATTTTAAAGAATAGAATAGGAACAGATCCAGAGAAATTATCAATGAGGTTAGTGCAACCCGAGTTTACTATAGCTACTTCAGATGGAATACGCAATGGAACTAAGGAAATGAGATATTCCTTAATTGGAAGAGAAGTAACAAATGATTCAATGTGTGAACACTTAAGCGCTTCAGGATTAGAAGGAGTTATTGCAGTAGTAGCGTGTGACAAACCACCAGTAGGAACACTCGCTGCAGTTTTAGAACATAACAGACCAGCTATTATCATGTCAGACGGATCTATACGACCAGGGAAAGACTCAAAAACTGGTGAGCCTATTGATATAATTTCCAGTTACCAAATTGCTGGCAATCCAGATGAAGAGTTTAAAAAACGAATTGCGTTAGAAGCGTGCCCAGGATTTGGGAGTTGCGGAGGAATGTTCACCTATAATACCATGCAAACATTTATTGGTGTCGTAGGCATGCAGCCTTTGCACATGGTATCTCCTGCATCACAGGACAGCAGAAGACTTGATGAATTTCCACAACAGCTTGTTGAGTTTCTTGAAAAAATGATAGAAAAAAACATTACTCCTAGAGATATCGTAACAAGAGAGTCAATTAGAAATGCCATAATTGTTTCCATGGCTGTTGGAGGCTCAACAAATGTAATGCTACATGCTCCAGAGATCGCCAGAGCTGCAGGCTACAAAAATTTTTCTCAAGACATTATGAGTTCAGAAGAATTTAACCATTTATCAAAAAATGTTGTGCCAGTTATTGTAGACGCCAGACCTTTTGGGAAATATTCGATGGTGGATATTGACACGAAGGGAGGCGTACAAGTTATAGTTAAAAACCTATTGGAAGCAGGCTTGTTGAATGGAGATACCATGACCTGCACAGGTGAAACCCTTTCTGAACAAATTAAAAGATTGTCGCCACCTAATCCAGATAATAAGGTAATATATAGTGTTTCATCACCCTATAAACCGACCGGTGGACTGCGTGTCTTGGGTGGGAATTTGTCTCCCGAATATAGCTCAATTTTAAAACTTGCTGGAGTAGAAGGAGGGCTTGAAAATAATGTATTTAAAGGACAGGCTAAAATATTTGATGGAGAACAAGCTTTATTAGATACCTTGGACAAAAGGCCAGAGGTTTTTGAAAACTTTGATATGATAGTTGTCAGATATGAGGGACCAGTAGGAGGACCTGGAATGCCTGAAATGCTGGACTCAACTTCACGAATAACAACACTTTGTAGAGAAAAAAACATCGTAGTTGCACTTATGACGGATGGCCGCTTTTCGGGTGGCTCAGTTGGTTTAGTAATTGGGCATGTAGGTCCCGAAGCAGCAGTGGGAGGCCCAATCGCGCTCATTGAAGAAGGTGATCAAATAATCGTTGATCTAAATAAGAATGAAATTAATTGTGTTGAACTTGAAAACAAAAATACCTACGACGAGAGAATGAAAGATTGGCATAGAAAAGTGAATGAAAACAATGGCATCCATCCCGCTGTTGGAAATGCTGATACGCGTTTATTGCATAAGATGAGGTATTCAGCTGTTTCTGCTGTATTTGGAGCGGGAATGCATCCGGAACGAAAGATCTTTGTTACTGATCCAAGAGAAGGAGTGAAATCTTCGTTCACTCCTCAAAATAAGTTTAGAACATAGAATAATCTACAGATTGATCTTTGTTTAATGTATTTTTTACTTCAGGTAGAGAATATTTCAAACCGGACGCGCAATTAAATAGGACAACACGATCATTATTTGAAACCAGCCCTTCGCTTAAAGATTTTTCAAATGCGGCGAGAGTAGCTGCTCCTTCTGGACATAATAAAGTTCCTTCGGTTTTCGAGACGAAATCTCTTGCTTCTACAATCTCATTATCACTTACGGAAATTGCAAAGCCGTTACTTTCATTAACAGCTCTGATTATCAAAAAGTCTCCCACGGCAACTGGCACCCGTATCCCTGCTGCTATGGTATTAGCATTTTCCCATAACTCCGCGGTCTCTTTGCCTTGCCGCCATGCATCGACAATCGGAGCACACCCGTCAGCTTGTACTGCCACCATACGAGGCAATTTTTTTTCAACCCATCCTAGCTTTTGTAGCTCTGAAAACGCTTTCCACATCCCTATTAAACCAGTTCCACCTCCAGTTGGGTAAAAAATAACATCTGGCAACTCCCAGTTTAGTTGCTCAGCTAACTCTAAACCCATTGTCTTCTTGCCTTCAATGCGATACGGCTCCTTCAAAGTTGAAACGTCAAACCACCCTACTTCATCCTTGCCCTCACGTACTATTTTTCCACAATCATTGATAAGACCATTGACTTTAAAGATTTCAGCTCCAAGTCGACTTATTTCTCTGATATTTATCTCAGGAGTGTCGTCTGGGCAGAATACCGTACATTTTATTCCAGCCTTTGCTCCGTAGGCTGCCATCGCAGCACCGGCATTACCATTCGATGGAATTGCCAAATGACGTATGCCAAATTGTTTTGCCATTGATACAGCAACACCTAAGCCACGTGCTTTAAAAGAAGAAGTAGGTAGTAAGCCTTCGTCTTTAACCAATAAATCTTTCTTTTGATTTAGTTTTTTGGCTACATTATCAAGTGAGAGCAAAGGAGTTAAAACCTCTCCCAGTGATATTATGTTTGATGTCTCAACCGGCAACAGAAATGAATAACGCCAAAAACCGTTTTTATCCGTTTTTTTTATGTAGTCCTTTGAAAATAATTCTTTAATTTTCTCCAGATCATATCGAACTAACAATGGCTTTCCTTTATCCGACAAACCATGAACGAGATCTTTTTCATACCGTTCACCAGAAATGGAGCATTCAAGATGTGTAACAAAAGTGTTTTTTTTCATATAATTAAATAGAAAACATAAAGTGGATAGAAAAATTTTTTAATTTTCTTGAGCTTGAATATTATCAATTGCAGTCTTTATTTGAGTATATTCTTGCTGTGTAAGTTTTTCCTTATCTATTAAAATATTGTAACCGTTTCCAGTTAAGGTAATAATTTGGTTATTATCTACTTTGGTATCTCGATCGAGCTCATAATATTTTATTTTTCTTAAGTATCCTTTTACGTCTATCTCTTTTGGGTCATGAAATTTGAAGAAAGAATTCACCAAAAGATATGTCTCTTCTGATATACAAATAGAGCCCGAGTTTGCAACACTCTCAAGTCTGGAGGCAAGATTAACAGTTCCACCAACAGCTGTATAATCTAATCTTTCATTGCTCCCAAAGTTGCCAACAGTGCAATACCCTGTATTAATACCAATCCGTATTTCAAGATCATTTCTCAATGAAAAGTTTTTTCCCCAAGAACCTTTTAGTTCATCCATTTTTTCAAGCATCTCAACAGCCATTTCAACACAAAGCTTAGCATCTTCTTCTGGCCCCTTTGTTGTTGGGTCTCCAAAGAAAATCATAATAGAGTCACCAATAAACTTGTCTATAGTACCACCATATTTGAGAGCAATAATAGACATTTCGTTTAGATAAAAATTGATTAAGCTTGTGATTTCCTCAGACTCCAATTCATCTGAAATACTTGTAAAGCCTACGATATCAGAGAAAAAAAGAGTCAATTTTTTACGAGAACTTGTTACCTCTGCACTTTGCTTTCCACTGAAAATCTGTTCATGGATCTGAGGAGATAGATACTTAGCTAATTTGCCAGAAATTCCTTCCAATTCTTCTGATTTTTTTAAAGCTTCTTCTTTTGCCTGATCAGCAATTTTCTTTTGTGCCTCAAGCTGAGTTGAAAGAGATTTTCGTAAATTAGCCTCAAGCTTTAACTTAGAAAGCTCTCGTTTTAATTGGGTCAATTCCTCTTCGGGACTCAAATCATTCACCTAGATTAACCCTTACAATCCATGTCAGCACCACAACAAGTGGGTGACTTTATCTTTCCATGGCCATTTGGACAGACTGACACTTGTATTTTTTTTCCTTCATCACTGGTAACAAAGTCATTCTCTAGCGCAGTTTCACATTTAGCACAAAAAGCATTTACTGCCATTCCACATTTAGCACATTCATAAGTTGCCATAATTTTAATACCCTATAAAGCTAACACTATAATAACTTTAGTTCTTTTGGCTTTTCAAAGTCAAGGTCTCAGAAATGTCGTCATGTCGAAGTTTATTTAATTTCATGCAAGTTGTTATTACGATATCATAATCAAGCTAATGATAACTAATAAGGCTTACCAAATGACGATTACCTTCCTTGATCCATCCAACGCACCAAAACCTGCTGCTAATTACTCAAATGTCGCTATTATACCGGCAGAAAAAAAATTGTTATCAATATCTGGACAAATTGGAAACGATATGGAGGGTAATGTTGCAGAAGGTCTAGAGGATCAATATCGATTAGCATTACAAAACATAAATTTGATTGTTGAATCACAAGGTGGCACGAAAGAAGATATAGCAAAAATCACTGTTTTCATGACCGATGAACCTGACTGGGTAAAGATTAAGTCTGCTGCCAATGAATTTTTAGCTTCGCCAAGGCCCTCAATGTCATTTATTTATGTAAAAGGACTTTTCAGAGCAGATATAAAAGTAGAGATTGAAGCCTTGGCTGCCGTTGACTAGAAAGGATTATTCAAATGAGTAATATAGAGATAGAGGCACTTACTGTTGAACAGATATATGATTTAGCATTTAATGTGTTGAGTAAATTTGGCTGTAATAAAAAGAATGCAAACGCTATAGCAACAACTGTCGCAACAGCGGAAAGAGATGGGTCATTGTCACATGGCCTCTTCAGAATTCCTGGCTACGTTGCATCCTTGAAATCGGGCAAAGTAAATGGAGAGGCAGAGCCAAAAATTACCTCTAGCCTGCCATCTGTTATAACCGTTGACGGAAATTTAGGTTATGCCCCATATTCGCTTGAAAAAAGCTTACCAGTACTGTCGGAAGCGGCTCTAAAGCATGGCATAGCTGTAATGCGCCTTATAAATAGTTTTCATTTTGCAGCTCTTTGGCCAGAGACTGAGTACTTGGCTGAACGAGGATTATCGGGTATTGCTTGTACAGTTTACAAGCCTTCTGTTGCACCAGCTGGCGCAACAGAACCATTTTTTGGAACAAACCCCATTTCCTTTGCTTGGCCAAGAAAGAATTCAACCCCTTTAGTTTTTGATATGGCTACTTCAACACTTGCAATGGGCGATGTTCAAATCGCAGCTAGAGACGGACACTCTGTTCCTCATGGAACAGGTCTTGGACCTGATGGAACTCCATCTGATGATCCAAAAGAAATATTAAAGGGAGTGTTATTACCTTTTGGAGGATATAAAGGGTCAGCTATATCTATGATGATCGAACTATTTTCTGCAGGATTAACAGGAGACAATTTTTCTTTTGAAGCAGCAAAAACTGATAATAATGATGGCGGCCCTGCAAAGGGAGGCGAACTAGTCCTGGCTATTAACCCTGAGCTTATAGCTGGACCAGACTGGGATAGTCATAGCGAAGGATTCTTCAAGGAAATTAAACAGTTGAAAGGAATACGGCTTCCTGGTGAGAGACGACATCAAAATAGACTGGATAACAGCCCTAGAAAGATAAATAAGGAGCTCTTAGAAAAAATTAAAGGACTATCGAAGAGCTAAAAAGCCGTACAGAACTCTAAATATCCAAAGTATTTCTTTTTTCCCATTCTGAAAAATGTGCAGTGTAAGAATGCCATTCCTCCATTTTGAGCTTAATAAATGAATCAGAAAAGAGTTTTCCTAGTCCCTCTTTAAAGCTTTTATCCTTATCAAAGGCACGCAACGCATCAAGTAGGTTTAATGGCAACTTTTCAGCCTTGGCAATTGCTTTTGCATCTTCATACATATTTGTATTTGAACGTTCCCCTGGATCTAATTTTTTTTCAACGCCATTTAAGCCCGCAGTAATGATGGCTGCCTGCAATAAATAGGGATTAGTAGCACCGTCTGGAAGCCTGAGTTCGAATCTTCCCGCATCGGGTACTCTTACCATGTGAGTTCTATTGTTTTCTGTCCAAGTAATAGTATTTGGAGCCCAACTTGCTCCACTTAAAGTCCTTGGAGCGTTAATTCGTTTATAGGAATTTACAGTCGGGTTTGTAATCGCAGCCATGGCCTTAGCGTGGCTAATGATACCTCCAAGAAAGTGTAGACCCTCTTTTGACAAACCAATATCTGACTTCTTACTAGCAAAAACATTTTTTTTAGCTTTTAAATCCCAAACTGATATATGAGCGTGACAACCATTACCTGTTAAACTTTCAATTGGTTTAGGCATAAAAGTCGCTCTAAGACCATGCTTCTCAGCAACGGATTTAACCATGAACTTGAAGAAAGAATGCTTATCTGCGGTTCGTAAAGCATCATCAAATTCAAAATTCATTTCAAATTGACCATTGGCATCTTCATGATCATTTTGATACGGACCCCAACCCAATGCGCCAAGATAATCACAAATTTCGGCTATCACATCGTATCGGCGCATCAGAGCCTGTTGATCATAACAAGGTTTTTCAGCATTATCGTATGGATCAGAAATAGCTGATCCATCAGGCGTCAAGAGAAAAAACTCAGCCTCTACGCCGGTCCTCACCCGCATGTTACTCTTTTTTGCTCTATCAATAGCTTTGTTTAGAACATTTCTTGGTGCCTGCTCGACCAATTTGCCCTCCATCATGCAGTTACTTGCAAGCCAAGCAACATCCTTTTTCCAAGGAAGTTTTATAACGCTCTGAGGGTCGGGCACTGCTAGCATATCTGGGTACGCAGGGGTCATATCTAGCCAACTAGCAAAGCCGGCAAAACCGGCTCCATCTTTTTGCATATCAGATATAGCTGATGCAGGAACAAGCTTTGCTCTCTGTACCCCAAAAAGATCAGTATAAGTAACCATAAAGTATTTTATTTTTTCTTTTTTTGCGTAATTCTTTAAATCCATTGTTTGTCTCCATTCATTACTTGAGGTAAGAACCTAATTTTTCTTACAAATCAACCTTATACCGCCAATAACATTTTCAGCAAAACACTACGCAGCGGTTTTATAGAATTCTTCAATTGTAATATACCCTTCAACACCGTGAATTTTTTCGTGTTTGTTTCTATTAGCTTGAAGCAACTTCAATCGTTCATTTGTAAAACTTTCCCAGTCTGATGACATATCCTTATGCTCAACAATTTCAAAACCAACGTTAGCACAGGTATCTAAATAATCAGAATATTTTTCCAATGAATTTGCAAAGAGTTTCTTTTCTAACATTTCCTTATGAGAGCTCTCAAACCCGCTCCCAAAAGTAAGGTCTTCAATGAAGAGCATCCCATTTTTATTCAACAAGTTAAAAAGTTTGTCAGTATATTTCTTTCGATAAGGAATATGGTATAAGGCTAACCAAGAAACAATTTTATTAAAACAAGCACTCTTTTGGGAAAAATTTAGAAAATCTTGGTTTATGTGTGTGACGAATCTTTGAAGGCCTGTTCTAAGTGTCAACTCCTTCCCGACCTCTGAATAATCTTGCTGTAGTTCCAAAGCGGAAACATACGCTCTTGTTTTATAAGCAATGTATCGAGATGGGCCTCCCCAGCCAGCCCCTACCTCCAAGACATTATCATTTTCCTGAATATTAATAGTCTCTATAGCCTCTTGAACGCTTAACGTGCCATGATAGTGCAATTGGTCAAATTGATTTACGTCCTCTAGACTAAGCTTATCGTCCTCCGCATAACCGAGCGCTTTCAAATCTTTGAATATTCTGTAAGCATCAGAATAAAGTTTCATTTCTTTTATGTTATTCATATTAAATAACAGCACTATTTCTTTAAATTAAATTCTCTTCTTCTAAAACCTTTCTTGCTACCCTAAAGCATTCCACAGCTTGTGGTACACCGCAATAAATACCAATAACGTGTATAATTGCCCGCAATTCATTTTTAGAAACTCCATTTTTTATGGCTCCTCTAAAATGTGTTTCCCACTCTGTCATTTTTCCAAGAGCACCAATCATTGAAAGATTCATCATTGATCGTGTTTTTGCGTCAATTGCTTCATCGCCCCAACCAAAACCCCAACACCAGGCTGTCATTGCTTCTTGAAAAGGTCGGGAGAATTCGTCTGCTTCTTCCAGGTTTTTCTTTACATAATCCTCTCCAACCGTCGATACTCTCTGCTTTATACCCTTTTCAAATAGGTCCTCAGTAAAAATAGACATAAATATTCTCCTTTTTATATAATTTTTATGGCACTTCTTGCTAACTGAAATTCATAGCTTGTGAGATGATAACACTTTCTTTACCGCATCATCTTCTTTCATGTGAGAAATAAATTTACCTAAATTATCTTTATCATTAAGTAAATTATCTATACTAGGGTCCCATCGCGTTACCATATACAAATAATAATCCACTGCTGATTTGTTTTCCCCTAATAAATAAGGATTAAGTTTCATATTTATATAATTGTAAGCGGTTTCACGGTCTTGAGCGGCTAGCTTTCCAACATCCTCTGCAACATCTTTAGGTGCATAACGGTGGGAGTAAAACTGTCTATGATATCCTGCATATATTGACGTCGCTATCATTGCTAAATACTGCCATAAAAGGTTACGCTGAGACGAGGAGCTGTGAGGAGCCAATTGAGGGAACTTTTCTATCAAATGGGTCACAATTGCTACTGTTTCAAATATGGTTTGCCCGTCTGGACAGACTAAAACTGGAATTTTTGAAAAAGGACTTATACTCTTAAATTCATCCTGCTGTGCCTCTTCGATAGATATATTTTTAAACTCATACTCAACATTTGCAGCAGTTAACAAAAACTCAGCGATCAATGATCCTGCCCTCGGACGCCCTATTACTACGTATTTTTTCATACAATATTCCTTTCAGGGTGGTATTAATTTAAAGTATATAAAGCAATTAAATATTAGAGTATAAAATCAGAAGATTATTAAAAGATGTTTTTATATAATGAAGTTCAAAAAAAAGAAGCTAATCAAGAACGGGTAAGGGTTGGACTAATTGGCGCCGGTAAATTTGGATCCATGTTTTTATCTCAAGCACCGTTCACCATTGGTTTAGAAGTTAGTTCAATTGTCGATATCAGCGTAGAAAATGCTAAAAAAAATTGCAGAGATGTAGGCTGGACTGAAGAACAGATAGAGTCAGTATTATTTTTTGATAATTTGAAAAAGATGATCTCTCAGACCAAAATAGATGTATTGGTAGAAGCTACCGGAGATCCTGTAGAGGGAACAAAACATGCACTTATTGCTATAGAGCAAGGGTTGGATATTGTTATGGTAAATGTTGAGGCTGATGTGTTGAGCGGACCATATTTAACAAAAGAAGCGGAGAAGGCTGGTATTGTTTATTCTATGGCTTATGGCGATCAACCTGCTCTTACTACAGAACTCGTTGAATGGGCACGTGCTTCTGGGTTTCACGTGGTAGCAGCAGGCAAAGGAACAAAATATCTACCTGAATATCATTATAGTACACCCGATACCGTTTGGGATTACTATGGGTTAAATAGAGAAGAGGCTTTATCTGCCGGAATGAATAGTAGAATGTTTAATTCTTTTTTGGATGGAACAAAATCTGCCTTGGAAATGGCTGCAATAAGCAACGCTACATTATTAAAACCACCTTCCAATGGCCTACAGTTTCCTCCAGCTGGAATGGACCATCTCTCTCATGTTTTGAGACCTCAAGTTGATGGAGGTATTTTAGAGTCATCTGGCACAGTTGAAGTCGTATCTTCTTTAGAAAGAGATGGAAGACCAGTTTCTAAAGACCTTAGGTGGGGCGTTTATGTAGTGCTTGAAGCAGCAAATGAATATGCAGCAAAATGTTTTACTCAATACGGAATGAATACAGATGATACAGGACGATATTCTTCAATGTACAAGCCATTTCATCTTATAGGCATGGAATTGAACACATCGATCTTCTCCGCTGCTATTTTAAAGAAAGCTACTGGATTCACGAAAGAATTTTCTGGAGATGTAATTGCGACTGCAAAACAAAATCTAAAAAAAGGGCAATTATTGGATGGTGAAGGAGGGTTTACTGTTTGGGGAAAACTTTACCAAGCAAATTTTGCAAAACAAATAAATGGGCTACCGATAGGTCTCGCTAATAATGTTAAATTAAAGAGGAACATTGAAAAAGATAAACCAGTATGTTGGTCGGATGTCGACGTTGATATAAACTGTCCAGCGGTTAAGATACGAGAAAAAATAAAATTAAGCTGAAATAAAGATTACCTAAGCGCTAATTAATAAGTATCATTAAATATATTATAATTACTAAGGGAGCTTTTATGGCAGGGTCGGTATTGATTGTGGGCGTTGGTTTAGGCCTAAGCGCTTCATTAGCGCGACTGTTTCATTCTGAAAAGAAAACTATTTGTTTAGCATCAAGAAATACAGAAAAATTAGCATCACTTAAAGAGGAAACAAATGCTAACGTTTATACTTGTGATGCTTCTGACCCAATTCATGTAGAGGAGTTATTCAAGAAAACTGACGAGGTAATAGGAACTCCGGAAATTGTAATCTACAACCCTTCGGCTCGGGTTAGAGGGTCTATTGTAGACTTGGACCCTCATGAAACTAAAAAAGCTATTGAAACAACGTGCTACGGAGGCTTTCTAGTTGCACAGCAAGCTGCAAAAAGAATGTTAAAAAAAGGAGAAGGAAATATCTTCTTAACCAGTGCATCAGCAGCAGTTAAGGGCTTCCCTCTCTCTTCAGTGTTTGCAATGGGAAAGTTTGGATTGAGAGGCCTAGCACAATCATTAGCAAGAGAACTGCATCCCCAAAACATACACATAGGCCATTTCGTTATTGATGGGGGCATAAGTGCAGCCCATCGTGAAGAGAGACAAGAAGACGGCTCTTACAAATTTTTAGATCCTGACGAAATCGCAAAAAGCTATTTGCATTTTTATCAACAACATAAAAGCTCCTGGTCTTGGGAAATTGAGTTGCGACCTTGGGTTGAAAAATTTTAGTTGCAATTAAAAAGTAAAAGAAGTGTCAGAGAATTTTAAAAAGAAAATATGCCTAATTACTGGGGCTCGAACGGGGATTGGTTTATCAATTGGTATAACGCTAGCCAAAAATGGTTATAGAGTGATATTTTCGGGTCGGAAGCTAAATGATTGTAAAGACACCGTAAATCAGCTTGTGACAGACGGCTTTCAAGCAGTTGAATCTCCAATAAATTTATCAAACCTTTCTTCTTTGAAAGAGCAAACGGAGATGGCCTTATCAATTTGGGGAACTGTTGATATTTTAATCAATAATGGTGCGGTAATTGAACCTATTACTTCGTTAGAAAAAATAGAATTACAAGACTTTGAGAAAGCAGTTAGGGTGAATTATTTAGCTCCGTCATTATTAATATCATATTGTTGGAACAACCTTCTGAAAAATAGAGGAAAAGTCATAAATGTACTATCAGGCGCATCAATAAACGCAATAGAGGGTTGGACAGCCTATTGCTCAACAAAAGCCGCACTTCATATGATTAATCAACAAACACATCTTGAAGGTAACCAGTATGGTATCTCATCAATTGGACTAAGCCCTGGAATGGTTGACACCGATATGCAAGGTAAAATTAGAGCTAGTGGGATAAATAGAGTCTCAAAAGTAAGAAAAGAAGACCTTATAAACTCAAAAAAAACGGGCTTATTTGCTTTATGGTGTACTTCAAGTAACGCCAATGAATTTTCTGGGAAAATGATATCAGAGAATGATCAGATTGTTAGCGCTAAATACAATGCTTGGATAAATGCACAGAATCTTAAGTTGTAACTTTTACATTAAGCACTTAAAATTTGACCATGGTGCCTTGCCTATCAATGGGCATACAATGTCTTGAGCCTTTTTAAATTGTGCAGAAAAGACTGTTTTAAAGGATAGAAATTGAGCAGCGAAAATAGTGTAGCTAGAGATCCCCTTTATGGATGGGTAATGGTCATTTCTGTCTTTACTCTAACCGCTCTTTCATTTGGCACAATGGGTTCAATATCTGTTTTTTTAAAACCATTATCGAATGAATTCGGGTGGACACGCGCAAATACAGCTTTTGGCTACACTGTTGCGTCTTTAGGATCTGCATTTTTTGGTATAATTTGGGGTTATATTGCCGATAAATATGGAACAAGGCTTTTTGGCTTTTTTGCTACCTTCTTTATGGTCTCTTGCTTATTTTTATTGGGCAAGCAGAGTAGTATTCTCCATTTTTATACATTATATTTTTGTTTTGGTGCTTTTGGGAATGCTGTTGTTGGCTCCCCTCTTTATGCCAATGTGGGCTTTTGGTTTAAGAAAAATCCTGGCTTAGCAATTGGAATAACTGCGGCGGGTGGGGCAGCTGGCCAAGGGTTAATTCCTTTATTGTCAACATATCTAATCAAGGCTTACGGATGGCAAGATGCGTATATGTATCTGTCCTACATATATCTTTTGATAATGGCTCCTTTTTCTTTCATGATCAAGGAGTCGCCATGGCGAGAAAGAGCTCGTATTGCCATAAAAGATGACTTCAGGGATTTTCCACTTAGTGAAAAAGAAGTTATTACCTGGATTTCGTGTGCTGTGATTTTTTGCTGTATATGCATGTCGGTACCTATCGTTCATTTAATACCCTTACTTACGGACGCTTCATTCTCAGAGGACTTTGCCGCGAGCGTTTTCCTTGTTCTAATGGTCTTTGGAATAGTTGGACGTATAATTAGTGGAAAACTTGGAGATATTTTTGGTGCCCTACCTACATATATTCTAATGTCTATCGGCCAAACAATTACGGTTCTTGGCTTCCCATACATAGATTTAAAAGTTGGCTTATTTATTCTTGCCGCAGCTTTTGGTTTTACATATTCCGGTGTAATGTCAGCAATATTAGTCTGTGCAAGAATGATGGTATCGGCAAAGTTAGCTGGCAGAGCAATGGCCCTAGGTTCTTTTTTTGGTTGGGTAGGTATGGGCTTAGGTGGGTATTTTGGAGGGTTACTTTTTGATATAAAAGGCGATTATACTTGGTCATTCCAGTTTGCATCGCTTATGGGGTCTGTTAATCTTTTAATTCTCTGGCAATTTCACTTACGAATAAAGGCTAAGCAAGTAGTGATCGCTTGAAATTAACTTATTACCGGCAACTCTTTTGTTGCTCTTTTTGTTAATAGAACTGGTCCATCCTTTGAAACAAAAATATTTTCTTCATGAACTATAATTTTTCCAGGTTTATACTCCATCGACGGCTCGATAGTGAGAACCATATTTTCCTGAATAATAGAGTTATCAAAAGATGAGATTGATGGTGGCTCGGTTAGTTGTAGCCCAACTCCATGACCATATCTACCTTCACCTTTAACCATAAAACCAAAGTCTTCAATTTTTTTGTTTATTTTTTTCCATACATCTTGTGTCTTTGCACCTGGCACTAAATTTTTAATGCCTTCCTCTGTTGCATGCCATAAGATTTCATGTGTTCTTTTGAGTTCGTCGGATACGGTTCCAATTGTAAAGTTTCTGTCAAAATCACAAAAATAACCATCATATGTTGCACCTGTATCTATAAAAAGGAAGTCTCCTGAAGAAATTAATTTATGTGTTGGATTTCCTATAATCTGAGAGACACCTCCTTTCCCCGACACAACCGGCAAATAGGGAATATTATCCGCTCCCCTCTTGAGAATTTCTCTCTTCACTTTAATTGATGCACTCCGCTCGCTGTCGTTCACGGATATGATTGTGGGTAATATTTCAAACACTTCACTAACGATTTGCGCTACTTTTTCTATTTTTTTTATTTCATTAAAAGACTTAACCGTTCGAAGTGCCCAGATCAACGAGGTTCCATCAACAATATTAAACTTAAAGTTATTTCGGAGAAGACCAAAATCTAATACCGGCATTCTGATACTCATCTCTTTTCCTAATTCCGCACCAATTGCTCCAAAACGACTTGGAAGAGACTCTAAGAGAGATTTTAAGGGAGAAATGTCATCTCCGTTGAAATTGGGAGATGCCCATGTATGAATATCTTCGACAAACGTTTTTTTGAAAATATTTTCACCAATATCAGGTATTATAGCTATAGGAGTTCCAGAAAGTGGTAAGACTAGAAACCATGGTCTGGTAGGACTCTCCCAGAAGTTAGTATCAATACCAGTAAAATATCTTAGGTTTGATGGAATGGTAATTAATAGAGCGTCGAGTTTATTTTGGTATAAAAGTTCTTGAGCTCTTTGAAGACGAATTTCAAATTCCTCATTTGAAAAACCATACTCTAGTGTTTTGGCATTTCTCATTCCCTAAGTTTAGATAAAAAATTATTCAATTGTCGATTAACTTTTACTTTTTAATTAAGCGACGTCAAAATAATCTTTCATCTGCAGATATTTATACTTCATCTCAGCGATATAGGGACCAATTAAACCACCGTTCCATTTTCTTCTAAATCTATTAAAAACTTCATACTTATTATTTTTTCCAAGGATAAAATCGGCAAGAACCATAGCAGACCCCGGCGCTGTATTCATTCCATGTCCTCCAAATCCCATAAGGGTAAATACATTTTTTTCTTCATTTCCGATCTTAGTAGAGCCAACATATGGCATATAATGACTTGCATAGGCCATATTCCCAGACCAAACATAATCTATTTCTACATTTCTTAATTCAGGAAAAAAATAGTTTATTTCTTTTGAAATTGCTCTTTTTAAATTTGAATAAGTAAATTTTCCGACTGCTGATATACCCCTTCCCCATGAGAGCCTATTTTCAGGCAGAACGCGGTAGTAATTTCCAGCCCTTCGGTTATCACTAAATCCTAACGGTTTCTTTAGCACGGATTGCAGTTCATTCCCTATTGGCTTCGTTACACCTATGAAGGTTTTTATGGGTAACCAGTAACTTTTTAGATCCTTTATTTCTTTTCCACCATAGCCACCTGTGGCAAATACTATCTTTTCAGATTGAATATTTACCATTTCATTCTCATTGAAAACACTAGAATTTATCTTTGCACCATCCATTTGGTAGCTGACAAACTTACAATTTTCAAAAATAGATGCTCCCATTTTACTACAATCCTTGGCAAGCGCATGCATAAAGTTTAAAGGGTGAAATTGAAAGGAATCCTGCCTAAAAACGCCACAAGTATATTTATCAGAACACACATACTTATTAAGGTTTTCCTTATTAAGGAACTCCTCATTTTGATGAAATAATTTATTCTGAGCAATTACATGTTTCTTTACTTTTTCAATATTATTTGTGAGAAAACATTTTAGAACACCCGATTGAAGATTGGTGTGTTCATATCCCTTTGAAAGACACTTTTTTTTCATCCATTTTACACCAGAAGCTGCGATCTTTTCCAATGTGACCACCTCTTCCTTTGATAAGTACTTCAATAATACATCATAGTCCTGTGCCCAACCGGAGAGGCAAAAGCCACCATTTCGTCCGGACGCTCCACTACCAATATGGTTTTCTTCGATTAATACTGCATCAACGTTATTTTTCTTTAGTTTATATAGTAGACTGAGACCAGCAAGACCTCCCCCTACTATCAGAACAGCACATTTATAGTTATTTGTAAGATGCTCGTTCGGTCCAAACCTATTAATTAAGGTGTCATCATACCAAGTATTATTCATATAATGATATTATATAGTTATATCAAAAATTTAAACAGGAATATCGGCAGCCTTTTCAAAGGTGAAAACTTCAAGCACCTCTTTTCTGCCACGAATGTCCACAGTTTTAGGTTTCATCTTTTTGGTATCTATATTTGCCTTATCAGCCACGTATTTTGATACAACTAACTCGCACTTATATGTCTTTGTCAATTCTTCTAACCTTGCCGCGATATTAACATTATCTCCTACTGCGGTCTCTGTAACAGTTTTGCCATATCCCATCATTCCAACGATCATACTTCCAGCATGAATCCCCATTCCAAACCTCATATCTTCAGAGAAATCAGTTTTCATCTCAGAATTCAAAGTTTTCATACTTTTAGAAATCGCATTAGCTGACACAAGCGCATTTTTGGAATTTACATTAGGGTCAGAACTAATATCAAAGATTGCCATGATGCCATCTCCGATGAATTTATCAAGGCGACCACCATTTTTTTCAATTATCTCGCCACAGACCGCGTAATATTTATTCAGAATATATACTACATCATATGGTAGCTTCTTCTCAGATAACTTTGTGAAATCTCTTAGATCAACAAAGAGAACAACAGTTTCTTGTTCTTTACCAGTAAGCGCTCGGGCACTTCTTACAGTTTCAAGCGTGTTTTCTGGGTTTAATAGTGGCTGTACTGAAATATTAGTTGTCGGCCTCAATTGACAGGCTAGTCTAACGTTATCGTCAAGCCCCACCCGCTCAATCGCTTTAATTTCGTGTGCACTTGGGGAAGTTAATGTTCCTTCATTAGCAGTAACCTTTACACGACACGTCGTACATCGACCACGACCACCACATACCGATTGATGAGGAATTTTACCCTTGCGACTAGCCTCTAAAACGGACGTCCCTTTTGGAATTGAAACGGTTTCTCCTCCAGGATAAGAAACAATAATTCTCCCAAAAAATCGTGCTCTTATTACGTTAAAGATACAGACTAAAATGACAAAAAGGACAAATATTGGATAGTATTTCATGACAATCGGCTCGATTTGCAAGAGCACAGGAAATGCTTCTTGAGGTACAAATTTGAAAATAATTGACCCAAGATAGTTTGGAATAGGCATATCCAATTCAAAAGATTGTATTTGGGCAATAAAACTCATATTTCTTAAACCTGAAAGCCACCCAAGCACTGCGCCAATTGGAACCACCCAATAGATAAAGCGAAATAGAGAAGGAAATCTTAAATAAAAACCAAACCTATTATGATGAACGGCCTGTTGCTTCAAATAGGCATCGAGGCCAATAACCCCGTGAACCCAAATGAATATAGTCATCAAAGAAAATAGAATCGCGCCGATTATAATTTCACTTGCAGGATCTGTATTCATTACCGCAAAAAGTAAAGAGTAACTTTCCTCTCCTCCAAAAATTTTTGTTATCGCAAAACTTGCCGCGATGTGTTGTAGTAAAAACAAAAGAGCTAAAACGGGAAAAATGATTTGTATCCAGTCTTTCGCTTTCATCTTGAAAGACTTTCGCGTCAAGATTGATGAAAATCCTAAAATCATGTGGGCAACAAAAGACCCATATAGAAGAACAAGACCCACAGGATTTTGCCAAACCGGGTGAAAGTAACTGCTTCTAACCGCATCAGCTAAATCTATTGAGAAGATGTTTATCGAATGGTTAAGCAAATGCATGATAACATAAGCAAATAAAATCGAACCACTAATAATTCTTATCTTTCTTATTATTGTACTAAAATCTTCTCTAACCACCGGTTTTGCTCCTTAAGAGTTTATAAATTGAACTAAATATAGCCATATTTCCCATTAAATGACAAAGTTTTTGTTCACCAATCGTCATTTCGTTATATTCTACACGCAAACCTGAGCGGAGTATAGCCTTGAACAAAAAAAGTAATTCAAATCCTCCCAATACCGGACCTCTAAAAGGTGTGAAGGTTCTAGATATGTCTAGGATACTTGCTGGTCCCACTTGCACCCAATTATTAGGAGACTACGGAGCAGACATAATCAAAGTAGAAAAACCAGGAAATGGTGACGACACAAGAAATTGGGGTCCTCCTTTTATGAAAAATGATAGAGGGCAGGACTCTAATGAAAGTGGCTACTTTTTGGCATCAAACCGCAATAAAAGATCTCTTAGCCTTGATATATCTAAAGAGGAAAATGTAGAAATTATAAAAACTCTTCTAAAAGACTGTGATGTGTTTATAGAAAATTTCAAAGTAGGTAGCCTTAAGAAATATGGCTTAGACTATCAATCGCTCTCAAAAGACTTTCCAAAACTTATTTATTGCTCGATTACGGGCTACGGGCAAAATGGCCCTAATTCCCACAAAGCAGGATATGATTTGATTGCGCAAGGTTATGGAGGATTAATGAGCATAACGGGAGGCCCTAATGAAGAGCCCGTTAAGGTTGGCGTTGCAGTTGCAGATCTTTTGTGTGGACTTTATGCGTGTACCGCTATTCTTGCTGCCATTAATCATAGAACGAACTCGGGGCTAGGGCAAAATATTGATATAGCTTTAGTAGATGCTCAAATAGCTTCTCTCGTAAATATGGGCACCAATTATCTCCTTTCAAAAGAAGATCCAGATCGTGTTGGCAACGAGCATGCTAATATCGTGCCTTATCAAGTCTTTGAAGTCTATGATGGGCATCTTAATGTAGCCATAGGAAATGACCAACAATTCAAGAAATTTTGCGAAATTATCAACCGATCAGATTTAAGTGAAAACCAGAAATATGCTACAAATATTATGCGTGTCTCTAACAGGTCTCAGTTGATCCCAATCTTAAAACGGGAACTAAAAAAGCATAAGAAAGACTATTTAGTTGATTTGATGGAAAAGATGAAGGTCCCTGGAGGTCCCATAAATAAATTATCGGAGGTTTTTGCTTCAAATCAGGTATCTGCACGTAAGATGAAAATTCAAATGGAGAATAAAAATTCTGGTAAAGGATTTGTTGAATTAATTGGGAACCCTGTGAAATTTAGCAAAACTCCTGTAAGCTACAGGCACCCTCCACCATCTTGCGGAGAACAGTCTGACGAAATATTGAATGAAATTATGTCCAAAAAGGATAATAATGAAATCAAATGAAACATTTATGGCTAAGAGCAGAACATCGTGAAAACGAAAAACGGGTTGGTCTTACTCCTCAAGGCGCCACTCAATTAATTAAGAAAGGTATAAGAGTATCTGTTGAGGCAAGCGATACGAGGATAATTTCAACAAAAGACTATAAAGATGCCGGATGCGAAATTGTTTCTGCAGGTTCTTGGGAAAATGCACCAGAAGATGTAATTATATTTGGTCTAAAGGAACTACCAAATAATGATACTCCGTTGAAACACTCGCACATAATGTTTGGACATGCTTTCAAGGGCCAAGTATCTGGGAAGAAATTATTGAAAAAATTTAAAAGTGGTGGTGGAACCCTCTATGATATTGAGTATTTAACACAAGACACAGGAAAAAGAGTTGCTGCCTTTGGTTATTGGGCTGGATTTGCAGGAGCTTACGTTTCGCTAAAGGTTTGGATAAGCCAATTAAAAAAAGAAGAGTGCCCTCCTTTATCTGCCTTTAATGACAAACGAAATTTATTAAAAGACATTTCTAACGAAATCAATTCGATAAAAACTCTTCCATCTGCCATTGTAATTGGTTCATTGGGTCGGGTTGGTACAGGGGTATGTGATTTTTGCGAGGAGTCGTCTTTAAATATTAAAAAATGGGATTTAGTTGAAACATCGTCCGGTGGGCCCTTCCCCGAAGTCCTTAATCATGAGATATTATTTAACTGCGTGGTCGCGACTCCAAACACTCCTGTTTTTTTTCAACCAAATTACATTGACTCAAAGCGAAAACTGAGAGTAATAGGTGACATAGCATGTGATCCTGATAGCGATTATAACCCCATTCCCATTTATAGCGAACCGACCACATGGACTAACCCAGGTTTAAAAATAGCCAATGATCCACCATTGGATATAATGGCAATCGACAACTTACCTTCCCTACTGCCAAAAGAAAGCTCAATTGACTTTGCAGAACAAATTTTTCCCTACTTAATGCAGTTAGTTGATAAAAATTATGGCGTTTGGCAAAGAGCAAAGCAAGTGTTTAAATCAAAACTATTAGAGGTGTAACATGGCAGTACATTGGTGCGGAACAGGATTATCAGCGATCCCTGGATTGAAAAAACTCATTTTGGATGGCAATAATGTTATTGTTTGGAACAGAACAGTTAGCAAAGCTAGAAAAGCTTTAGAAGGTGTTCAAGTAACAATTTATGAATTCGATATTAAATCTTTAGAGGAAAAGTTAGCCCCTACGGACATAATTGTATCAATGCTGCCAGGAGACTGGCATGTTCCTCTGGCAAAATTAGCAATTTCAAAAAAGGCTCACTTTGTTAGTTCATCATATATTTCCCCTGAGATGAAAAATCTCCATAATGCTGCACTCAAAGCGGGGGTTTCGTTGGTGAATGAAATAGGCTTAGACCCGGGCATAGACCATCTGATGGCTCATAAGCTTGTCAACGAGCTCAAAAAGTCAGAGCTAATGAACGCAGAGACTGAGGTTTCTTTTCTATCATACTGTGGGGGAGTTCCTAAAGTTCCAAACGAATTCAAATATAAATTCAGTTGGTCGCCTCTTGGTGTATTGAAAGCTTTGAAATCTCCTTCAAGGTCAATAAAAGATTTTGAAAATTTTGAGGTAAGCCGACCTTGGGATGCTATAACTTCTTATAACGCACCGCTGAATAATCCAGAAGAATTTGAGGTCTATCCGAACAGAGACTCACTACCCTTTATTGAGCAGTACATTTTTGATAGTAATTGGAAAATTAAGCAGTTCGTAAGAGGCACTTTAAGACTAAAAGGATGGGCCCAGGCTTGGGCAAGTATTTTTAACGAGATAGAAACATTAAATGGACAAGCTGGGGAAAAGCGGTTAATCGAAATGTCCGAACAGTTTTGGCGGGATAACGCTTATGCTGATAATGAACCGGATCGTGTAATTCTGTGCGTAGATCTTAAAGCTGAACAAGACAACCACGTGATATGGCATAAAACCTATAAAATGGATGCATGGGGTGATACAAGGGGAACAGCTATGGCAAGACTTGTGTCGTATCCTGTCTCATTCGCAGTTAAAGCAATAATTGATAACGACACTGACCAAGGCGTTAGCGCGGCTTCAAGTAAGTCTTATTTAGTAGACAATTGGCTTGAAGATATTTCAAACCTAGCTCAGGAATTTGATATTATTGATCATCTTTCCTTAAATTTATGAGCACCAAATAAGCAAAATATAAGTATAGATATTTCTTCTATGTGGTGATCTGGTGATAAATTAAAATTTTCTTAATTCAATAAA
Organism: uncultured Alphaproteobacteria bacterium; assembly: GCA_902537215.1. GTDB lineage: Bacteria > Pseudomonadota > Alphaproteobacteria > Rhodobacterales > Rhodobacteraceae > CACIJG01. Next base: position 112,974 of record CACBAM010000007.1, read on the forward strand.
TTAGCTCTGCGTCACAAATTCTGTTATTGTCTAATGTAGAATATAATCTTGCAAGGGTTAAATTTATGCTGGATGTAGCCGAAAAGTTTTTTTGGCCCTGTGATGAAGGCAAAGGTTGGGAGGCTTGCAAAGAATATTGCCATCCCAACGCTACATTCAAAACAGATGCCGATACTCTTGTGTACCTTGATAGGCTTGAGGATTATGTCGAATGGATGAAAGACGCGCATTCCATGTTTGCTAATGCTAAATTTGAAATTAAATCCATTGCAGAAGATAAAAAGCGAAGAATGGTTTTGCTCTATGCCATTATTTATGCCGACAATATTTTAGGTGAAGTGCCGCAGCCAATTGAAACTGAATATGTTTATGTGATGAAAATTGAAGAAAATAAAATTAAACACATTACAAAAATCTGGTATTTAAATCTCTAAAGGCTTGCACAAAACTTAAATCCAACTGCATTTAACAAAAATAGACTACTATATGTTAAGAGCATTAACCATCGCACTAAAAGGTCTTTTTAAGTTTAAAAAAATTGACATTCCTATGTAAAAAAATATCTAATCTGTAGTAGGTGGAATAACTTTATGTCAGAAAACGGCTTTTTACTAATTGCAGACATCAGTGGCTATACAGAATTCGTTAAGCTACATAATTTATCTAAAAAGCCAATTTTTGGTGCTGCCTTGGCAAAGGGATTTGAGTCCCATGCGACTACAATAGTAGCAGATCTTTTAGAGACAGTTATAGATGAGGTAGAGCCCACCTTAAGATTAAATAAGCTTGAAGGAGATGCCGCTTTTTTCTTCAGTAGCAACAAAATAGGCTCAACATCAGGAGATGATATTGTTGAAATCATGGCAAGAGCAAATGCGGCATTTAATAAAAAGCTATCAGATTTGGCCTTTGTACAAGCATGTGGCTGTGAACCATGTACGCAGTCGAAAAACTTAAGATTAAAGATTTGCGCTCACAAAGGAAATTTCTCTTTGAATACTATTAGAAATTTTGAAGAACTTTCAGGAGAAGATGTTATTTTAACTCATCGCATGCTTAAAAACGATATCGAAAGCTCAGAATATTGGCTTGTAACTGACCCTTTTCACAAGACACTTAATTCTGAGAATAGGAAAAAATTTACCAAAATAACGCAAAATCTAGAGAGCTTTGATAAAGTAAAGCTCAACTATTTAGAACTAGGTTCTCCTGAGCCACGTAACGAAAGTGTAGAGAAAAGATCAAGAGCCTACAATTGGATACGTCAGGCTGGATACTTTAGTTCCGCAATGTTTAGGAAAAAAAGAGCTAGGTAAACTAATTCTTCAAAGGTTCAAATTCATATGAAAACCAATAAACACGTCATTTGGGACTTTGTATCAAAAAATCAAAAAAGATTTCAAGAGCTAGCTGACAAAGTTTGGTCAACTCCTGAAACATGCTACTCTGAGCAAAACTCTATGAGTGCCCATTTTGATGAGTTAATATATCATGGTTTCTCTGTGACAAAGGGTATAGCTAACATACCAACTGCTGTCGTAGGAGAATATGGTACTGACGGCCCAATAATTGCGTTTCTGGGAGAGTACGATGCGTTGGCGGGCCTTAGCCAAAAGGCAGATGTCTTTCATCAAGACCCAGTCAAAAAAGGTGAGAATGGGCATGGCTGCGGTCATAATCTTTTGGGCTCAGCATCCATGCAAGCGGCGGTCGCTCTAAAGGATTGGTTAAAAGACTCAAATTTACCTGGAGTCGTTAGATATTATGGCTGCCCGGCCGAAGAAGGCGGTGCAGCAAAAACATTTATGGTTCGTGACAAAATATTTAAAGATGTAGACGTGGCAATTACGTGGCACCCGGGTTGCTTACCGGGGATTGTTAAAGGGTCCAGCCTTGCAAACTGTCGTGTAGACTTCACGTTTGAAGGTAAGGCTAGCCATGCAGCTGTTTCTCCTCACCTTGGACGCTCAGCTTTGGATGCAATAGAGTTAATGAACGTTGGTGTTAACTATATGAGAGAACATATGCCTGATAAAGCTCGCATTCACTACGCTCTGATTGATGGTGGGGGCATTTCTCCTAACGTGGTCCAAGCAAAAGCAAAAGTCAGGTATGTTGTACGAGATGAAACTACACCTAAAATGATGGAATTACTTGAAAGAGTAAAAGAAATAGCAAAAGGTGCAGCTCTTATGACTCAAACAAAAGTCAAGACCAAGATATTAGCTGGTGTCTCTAATCTACTTTATAACGAAACACTTGGGAATATTATGCAAGGTAACTTAGACCAATTAGGTGCTCCAGAATTCAGTAAAGAAGAGCATTTATACGCGAAGAAGTATCAAGACACATTAACGAGAAAAGATATAGAAAGTGCTTATTCTCACGCTGGCATAGATCTAGTTGAGGGGCAAGTTTTGGCAGCAACAGTAGTAGCAGGTGATGTGAAGCCAGTCGACATGGGGGGTTCTACAGACGTCGCTGATGTTAGCTGGGTTGTTCCCACGGTGTCACTGTGGGGAGCAAACTATGCTATTGGTACACCTTTCCATTCATGGCAAATGACAGCGCAAGGCAAATCATCTATAGCCATTAAAGGAATGACCCACGCCGCAATGGTAATGGCAGCTACTGGTTCTGATTTAATATTAAATAAAACGATTCTTGATGATGCTTGGAGCGAGCATAATAAAACAATTGAAAAAGAAGGCTACGTGTTACCTATTTCGCTTTCCGCGTCACCCCCAATCAAGGATATGGCTCCCTAAAAAAAATACACAAGTTTTCATTTTGAACTTCTTTTAAATTATAATATCATTAAATATTAAATAATCGTGGGGGAAAATATGCCAGAAATAGATATTGCTTACTTACCTATAGTGGGTCGCGGAGAACAAATTAATATTGTATGCGCAATGCATGGCATTAAAGTGAACCTTAAAATGTCAAAGCCTATGGGTGAAGATTTCGATAAAGACAGTGAAGCACCTTTTGGAACAGTGCCGTGGATGAAGGACCATTCCAACGGTCTAGAGCTTAATGACTCTATGGCTATCGTTCAGTATTTAGTTACAAAATATGAAGGGCCATTGACACCAAAGTCACCTGATCAGGCGGCAATAATAGGAAACTACTGGGCTTGGTGCCAAGATTATTATTCTTTTGTACTATCACCTTTTCATGACATCATAACTGGGCATAATGAACCGTTTTGGCGAAATTTAAGGCTTACTGATACTCTTGCCGAAGGAGGTAAAGAAACAGGAATCAAAAACTTAACTGAACTTCATGGCAAAAGAGCAGAAAGACTTGAGCAAGACCTAAAGAGATCGTCTTCAGGACCATTTCTTACAGGAGAAGACTGTTCATACGCAGATATATTTTTGTATACTTGCGTTCGGACAACGCAAAAAACAGGAGGCTTTGGGATACTTAGGGAAGTTTGTGGAGATAATCCTTTTCAATCATATCCTAAAATTTTGGAAGTATGTAATGCAGTTGAAAAAATTGAAAAAGTTAAGGAAACTGTGGGAAGTAAATTTTCTGACTGTCCAATCTAGTAAAGAAAAGACTAAAGCATAATATAGATGTCATGAAAATTTCATTGATTGAAAGCTATCAAGTTCAAGACGTAAGGCACTATGAACTGGATGAAACTAAAATTGAGGCTGATTTTGGTTCAACAGAGAATTTTGAAGAATCTCTTTTTTCTTCTGAATGGAGAGAAGACACGCATTTTTTAAATCTGTTACATAAGTACGGGAAAGAAGTAAATTTTAAACAAAATCAGCAACAGTGGAGTGATTTCTCAATTCAAGCAGGACATATAAAAACAGATGGTAAGGGTAATAAAGTTAAAGAAGATGGGACTTCCGAAAAATTATAAAAAATTGACACTGCCAAATTTACCAAAAAATACCATAACTTCTGTTTTTCTATAAATAATAATGATCAGTTCTCTTTCAGGACTTGCTCCCTTTCCTCTTTTAATTCTACTGGGTATGTTTTTCGGTGTATTCAAGATTTTCGGTCTTGAAAATGCTCGAACCTTTAACCTATTTATTTTTTATGTTGCCATTCCTTGCGTAATCTTTGAGGCAGTTACTAAAAGCAATCAGGAGAATATAAACTTTGGTCTTTTAGCATCGTATTTTGTAATGCAAACGATAGCTGGTTTACTAGCTTTTTACGTAACACATAAATTTTTTCTCAGAACCAAAACTGAAGCAATCATTTGGGGTCTATCTGTTGCCCTATCAAATCATGTGTTGATTATATTACCTCTTTCACAGATTTTTTTTGATGACAGTATATCACTCCATGTTTCTAGCATAATCGTAATGGACTCTGTAATACTTATATCTATCGTGACGCTTGGCCTTGAATATGTAAGTAAAATCAAAATTGATTTACGAAAATATTCTAAAGATTTATTAAAAAACCCTCTGGTAATAGCAGTACTCTTGTCTGTTATTGTAAAGTCTTCGGGAATAAATTTAAATAATAGTATTGCTGAAACTATTACATCTAAGCTTGCCCAGACTACAATGCCGATAGGTTTGATATCAATGGGGATAATTTTATCGCATTATTTAAACAGAGTATTAACAAGCCTCACCGTTACTATTTCTTTTCTTAAGTTACTTTTTGCGCCTTTAGCATTACTAATAATAACCGGTTTTTTCTACCAATTTAATTATCCAAACAATTTTTTAGGAACATTTTTAGTATCACTTGGCCCATGCGGGGCCTTTTCTTTAGCCCTATGTGCAGCTTATAATGTAAATCCAAGCGAAATAGTTAAGGCAATTTTTGTCACCACTGTTATTTCTTTTTTCATTTTAACCCTGTTTATAGGAATTGTATTAAATAACCTGTAATGTTTTTTTTAATAGCGCTCCAGGAACAAGATTAATTTTACACAAACACCATTATGAATGGTCTTGGAATTACGAGATATAGGCACTATATCATAATTCAAAATAGTTCAGTTATATTATACAACTTACAATAAAGCAGATTTGCGATTTTTAAGGAACACACCATGTCTTTCAGACCTATAAAGGAAAAAAAATTAGCTCAACCATTCACCGAAGGAGCAGGAGTAAGTCTCTTTAGAGCATTTGGTTTTAGTGACCCAGATGAATGTGACCCTTTTCTTATGCTAGACGACTTCAGAAATGATGATCCTGAAAAATTTAAGGCTGGTTTTCCATGGCATCCTCATAGAGGAATAGAAACAATTACATATGTACTTGATGGAACTGTGGAACACCAAGACAGTCTTGGAAATAGGGGTAGCTTGATTGGTGGAGACGTACAGTGGATGACAGCCGGTTCAGGTATATTGCATCAGGAAATGCCGCTCGGTAACAAAAACGGCCAAATGCATGGGTTTCAGCTTTGGGCTAACCTCCCCTCTTCTCAAAAAATGGTGGCTCCTCGTTATCAGGACGTCAGCGGCTCAGATATTCCATTGATCGAGGAGGATGATGGCTCAAAAATAAAAATAATTGTTGGTGATTACAAGGGCATTAAGGGACCAGTTGACGGCATTGCAGCAGAACCACAATACTTTGATGTTTATATTCCCCCTTTTACTAAAAAAGAGATAAATATCGATACATATAGAAATTGCTTTGCCTATGTTTTTCAGGGAAGTGCTGATTTTGCATATTCTTCTAAACCTATAGGTATTAGAATAGAAAAAGAACTAAAAGGTGAAGAGTTGAATATTAGGGATTTATCAGGAAACAGAACATTAATTCGGTTCGACACTGGTGACTCGGTCTCTTTAATATCTGGAAAAGATGGAGTTCGGTTCTTATTAATATCAGGAAAACCCATTCAAGAACCTGTAGCGTGGCATGGCCCTATAGTGATGAACACGCAAGCGGAGTTAGCACAAGCTTTTAACGAACTTAGAAATGGGACTTTCATTAAACCTTTACATTAGTATTTTAAATATTTGTTTTTAAAGGATAATAACTGATATATTAAATTAACAAATAGCTCTTTATTAGCTTGTCATTTAGCTGATTGTATTTGCCGCTCCACGCTATTTTCCCCTTCACTAAAAAGTAAAAATGGTCCGCTAATGTAGAAAGTTTCTCTAAGGATTTATCTACTATAATAATGGATAAGCCCGACTTCTTTAAAGTTGCCAGAACATTCCAAATCTCTTTTTGTATCAAAGGGGAAAGCCCCTCAGTTGCCTCATCTAAAATCAATAATTTTGGGTTTGTCATTAGTGCCCGCCCAATTGATAGCATTTGCTGCTCGCCTCCAGACAAGGAACCACCTAATTGATACTTTCTATCAAGCAGTCTTGGGAACAGCTCATAAATTTTTTTTTGATCCCATTCCCCCTCTTTGGCGCTTACCAACAAATTTTCATGAACAGTAAGGTTTGAAAATATTCTTCTTCCTTCTGGCACAAGACCAATGCCGAGTTTCGCTATTTGAAAATCAATCAAATCATGTATGTCGACTGAATTGAATTTTATCAATCCGCTTTTTTCACTTATGATACCACACACACAATGAATAAGTGTGGTCTTCCCCATACCATTTCTTCCCATCAAAGCAATAACGGATCCCTCATTAACTAGAAAATCCACTTCGGAAAGAGCAATGCTTCCACTGTAAAAAGCGCTGAGATTTTTTGTTTCAAGTAAACTCATAAATCGCCCCCTAAATAAGCATTTTGCACTAACTTACTCCTCCTAATCTTTTCTACACTGCCACTTTCAATAATTTCTCCTTCGTTTAGCACAGAGATTTTATCTGCTAATGCAAAAACTGCTTGCATATCATGTTCTATAAGAAATATCGGCATAATTTTTTTTATGCTTTTAAGCAATTCAATTAGCTTAGAACTCTCTGCCTGATCAAGACCTGCAAAAGGTTCATCTAATAATAATATTTTTGGACGCATCGCAAGTGCCATTGCTAACTCTAGTTTTCTTTTATCTCCATGACTTAGCGTCGACGCAACTTTTGTTCCCAGGGTTTCTAAAGATAATTGATTTAGTGTTTGATAAACAAAACTAGATTCTGATGAGTTACTTTGAAATTTTCTAAACAGCATTTTGAGAATACTTCTTTTATGTTTTACCGCTAATAAAATATTTTCAAATACGGTCATAGACCCAATAATTGACGACACTTGGAAGCTTCTAATACATCCACGGTGAACTCTTGCAATTTCACTTAAGTGATTGACCCTTCTATCTAGAAGCGTTACCACGCCTTGGTCTGGTTTTAGCTCTCCAGATATCATTTTTATTAAAGTAGTCTTCCCTGCTCCATTAGGACCAATAAGAGCATGTAATTGATTTGATATCACCGTCAGACTAATATCTTTTGCAACAACAACGTTACCAAAACACTTGTTAATACCAGATAGCTTTAAAATTTCTTTTTTTTCGGCCATTGACCTAATCTTTTATAATTAAACCTGAAACACCCTTCGGAAAATAAAGAACTATTAATACTAAAATTACGCCGAGCCAAAATTGCCAATTTTCTGTTACCTCACCAAGGAATTGCTCTAACAATATAAACACTATAGCTCCTAGCAATGGCCCAAATAGCCTGGCACTTCCTCCAAGTATAACCAAAACAATTAATTCTCCAGAAGTTTGCCAACTTAAAGATGTTGGACTAACGAACCTATTAAGATCTACATACAATGCGCCTGCTAAACCTGTTATCGCTCCAGATATCACAAAAGCTGTTAATTTAAGCGTATATGGATTAAGACCTAACGATCTCATTTTTTCTTCATTTTCTTTACAGCCTTTTAAAAAATTTCCAAAATTCGAATTTATAACCCAATTCAAAATAAACCAAACAACACATAAGCAAGCGAAGCAAATAATAAAAAAGTTTAACGGAAGCATTGTGTTTATTGAAAATAGATCATTCCTTACATATGTAGACAAACCATCTTCACCACCATATTTTGTCCAGCCTACTGAAAAATAGTAAGTCATTTGCGCGAAGGCTAAAGTAATCATTATGAAATATACACCGCTTGTTCTTATAGAAATGCTCCCAACAACGAGGGCAAAAAACATTGAAAAAATAACAGCGAGAAACCAATTGAAGAGCATTTGACTACTACCATTAAAATCAAAAAATATTAAATCGATGGTCTCACCGTTCATGCTATGAAAAGCACTTATCGCAGCCACGTAACTCCCTATACCGAAAAACATTGCATGACCAAAAGACACCATGCCCCCAAATCCTAATATTAAATTTAAAGCACAGCCAGCGATCCCCAAAATAACAATTTTTGTTGCAAGAGTAATGAAGTAAGGTTCATTTATTACGTAACCAATCAAGGAAAAAGCGAAGATACCAAGGACTATAATTAGATTGAACTTTTTTTCTGTGAGCATTATTTTTTTCCAAAAAGACCAGTGGGTCTAAATATTAACACTAGTGCCATTAAGAGATATGCACTAATAGAAGCCAGTGACGAGCCTAGGGATAAGGCTTGGGAGGTCTCCATAATAAGTTCAAAAAATATTGGGAGAAACAGTCGAGCCATAGTGTCAAGAACTCCTATTAAAAGTGCTCCAATCAATGCACCTTTAATTGAACCGATTCCACCTATTACTATTACAACAAAAGCCAATATCAATACAGGTTCTCCCATACCAACTTCAACTGATTGGATAGCACCAATTAATGCTCCAGCCAATCCTGCTAGTGCCGCTCCCATTGCAAATACTATTGTATAAAGTCTTGATATATTTATTCCTAGAACTCTTATCATTTGTCTATCGTTCTGACCGGCTTTAATTTGAATTCCTAATAAGGTTCTATTTATTAAAAAATATAGGCCTATGGCTATAAAAAGACCTATGATTATAATTATCAACCTGTACTTGGAGTATACTATCTCACCAGGTAATAGAATATTTCCTTGAAGTATATTTGGAATATCCAAAAAAAGTGGAAATGCGCCAAAAATGTACCTGGTTGCCTCTGAAAATATCAAAATAAGTGCAAATGTTGCTAAAACCTGGTCAAGATGGTCACGCTCATAAAGCTTTCTAATAATTGAGGACTCGACCATTATTCCAATAAGAGCTGGAAAGATTAATGAAGCCAAAATGGCTAACAAGAAATTCCCAGTCAAACCAGCAACAAAAGAAGCGCTAAAGGCTCCTATCATGAAAAAAGAGCCATGGGCCAAGTTTATCAAGCCCATAACTCCGAAAATCAATGTCAAACCTGCCGACATCAAAAACAGCATAAATCCAAACTGTATGCCGTTTAATAACTGCTCAATAAAGAGCTGCAAAGACATATTTCACATTAACCAGGCTGTTGTAGAGCTAAATACCTTATCATTTACATTTTACACTGGTCTACATAGAAATTTGAATGATCTACTAGACCAGAAGAAATCAATTTATTAGTAAGAGTACCATTTTCCTCTACGACTTCTCTAACATATATGTCTTGTATGGGATGGTGATTGGAAGAAAAGGCGAACTTTCCCCTTGTCGACTTAAAACCCTGAGTTGGAGCATTTTTTAGTGCTTCTCTAAAAGCATCCATATCCTTAATACTCGCATTTGCCATTGCTGAAACTATGATTTTGCCAGTATCATAGCCCTGAGAGGCATATAAAGATGGCAAACGCCCATAAGCTGATTGGAAGTCTTCTACAAACTTTTTATTTTCTGCATTTTCTATATCTTTTGACCATTGGGATGTGTTTTTTACTCCTAGAGCTGCGTTTCCAACAGCTTTTAGAATACCTTGATCAAATGAAAATGCTGGTCCAACCAGTGGCAAATCTACTTGTGCCTGAGAAAACTGTTTGATGAAGGCTATTCCCATTCCTCCAGGAAGGAAGAAATAAACGCTATCCGCCTTCGACGCTCTTATCTTTGCTATTTCCGCGGCATAATCAGTTTGACCAAGCTTTGTGTACACTTCATTCTCAATAGAACCCTTAAAATAACGTTTGTATCCTGTGAGTGCATCTTTTCCTGCTGGATAGTTAGGAGCAATTATGAAACTATTTTTAAAACCAGCCGAACTAGCGTACCCTCCTGCAGCTTCATGGAGATTATCATTTTGCCAAGCTATATTGAAATAATTCTTGTGACATTTCTTTCCAGCTAGTAACGACGGTCCTGCGTTTGGTGAAAGATAGAACTTTCCTTGATTTACCACTGCAGGGACGACGGCCATAGCCAAGTTTGACCAAACAATACCTGTAATTATGTCAACTTTGTCCGATTGTATCATTTTATCTGCAAGTTGAACGGCAATATCGGGTTTTCTCTGGTCATCACCAGAAAATATCTCTATGTTTGGCTCATCCTTAACAGCGAGGGCAAATCCATCTCGAATATCAATTCCTAGTCCAGATCCTCCTCCTGATAAAGTAGTGATCATTCCGACTTTAACTTTATCTCCATAAGCATGTGAAATAGTAAGTAAAAATAATATAAAAGTTGAAATTGATTTTTTAAACATAGCACCCCCTCATCTCTAGTCAGGCCATCAGATTAGCTTTATAAAGTTAAAAATAAAAGAAAAATTTAAATATTTTTTTATATTTGGCTAAGAAAATGTAATACGGCCATATTAAATTCATCAGGATTTTCGATGTTAGACAAATGGCCAGCGTTGGGAATTATTTTGAAAATGCTTCCATTTATTTTACTGCAAATTTCTTTGGCCATTGACACAGGTGTTAAATTATCAAGTTCACCTACTAAAACAAGCACTGGGATATCTAACATTGGAAATATATTATAGTGGTCGGATTTAACAAAGGTATCAATTGCTTTAAGATAGGTTTCTTTATGTAATTTTTGCATTGACTCAACTAATTTATTATAAGCTAGCCTATTCGATTTTTTGCCTATCAATGTATCAGCAATATTAACAGCCATTGTCGTTAAATCCATACCGTCTTCAATTGGCTTTCTTCTCAACCTTATGAATTTATCACGCTCATTTTCAGTAAAATCTTGAAAACCCAAGGGCGCATCACATAAAACAAGAGATTGTGTTAGATCAGGATACCTTTCATAAAAATAAAGCGAAATTTGTGCTCCCATTGACAAACCAACGACGTGACACTTTTTCTCTCCAAGATATAAAATTAACTTTTGAATATCGTCAGCGACATCCAAAAAGTTCATAGGTCCTAGAAAATCTTCACTTTCGCCATAACCACGCAAATCAAGTGCCACGACATTAAAATTTTTTGATAGAACCTCCATATTCTGATACCAGTTTTCTTTATTTCCACCTATTCCATGAATAAAAATTACCAGATCTCCAGCACCAATTTGAGTAAAAGCTATTTTGGGACTAGTAGGTAAGAATTTTGTTATAAGATCTATTTTCAATTTATATTCAACCTTTATAAATTATAAAAAATTGCAACTATTGTTTAATTAACTCATTAAATACTTTATAAAAACACTAGCGCTTCTCTAACGTTAAGTTAGGCATTGCTTTAAAAGCATTTTTCAGAGCATGACTCCAACCACTAGAAACATCGGCTAAATATTGATCTCCAGACTCAAATCGACCGCTAGGTCCTTGAATAAAGGTATTATTTTCGTATATTTGAAAATCAAGAGGTAGGCCAACAGATAAATTGGCTTTAAGTGTGGAATCAAAAGAAAGAAGCATTAATTTAATTGTTTCCTCAAAACTTAAAAATGGATCGTAAGCTCTTACAAGTATTGGTTTTCCATACTTCGTCTCGCCTATTTGAAAAAAAGGAGCGTCTGTTGACGACTCTATGAAATTGCCCTGAGGATAAATGAGAAACAACTTAGGTTCTTCGCCTTTAACCTGTCCTCCAAGGATTAAATTTGCATGAAATGAGGTATCCGCTTTCTGTCCTATTTCTGCATTTTGGGCAATTATCTTCTTTAATTCTTTTCCCACTTTTTTAACTAGATCAAATAAACTTAGATTCTGAAAAAAAACTTTACTTTTATCCTTATTTTTTTCCCTAAAAATATCGTTTAGAGAATTAACCAGGAACTGAGTTGTAGCTAGATTACCGGATGCGAGAATGGTGATATAAACTTTTTCTTTATAATTAAATGTGAATATTTTTTTAAAAGTTGATATGTTGTCAACGCCTGCATTAGTTCGCGTGTCAGACATAAATAGTAAACCCTTATTTATTTTGATACCTAAACAGTAAGTCATAATTTCCTAACATTCTTATTGTTGTATACTTATGGCTGTTTTTATACCGCTATTCTCGCTCTCAAATTGCAATCCGTGTATCGGTTTTGCATCCTTATAGTCAAATCCGGTTGCTAGAACAACGTAATTTTCATCTACTATAATATTATTCGACACATCAATTCCAACCCAACCTAAATTATTTACATAGACTTCGCACCAGGCATGTGTTGCCTCTTGTTCTTTTCTGTCATTAAGCTTCAAATAACCACTGACATACCGGACCGGAAAATTTAATACTCTCATGCAGGAAATATATATATGAGCAAAATCTTGACAAACCCCTTTTTTAAGTAGGAAAGCCTCTTCGGCTACCGTTTCTACTTTTGTTGAACCAATTTCATATTTTAGTGTCTGCTGGAGCTTGTTTGCAACTTTATAAACTAAGTCTAGGTCGGACCCAGTAAAGCCAGCAAAGTCACGACAAAACTTTTTAATAGCGACTCCAGGTTTTGCTAATTCCGTATGCCTTTTAAATAGCCATTTTGGAATTAGCGAGTCTTCATTAGTTACTCCGTTTGTTTTATTTATTTCAACATCTCCCTGTGCTAATACTGAAACTGATTTAGTGTCCTTCTCGAACGTTAACAAAACACAGACATTACCATGATGATCAACGTACTCAATTTCCTTTTTTGCACCCTTTAAGATTATTTCCCAGCTTAATGTTTTTTGTCTTTCACTCTCTTTAGGTGTCATTCTAAGACGCTGAATTCCATAAGTAGGATTTGCTGTGAATTGAAACTCGACAATATTTTGAAGTGACATTTTCATTATTTATAAAATCTAAAGTCTTTTTCTATTTGATTTGATATTGAATTCAACTTAACCAAAAATGTGGACAAAAACTCATGAAGCCCATTTTTAAATATTTCTTCAATGGCAAGCTGTTTCAAATACAAAAATTGACCAGAACTCATTTTTACACTGCAAAAAGAAGCACTGTAGCTCTGACTTAGGCTTTTAAGATTGAGAGAAATATTTTTACTACAAAAGTTCAAGGATCTTGGGAGCCTATCGTCTAGAATAAGATAGTTACAAATACCTTGTGGGTTTAGTTCATTTTCATTGAGCCACCTATATGACTGATAAGCTGAAACTGATCTTAATATGTTTTCCCATTGGCTAATATCAACGCTAGACCCAACATAGCTTACAGCTGGTAGGAGTATATGATACTTCATATCTAGAATTCTGGCGGTATTGTCAGCTCTTTCAACAAAAGTTCCGAGCCTGGCAAAATCGTAGACATCGTTTCTGAGCATTGTCCCGTGTAAGCATCCTCTGACCAGAGCGCTTTGACGTTGGATTATATCGATAGTTTTGGGTAAGGACTGTTCTGTTACTGGTCTCTTTAAAAGCCTCTTCAGGTTAAAGTATATTTCATTTATGGATTCGAAAACCTCTTTAGTTAGAACAGTTCTTATCATGCGGGCATTTTGTCGAGCTTTATCAATAGAGGAAATAACAGATGAAGGATTTTCTTTTTCTCTTAAAATAAAGTTTATTACAGAGCTAGAGTTACATTCGTTGTAAATTTTGTCAAAGAGCGTCTTGATTGAAGTTGCTATGAGAACCGACTCCCAATCTTGACCAGCATGGTCGTACTGGGTCATAGAAATTCTCAATCCAGCTCTCAATAATCTTGCATTATTCTCACATCTTTCTAAGTATCTGAACATCCAATAAATTCCGGCAGCATTTCTACCTAACATTAATTATTCTCCAAAATCCACGTATCTTTTGTTCCCCCACCCTGGGAAGAATTCACCACCAATGATCCTTTCTTCAAAGCAACACGTGTCAACCCCCCATCCGTTACAAAAACATTATCTCTGGACACCAAGGCAAATGGCCTGAGATCAACATGGCGAGGAACTAAACCAGATTTTTTCAAAACTGGAACTGTCGATAATGATAATGTTGGTTGGGCTATGTAGTTTGCCGGGTTCCTTACTAATTTTTTCTTAAAAGCTGAAAGCTCTTGTTTTGATGCAGCAGGACCGATGAGCATCCCATAGCCTCCGGAGCCATGCACCTCTTTTACAACCAAACTAGACATATTTTCTAATACATATTGCAAATGCTCTTTATTTCTACAGAGCCATGTCTCAACATTTTTTAGAAGAGCTTTTTGTCCAGTATAAAACCTAATAATCTCCGGAATATAAGAATAAATTGCCTTATCATCCGCTATACCAGTCCCTGGTGCATTAGCAATTGTTATTGAACCTGATTTGTATACATCCATGATACCTGGAACTCCTAGGGCCGAGTTTTCGTTAAACGAAAGAGGATCTAAGAACATATCATCTACTCGTCTGTATAATACATCAATAATCTTGAAACCCTGGGTAGTTCTCATTGCAACCCTACCATCTATTATTTGAAGATCTTGGGATTCAACTAATTCAACTCCCATTTGATCAGCTAGAAAAGAGTGCTCAAAATATGCTGAATTGTACATTCCAGGAGTTAGCACTGCTACGGTAGAATCGTTTAATAATTGAGGCGAAGATGCTTTTAAAGCCCTCAATAGCTTTGCGGGATACTCTGTAACAGATCTTACTTTAATTTTTGAAAACAACTCTGGAAACATGTTATACATAGTTTCCCTATTTTCAATCATATACGACACCCCTGATGGTGTTCTAACATTGTCTTCTAAAACAAAAAATTCTTTCTCTGAGGTTCTTACTAAATCAATCCCGGCGATGTGTGTATAAATTCCACTTGGGGGTGTAAAACCTATCATTTCAGGAAGAAAAGCTTCATTTTGTTCAATTAGGCTGTGTGGAATTATCCCAGCTTTAATTATCTCTTGGTGATGATATATATCCCAAAGGAATGAATTTATTGCCTTAACTCTTTGTTCAACACCTCTTTGGATAATTTTCCACTCATCTCCTGTCAGTATCCGAGGAATCAAATCAAAGGGGATAAGCTTTTCTGTTTCTTCTTTTTCGCTGTATACGTTAAACGTTATTCCTGTACGCCTGAATACATTTTCTGCTTCCTCTTTACGCTTTATAAGATCTGTTTGCTCAGGCGCATTAAGCCACTCCAGATATTTTAAATAGCAAAGCCTGGCATTTCCATCATCTTCAAACATTTCGTTATAAAATGACATTAAGTTCTCTATCAATAATTGAGCAAAACGTGCCCAATTGTGAATAATTATACTACAAAATTCAAATATGACCTGACGTAAAGATAGAGCTATGCTTACTTGAAGGGTCAGAATATCATAATGTTTCACACAAATTTCAAGGTAAAACTATAATATTGATTTTAGCTATAAAAGGTGCTTGTTAATGACTTTCTCGTTCCATTCTATACCAATACCCGGTTTGTTAGGAATTTGAACATATCCATCGATGATATTAAACGGATCTAAAAGGATATCGTCTGCCCAATCAAGCCATTCCAGCCAGTGTGCAGATTGTGATACTCGCATTACGTGAGAACCGACCTCGGGGTAAAAATGCGTAGAAATAGGAATGCCCCCCGCTCCAGCTATCGCGGCTGAGTTTATCCACCCGGTCACACCCCCAATTCTCATAAAGTCTGGCATTACTAAGTCTGAAGCTTTTTGTTCAATAGCTTTATATAACTCTCTAGGTCCATAAAAATTCTCACCCAGCTGAATTGGTGTTTTTATTTCTCTTGTTAGTTGTGAATAGCCTTGTAGATTATCATAAATAAGTGGCTCCTCGATCCATGTTAAATCGAACTGCTCAAGTGCTCTACATTTATTTAAAGCTTCTTCCAATGATAAACATTGATTGAAATCGACCATAAGATTAACTTCCGATCCAATAGCTTTTTTTACATTTTCAATAGCCTTTAAATCGTCATTGAAGCTATCTCTACCTAACCGCATTTTTATTGCCGAAAAATTACCTTGCTCAATTAACAACTTTGCTTCATTTGTAAGAATGTTACCTTTTTCTAACCAAAGTCCATTACTATTATACGCTTTGACCGGGCCAACTGTGCCACCTAAGTAACAGCATAAAGGTTTGGAAGCCGCTTTGGACACAGCATCCCAGATTGCCATGTCAACACCGGAGACAGCTGTAAGCGATAATCCTTCATAACCTATAAAGTGTAATGATTGTCTCATAAGCTCAAAATTATCATAGGGAGCTAATTCTTTGTTTCGTAGTACCTCATTAAAGTCATCAATAATTGAACTGATATATTTTAAAGATTTATCGATATAAGGTTGCAGATAGCTTCTACCAACAATCCCTTCGTTTGTGTAAAGATCAACTAACAAGATCGGCCATTTTTTAATATAAGCAATTTTTGCTTTAATAGGTCTTTTGAGCGTTAAAATAACTGACCTCGTTTTTACTTCCTTGAAGGTTAACATGTTAAAACATCCTCTCTCAGGACTATTAAAAAAAAGTAGTGTTCGAAAAGTTTATATTATATCTTCTACTAGTAAACTTTTAAAACTCGATGCTCTTTTTTTAAAACTATTTAATATTAGATTATGAGAATATTTATATATTGTATTCTTTTCCTAAACACGTGCTCTTTTTCTTTGAATGCAGAGCAGCCACCCATAAAACTTGAGATCAGGAGAAATATGAATTGCATTACTTCTGACGGTATACCCAATCATGCTATTGGAAAGTTTCCAAATAAAGCTAATCCAAATAAAATTAGAAAACAGCAGCTTACGTTTTGCTTTCCGAAAGTTCCCAAGCTTTCAAATTCTGTTACAAGAGGGCTGATGACGGTTGGTGTAGCCTCAAATGGTATCCCTATTCGCCCCTATACTGCAGACTATTTTGATGTAAATGTAAAGAGAGGCTTTAGTAAAAATTCGTCTAGTGGTTGGAGAAAACAGGCGATGTTCAGTCCTCGAAGTTTAGGTATTGATCAACACTTTGGTCATGTAGATAAATCTGGCCTATATCATTATCACCAACTCAAAACTGACTCAAATGTCGATATAAAAGAATATTTGGTTGGGTATGCTCCAGATGGATTTCAAATAATGTATAAGCGGAGCGAAAGCTCCTCTTGGAAATTAAAGGAAGGATTGCGAAGTACGGCACCAGGCGGCAGGTTTGATGGAAATTTTGAAGAGGATTTTGAATATATAGCGAATAGTGGGTCCCTTGATGAGTGCAATGGAAAAAAAATAAATGGTGGTTATACCTATTTTGCAACTGAGACCTATCCGTTTTTCCCTCGTTGTTTTAAGGGTGCTGTAAATAAAAATTTTATGCGACGAAATTAATTAAAAAATTTCAATTGTGAACTTTTCGATTTTTAACTAATGTTTAAATATGCAACACGCAAAAAAATATTTCACTTCTGACGAAATACGACCATTAGCTCAAAGATCTAATTTCATGGGTGCGTTTTTGGTATCCCATTGCTTCTCTACTATAGCGTTAGCAATATTGGTTTTTTCTACTTGGCCTAACATATTCACATTTATAATAGCGGTAATGGTTATAGGTTCCCGCCAATTGGGTCTTGCAATTTTGATGCATGACTCTGCCCATAGAGCTTTATTTGCAAATGATTTTTTAAATGAGAAAATAGGGTATTGGGTTTGTGGCGCACCAATTTTAGCAGATATGTTTGCTTACCGTCATTATCACTTGATGCATCATAAACACACTCAAACTGAAAAAGACCCAGATCTCAATCTATCGAAGCCGTTTCCGACCTCTATCAGAAGTATAATAAGAAGAATAATTAGAGATATAACTGGCCAAACTGGCATTAAATCAATTTACAACCAAATAAGAACAGCATTTAAATTAGCGTTTGATAAAGATGCAATCGACAGCTTAACAAAACAACCTCAAAGCTTTAAAGGAAACTCTATCTCTCAACCAATAATGGCTAACTTTCTATTATTCATAGTCATGTGGATCGCTGGTGACTGGTGGTGGTGGTTTGCTTTTTGGCTCCTTCCATTAGTAACGTGGTTTCAGCTAGTTGTAAGGGTACGAAGTATGGCTGAACACGCGGCAACAGATTTTTCAGATAATGAACTTCAAAATGTAAGAACTACATATGCTAATCCAGTAGACCGACTTTTTTTAGCCCCTTATTGGGTAAATTATCATTTAGAGCATCACCTGATAATGCATGTGCCATGCTGGCGTTTGAAAAAAGTACACTCTTTGTTACTTAAAAAAGGATATGCAGAC
>CACBAM010000008.1 GCA_902537215.1 uncultured Alphaproteobacteria bacterium
TCGGTCTTAGGTGCAAATTTAGAAAATTGCGTAATTCTGTCTGATGAACTAAATCATGCATCAATGATAGAAGGAGTTCGGCATTCGCGAGCCAAGAAAATTATTTGGAAGCATAATGATGTAAATGATCTAAGAAGTCATCTGAGCAGCCTTGATCCTAATGTTCCAAAAATCATTGCTTTTGAGTCTGTATATTCAATGGATGGAGATATATCACCTATCTCTGATATATGCGATGTTGCAGATGAATTCGGAGCGCTAACTTATTTGGACGAGGTACATGCTGTGGGTCTTTATGGCAAACGAGGAGGAGGCGTCTCCGAAAGGGATGGAGTTGCTGATCGAATTTCGATAATAGAAGGAACTTTAGGAAAAGCTTTTGGAGTTCTTGGTGGCTACATAAGTGGCTCAAAAGAGGTTTGTGATTTTGTCAGATCTTTCTCAAGCGGCTTTATATTTACAACTGCACTACCTCCGGCAATTGCAGCTGGTGCACTTGCTTCAATTAGACATTTAAAATCTTCTGAATTTGAGAGAGCAGATCAAAAACGGAAAGTAAAATATCTCAGAGAAAAGCTTGATAAGCATAATATACCTCACTTAGCTAATCCTAGCCATATAGTGCCCGTTATGATCAAGGATCCCATTAAATGTAAAATGATAAGCGATATTTTAATGGAAAATTATGGAATTTACGTGCAACCTATAAACTATCCAACTGTTCCTAAAGGAACGGAAAGGTTAAGGATAACTCCATCTCCTGTTCACTCTTTTTCCGATATTGACTTTTTAGTTAATGCTATGAACGAGCTTTGGAGCCAGTGCGCACTTTCACGTGTTGTAGCTTGATTGGGATTTTGCTTTATTTAGAATTCAGGCTTATAGGTCTTTTTCAGAAGTAAGAAATGCTGTTTTTATATTTTTTCTGTCCGCCTTTTCGAAATCAACTTGCGCCTTATCGCTCTCTAGTTCAGCTATAATTCCGTAGCCAAATTTTTCATGAAACACCCGATCGCCAATATTGAATACTTTATTTACGTCTGATGCGCTATTAAAAAATGGAGAGGAATTATTAGTAATGTTATTTTGAAGTCTGCTCCAGCCAGGTGACCTATAGAATGAAGATTCTTGCTCAAGAAAATTTGATTGGCTCTCGGAACTGTAAGATTGGAACCCTGAAGGTGTCAAGTCTTCAACATAGTTATCGGGTAATTCTTTTATAAATCTACTTTCGAGATTAAAATTAAAATCACCAAATTTATATCTGCTCTCTGCAGAACTTATCGTACATAAAAGTTTTGCTCGCGTAATTCCTACATAAGCTAGCCTTCTTTCTTCTTCCAAACCGTTTTGACCGTTATCATCCAAAGATTTTTTGTTAGGAAAAGTTTCTTCCTCCCAGCCTGGAAGGTATACTTGTTTGAACTCAAGTCCCTTAGAGGCATGTAAGGTCATTAGGGATACTTTATCTGGATTTCTGTCAACTTGGTTTTCCATGACAAGTGAGACATGATCAAGAAACGCTTGAAGATCAGAGAAATCATTCAAGCTCGATACCAATTCTTTTAGGTTTTCTAACCTGCCCTCTGACTCTGGTGTTTGTTCATTTTGCAGCATATCTGTATACCCCGATTCGTCCAGAACCTGCTCGACAAGATCAATATGATTTTTCTTATCGGATGAACCCACATCACGCCATATATCTAACATATCAATAAACCGCCCAAGGTTCTCTTGTATCTTTTTACCTACTAAGCCAGTCTTGACCGCATGACGTACAGCATCTATCAACCTTAAATTTTTTTCTCTCGCAATATTATGTAGTTGTTGTAGTGATTTCTCTCCTATCCCTCTTTTGGGTACATTTATTATTCTTTCTAAAGCTAAGCTGTCTGCGTCAGAATTTATTATCCGAAGATAAGCCACGGCATCCTTAATTTCTTGTCGATCAAAAAAACGAGTGCCGCCTATTATGATATGTGGAATATCTCTTCTTAGTAGGAGATCTTCAAAATCTCTAAACTGCCATGTTGCTCTGAACAATATCGCAATATCAGAAAATTTTATTTTTTCCGACTTTATTTTATTGTAAATATCATCACAAATCCAAGATACTTCATCCTTCCCATCGATATGTTTGATTATTTGGACTTTGTCTCCCACATTCGACTCAGTCCATAGTGTTTTCCCGAGTCTTCCCTGGTTGCTTTCTATTAGACCACTTGCTGCGCCTAAAATATTTGAAGTTGATCGGTAGTTTTGTTCCAATCGTATAACTGTGGCGCCGGGGAAATCTTTTTCAAATTTCAGAATGTTTCCTATCTCTGCCCCTCTCCATCCATAAATGGACTGATCATCGTCGCCTACACAACAAATATTTTTGCTTCCTTGTGCTAATAATCTTAGCAATAGGTATTGCGCCATGTTCGTGTCCTGATACTCATCAACGAGGATATACTTAAACAAGTTCTGATAATTAAAGAGGAGAGAGGTATCTGTTTTTAATATTTCTATGACATGAAGAATCAAGTCACCAAAGTCAACAGCATTGAGCGTACGTAAGCGGGATTGATAAATTTCGTAGAGTTTTTTTGCTTTCCCATCAAATTGAAGGTCGTCTTCTGGAATGTTTTGATATGTTAAAGCTTTATTCTTCCATTGATCGATGATGTAAGCCAGCAATCGAGGGGGCCATTTTTTCTCATCAATTGACTCAAGCTTTATTACCTGCCTTAATAAACGAATTTGATCATCAGTATTAATAATAGTGAAATTGGAGTTTAAGTTTACTTTTTCAGCATGTCTCCGAAGAATCTTTACACATATTGAATGAAAAGTGCCTATCCACTTTAAGCCCTCAGAAAGATGTCCAATATGTTCCTCTATTCTGAATTTCATCTCATTCGCTGCTTTGTTCGTGAACGTAACGGCTAGAATGTTGTGTGATCTTACATTAAGACTTTTTATCAAATAGGCAACTCGTGCAGTCAAAGCCTTTGTTTTCCCAGTGCCCGCTCCTGCCAATACTAGAACTGGCCCATCGGTCTGACGCACCGCCTTCTCTTGCTCACTGTTGAGATCGCCTAAATATGAAATGTCTTTCATGCTATTGTAATTAACAACCCTAAATTACTTTATCAAATGAAAGTTTAATAATTTAGCTTACTAAAGAATATGCCAATTATTTTATTTGTTTTTCACAATTTTCCATGTATAAAAAATTTGTTGCGGGCGTAGCTCAGGGGTAGAGCGTTACCTTGCCAAGGTAAATGTCGTGAGTTCGAATCTCATCGCCCGCTCCAAAGTGCTTCACAGACAACTTTTTTATTATGAAGGCTAGTTAGATAGATAATGGCTTTTTGCATTTGACTTTCTTATTGTTTTTTGTCTAAAACAACCTATCTCGGAGGGAACTTCGGGAAAGAATTGATAATAAAAAGAAACTCAAGAGAACAGTATGATTATTGGAGCGTTAAAAGAAAATAAGAAAGACGAGAATAGAGTAGCACTAACACCAGAAAGCGCTCAACTTTTGTCAAAGTTAGGTCATAAGTGTCTGATCGAAAAAGGTGCTGGTACTAGTGCAGGTTTTGCTGACGCTGAATATAAAGCAGCTGGGGTAAAAGTTATGGCGTCTTCAAGCGATCTCATTAAAAACAGTGAAGCGCTTATAAAAGTTAATCAACCTACCACTGCTGAAATAAAAAGATTTAAAGTCGGACAGATTTTAATTACTTTCATATGGCCAGCTCAAAACCCTCAGCTTGTAAAAGACTTAAATAAGAAAAAGATAACCTCTCTTTCTATGGATATGATCCCTAGAATAAGTAGAGCTCAGAAGATGGATGCTCTCTCATCGATGGCAAATATTGCCGGCTACAGAGCTGTGATAGAGGCCGCAAATAATTTCGGTCGATTTTTTACTGGACAAATAACAGCTGCTGGCCGAGTTCCACCTGCTAAGGTCCTTGTAATAGGAGCAGGGGTTGCTGGTCTTGCTGCAATTGGAGCAGCCCAAGGCCTAGGTGCTGTAGTAAGAGCATTCGACGTGAGGCCTGAAGTTGCTGAACAAATTGAGTCTATGGGAGCCGAATTTTTATTTCTTGATTTTGATGAAAGTAGCTCAACCGATGGAGGTTACGCTGCACCTTCGAGTCCCGAATTTAGGAAAAAGCAATTGGAATGTTTCCGAGAGCAAGCTCCAGATATAGATATATTGATTACAACAGCGCTAATTCCAGGAAGAGATGCACCAAAATTATGGCTGAAAGATATGGTAGCTAAGATGAAGCCAGGCTCAGTAATTGTTGACCTCGCTGCTGAAAAAGGTGGAAATTGTGATTTAACCAAGGTAGATAAAAAAGTTGTTACAAAAAATGGCGTTACGATTATAGGCTACACAGATTTCCCAAGTAGGATGGCAAAACAGTCATCATCTCTCTACGCCAATAATGTAAGACATCTTTTTGATGATCTAACACCTGAAAAGAATGGAAAAGTAGCTGTAAACCTAGACGATGATATTATCAGGGGGTCGCTTGTAACTCATGGTGGAAAAGTAATGTACCCCCCACCTGCGCCAAAGGTGAAAGCGGTGCCAACTACAAAAAATTCAGAAGTGGTAGAAAAAACACCCGAGCAATTGAAAATAGAAGAAGCTGCTGCTACTAGGAAGGCAGGTGCCTTTCAAGTAGGAATGTTAATTCTGGGAGGTTTGGTCATGGCTCTTTTAGGCCAATATGCTCCTCCAGCATTTATGCAACATTTCATAGTATTTGTTTTGTCTTGCTTCGTCGGCTTTCAGGTTATTTGGAATGTAAATCATGCATTGCACACACCATTAATGGCGGTGACCAATGCGATATCCGGTATTATCGTCGTAGGCGCACTTTTGCAGGTTGGGTCGCCTACTTTCGTCGTGGAAATACTTGCTAGTATTTCCGTTTTGATCGCAACAATAAACATCGTGGGAGGATTTCTTGTTACAAAAAGAATGCTCGCCATGTTTCAGAAAAGTTAAGAGGTTCTCTTATGCTAAGTACAGAGTTAGTAACAGCCGCGTATATCGGTTCAAGCGTATTATTTATCCTCTCTCTAGGTGGTTTGAGCAACCAAGAAAAAGCCAAAAGAGGTGTTTGGTTTGGTATTGTGGGTATGGCTATTGCCATTTTGGCAACTGTATTAGGCCCAGAAATGAGTATATCTAAGTATTTAATTCCGAGCCTCATTGTAGGTTCAATAATCGGATTGTTTGTTGCCCAAAGAGTTCAAATGACGGGGATGCCTGAATTGGTAGCAGCCCTACATTCTTTTGTTGGTTTAGCAGCAGTTTTTATTGGTTTAAATCAGGAAATCAACCCTACCAAAATGTATTTTGGAGCCGATAAAGTGATACATGATACAGAAGTTTTTCTTGGTATTTTTATTGGTGCTATTACTTTCACAGGATCCGTAGTAGCGTATGGGAAGCTTGCTGGGAGTATAACTGGCAAAGCAGTTATTTTACCCGGTCGACATCTCTTAAACATATTGATGGTTGTTGTTTGTTTAGTGCTTGGTTGGATGTACCTTAACGACACAGTCTTAGCGACATATCTCAACCAAACGGGGATATGGACGCTAGTAGCTATGACTATAATTGCTTTCGTTATCGGTGCGCATTTAGTTTTGGCCATTGGTGGTGCTGATATGCCCGTTGTGGTATCAATGCTAAATAGTTACTCAGGATGGGCAGCTGCAGCTACAGGTTTTATGTTAGGCAACGACCTGTTAATTGTTACTGGCGCGCTTGTTGGGTCCTCTGGAGCCATCCTTTCTTATATTATGTGTAAAGCAATGAATAGAAACTTTGTATCAGTTATATTAGGAGGATGGGGAGGCAGTGGAGAACCACTGGCTGATATAGAGGGAGAGATGGTTGCAACCGACAACGACTCCGTTGCCAGTATGCTCGAAAACGCAAGGGAGATTATTATTGTCCCAGGTTATGGAATGGCAGTTGCTCAAGCGCAATCGTCTATTTCTGAGCTGACCAAACGCCTTCGTAATAAAGGCAAAAATGTTAGATTCGCAATCCATCCTGTTGCAGGAAGATTACCTGGACATATGAATGTATTGCTTGCTGAAGCAAAGGTGCCATATGACATAGTTCTCGAAATGGATGAAATAAATCAAGATTTTCCAGAAACAGATGTAGTGATAGTTATTGGTTCGAATGATATTGTTAATCCTGCTGCTCAAGATGATCCGAATAGTCCTATTGCTGGGATGCCAGTACTGGAGGTTTGGAAATCAAGGGACGTCATAATCTCGAAACGCGGTAAGGGCACCGGTTATTCGGGTATCGAAAATCCTCTGTTTTATAAAGAAAATAGCAGAATGTTGTATGGAGACGCAAAAAAGTCGGTTGACGAGTTATTAACAAAGATTAGCTGACGTTTAAAAATCAGTCTTGGCTCCACCCTCTTTTTTTCGTCTTTCAACAAATTCAATTAATTCTGATGCTATTTTTGAGCTAATCATTGGAGGTTCAAACTCCTCTAGTATCTGCTTCCAAATATTGTTTGCCCTTTTCTCCGTTGATATTTTCCCATCTGCTTCCCAAGCCTCATAGCTGCGCCAGTCTGATAATATGGGTGCATAAAAAGCATCTTTGTATCTTTCTTGGGTATGCGTAGCGCCGAAAAAGTGCCCGTTATGACCCACCTCTTTTATAGCTGAGAAAGCCAACTTTTCCTCACTAGCATTAGTAATTTCAGGATCAAGATATTTTTGAAGTTGCTGAATAATCTCGCAATCAATAATAAATTTCTCATAGCTGGCTATTAACCCACCTTCTAACCAACCTGCTGCGTGATAAACCATATTTATTCCTCCAGAAATAGCTGACCACAAACTATTGGAGCTTTCCCATGTAGCCTGAGCGTCTGGAGCATTTGATGCACACGCATTCGACGCCCGTAAAGGGATTTTGTAAAACCGAGCCATTTGAGCTGTAATCTGTGTTGCTCTGATATACTCAGGTGTTCCAAAGGCAGGGGCTCCACTTTTCATGTCGACATTTGATGTAAAAGTCCCTAAAACACAAGGGCTTCCAGGGTTTATATATTGAAGAAGTGCAATTGCTGCTAATGCTTCAGCCAGTGCCTGTGTAACTGATCCGGTGATTGTAACAGGGGACATCGCACCAGCCAGTGTGAAAGGGGTTACTACTACAGGCTGATTTTTTTTTGCAAATCGCATAGCACCGTCAAGCATCGGCCAATCATGCTTCAGTGGAGAAGTAGAGTTGATGTTTGTAAAAATTCTTGGTTTTGAAAAGAATTCTTTTTCATCTAAACCAGAAGCGATCTTTGCCATTTCTATCGCGTCTTCCACTCTTTCTGAACCAAGTGAATAAGCGTGAACCACTTTATCGGTAAGTGTAAGTTGTTCATATAAACAATGTAAGTGTCGGATTGAGGGATGAATATCTACTGGCTCTACTGGGTACCCTCCCGAGAAATGAATGCAATTGAAAAATTGAGTTAACTTTGTCAAATCTTTAAAGCTATCAAAATCCCCAGGCCTTTTTCCTCTATCCAGGTCTAACACGTTTGGAGGAGAAGAAACATTTCCAAATACAATATACCGATCTCCGATTTTAATTTTATTTTTGTGATTTCTTGGTGTAATAGAAAAATGTTGTGGAACTGTTTTTAACATATCCATAACCCAGCGGCGATCCATTTTTACATTTGAATCACTAAAATCTACTTTACACCCTGCTTTTTGAAGAATCTTGCATGCTTCTGGATTTAAAAATAGGATGCCAATCTCTTCGAGAATCTTCATTGCTGTATTATGTATCGCGACCACAGCCTCTTCCTTGAGCGGCTCAACAAAATTATCCAAGTTATATGGGATCTGCCAATTCTGCTGCTTGAGCGAAAGTCTAGAGGATCTATTTTCTTTGTTAGAGATACGTGAAGATTTTCTTCTCATTACCAATTCGCACCAAATATTTTGAAGCCCATTATAAGATATTTAACTATTTAAGAAAGTCTTTTTGAGCCACGGCTCCAGTTCATCAATACTGTCAATAATAAAGGGGGTATGGGGACTTAAATCATTTTTGTTGGCAGTTCCTGACAATACCCCAATACACGGCATACCTATTTTATTCGCTGCGACTAAGTCGTAAGTACTATCACCAATCATTAGCACCTCTTGGGGCAGTAAATTTGTTTTTCTTAAAAAAGCCTCTAGTTGTCCGGGTTCTGGCTTAGAACCATAACCACTGTCATAGCCTATTATCATATCGAAATATTGAGTTAAATTATGCTGCTCAAGATGTTTTATAGCATTGGTTTCACTGTCATTTGTTACTAGACCGAATGCAATTGTCTCTAAGTTAGTAAACAATTTATGAAGATTAGTTAATGGTACTTGTTCAGCATCACCAGAATCCTCAAATAGACCTTCATGGATCTTCTTTTTCATTACTTGGGGAAACTCTTGGAAAATTGAATCTACAACCTCATCCACTGAGCCATGCACAAAAATACTTTCCCTTACGAATTTATCAGAAGCTAAGTCAAAGCTTATTGCTTTAGCCAATTTCAATTTATTTATATTATGTTGATCGCTGAACTTTGTAATAAAGACTTTAGCCCACTCTGACCATGATCTTTGAATATCAAATAAAGTGCCATCTTTATCGAAAATAATTCCTTTAATTTTCTTCGTCATCTTTTAAACAGCCTATTAATTGGGAAACTAGATCTTCCCATGAAGTTGGCTCTATAGAGGCCCCAACAGCCTTAGGCATATAAGGCTTAACTAAATCACAAA
Organism: uncultured Alphaproteobacteria bacterium; assembly: GCA_902537215.1. Taxonomy (GTDB): domain Bacteria; phylum Pseudomonadota; class Alphaproteobacteria; order Rhodobacterales; family Rhodobacteraceae; genus CACIJG01. Next base: position 8,833 of record CACBAM010000008.1, read on the forward strand.
CCGAAAAATGGACACATACAGTTTGTTGATTGTCATTATATACGCTTTCCACTTGATAAGGATTATCATCAATGAAAAAAGACTGGGCTTTCTGGTTTTTCAGGATTTCCTTCACAGCTGGCCCCTTCATTCCTTCATTACTTATTAATGGATAATCCATATTTAGGTCTTTGAGGTTAGCCACCCTATCATTATGAACGGAGTAGGGGACATTGCTTAAAATTATAATCTGGGCATATTCTTTAAGTTTCTTCAGCGCTTGCGGAGCACCTTTTGCTGCTGGCTGGATTTTTGTTTCCTCATTTATAAACCCCCAAACTAGATCTTTTGCCGTATCTGGAGCGGCGACCTCATCCGTATTTGCTTTCCTAATTGCATTATCCAATCTATAGCCAGTTAAGTGTAAGCGGTGGTCGTGTTTTTTTAGATAGATAGCAAAAGGTTCAGCGAAGTGAACAAGTACCTCATCAGCATCGAAAATCATTACTGGAATATTAGGATCAAGTTTTATATTTGAGATTTGTTTTTTAGTGTTTGGTGTCATTATTTAAAATAAGTTCAGAATTTATTCTTTTTTGTAGGCTAGATAAAGAAAAATGCAATACAATACTTTAGTTAATTATTTGTGAAAGATTGTAAAAAATGAATGACAACGAAGAAGTTCCAATCCGAGATGCGGCAACTGTTATCCTATTAAGGCAAAAAAAAGATAGTACATACGTTCTTATGGGACAAAGAGGAAACAAGGCAGTTTTTATGCCTAGTAAATATGTATTCCCTGGGGGTGCAGTAGATGAAGATGATGGCAAAGTTCAATTATCTAAAGGTATTGATAAAAAATTTATTGATTTACTTCATCAATATTCGGAAAAGAAAATTGCTAAGGAACTTAGCGTTGCAGCAATAAGAGAGTTATGGGAAGAAGCTGGTTTGCGATTATGCGCAAAAGTAGACAACATTGGAACGATAATCCCAGGTTGGGAAGATTTCTGTAATGGTACTTATTTGCCTGACGCCAGCAATCTAGAATATGTTTTTAGAGCTATAACCCCGCCGGGAAGACCTAGGAGGTTTGATGCCCGTTTTTTTATCTGTAGAGCGGAGAATGTTCATGGAAATCTTGATGATTTTTCGTCCGCATCAACTGAATTAAGTCATTTACACTGGATTGATATAAACGAGGTAAAGAGCCTAAACTTACCTTTTATAACGGAGGTTGTTCTTAATGAGGTCAAAGAGATTATAAAAGATGGACCAAACAAAAAAGGGGTTCCTTTTTTTAAACATGGAGCTTCTTCCGATTTTATTTTTATAAGTTAAAAATGTTTATTGACTAATTGTATAAGTTTTAATATTTAACTACGAAACAGGGATTTAAGATATGGCCAAACCTTCTACAATTAAGATCAGACTTAATTCTACAGCAGATACTGGACATTTCTACGTCACTAAAAAAAACTCAAGAACTATGACTGACAAGATGGTGGTAAAGAAATACGATCCGGTTGCTAGGAAGCATGTGGAGTATAAAGAAGGAAAGATAAAGTAGGGTAGCAACAGTATCTATCTGATTACTACCCTAAAATTTTAATCTCTATTCCCCATAAACTGAAGAAGAAACATGAACATATTCAAAAAGTTTAGGTAAAGAGATAAGGCTCCCATTATACCCATCTTTTCTGCATACTCTTCACCGTAAGAAGTTCTATACTGTAAATACGTATTTTTGATGTTCTGCGTATCGTATGCGGTTAATCCTGCAAATATGAGAACACCGATTGCAGATATTGCAAGGTGCATAACTGGACTCTGAAAAAACCAGTTTGCAATTGACGCAACTATTATACCGATTAAACCAATAAAAAGAAAACTACCTAACGCGGACAAATCTCTCTTCGTTGTGTAGCCATAGAGACTTAGTGCTCCAAAGGCCACTGCGGTTGTGAAGAAAGTTTGCGCAATTGAGATTGCGGTGTACGCTAAAAATATATACGAGATAGATAGTCCGATTAATGCAGCAAATATCCAGAAAACTAGTTGGGCTGTCTGGGTACGCATGCTGTGGATCTTAGCGCTAAACATGAAAACTACTCCTAGTGGTGCTAACATAACAACCCACTGTAGCCATGTTCCAAATATTGCCATTACTAATGCTGGTGTGGTTCCTACTGCGTAGGCTACAGCACCTGTTATCAACATGGCTAATGCCATTAGCCCATAAACTTTGTTCATATGGGCTTTTAGACCTACGTCTATGGTCTGAGATGAATCTACATATGATTTTGCAGTTTGATATTCTGCCATTTTTATGACCCCTAATTAATTATTTTGTTAATGATCGTCCTAATATCGGATAAATAAGCTATTTTTTCAAGTATTCAATGAATATTTGATTAAAAAATATCAAATAAAATGTTAGAAAAAATGAAATAAATAGCCGAGTTAAGCTGCGTGGAGTTAAAAAATCTTTACTGAACAAGAGAAACAAAACCTTTTTGAGAATGCGATAGATATTGTCTATGAGGCTGGGAAAATAACAATTAGATATTTTAAGCAAAATCTGATTATCGAGAACAAAGTGGAGAACTCCTTTAATCCAGTTACGGTTGCAGATAGATCAGTAGAAAAGAAAATCAGAGAAATGATTGAAAAGCTTTACCCTAATGACGCAATAGTAGGTGAAGAATATGGCAAAAAAGAGGGTTCAACTGACTTCACCTGGATTATTGACCCTATTGATGGAACAAAGGCCTTCATTTCAGGTATTCCAACCTGGGGCATACTATTGTCACTACTTCGGCACAAGGAACCGATTTTAGGCATTATATATCAGCCCTTTACTGGTGAACTTTTTTGGGGAGGTTTCGGACAAAGTTATAAGCAAATCAACCCAAAAAGCGATAATCCACAGTCTTTAAGCGTAAGAAAATGTGAAAATATAAGTAATGCAGTTGTGGCCACGTCATCTCCTAATATACCAAGCCAACTGTTTCAACCTCGTTTGAATGAAATAATGAAACTTTCAAAGCTGGATAGATATGGATTAGATTGTTATGCATATGCGATGTTAGCTGACGGGTGTATTGATGCAGTGATTGAATTTGGTCTTAAAGAGTATGATGTTAGAGCACCTGAAGCGATAGTCCTATCAGCCGGCGGCATAATAAGTAATCTTGACGGATCTTATCCGTTGAAAGGAGGCGATGTGATTGCCTCCGGTGATTCCCGTGTTCATGAACAAATAATTAAAATTTTTAATAACTGAAATTAATCGCTATGATTTAAGAAATTTATGTATCAATGATAATGCTTTTTTTCTAATTTCTTCCGTTTCAATCAAGATTTCATGTTGAGCTTTATTAATAGTTGCTTTATTTATAAAAGTGTATCTATGAAGTGATTGCATAACCGCTGCGTTATCAGTTATTTGTTCTTCTCCTGCCAGCAAAACCAGTATTTTTCTGTTTGGTATTTTAGCTAGTTTTAGTGCTTCAATCTCCTTCAATATTGCAATAAAATACCCTAATGTGGGCGTGCCGCTGTGTAACTGACGATTTTCTTTTAATATTGTTTGTAAACGATTAAACTGTTTTTTATCGGAAGTAAGTGTATTTGTTTCGAAATCTGTTGTCAGAGAATATGGCTTATATTTTTCTGGATTTTGTTGGGTAAGCATTATTAATCCCAAAAGCCGCAATGCTTTTTCAAATTTGATAACCAATCTTTGAATTGGCCTAGCAACGTAAGGGAAATTACCCCAGAGTGGAGATAGAAAAATATATTTATGAAAAGATTGTGGTTCTGATGTAAGTCTTCTTAACCCTATAAGACAACCTAACGAGTGGGCAACTAAGTACCATGGAGTAGTTAATTTTCTTTTTTTCGCCAAACCTATGACAGTGTCTAAGTCCAATTGGTACTCCTCGGCACTAGAAATGTGTTGGATTTTGGGTCTGGAAGGAAATGGTCTATCTGAAAGCCCCCACCCTCTCCAATCGAGTGTGGAAACATTAAATCCTTTTTTTATAAAAAACTCAAATGTGTCTGAGTACTTTTCTATGAATTCACGATGACCATTCAGGAAAAAAACTGTCCCAAGAGCTCTTTTTGTTTTGGCTTTCCATATTGCTATTCGTAACTTTCTACCATCTTCAGCTTTTTTGAAGATGATTTGCCCATTCTCCAGCATATATTTGCTGAGATTTGTCTTCATCATGTCTTCAGGCTAAAATGCTACTCAATTCCATTGCCGCACTCATTGAGCCTTCTACCTTTAATGATCCTGTCATATAGGCCTCCGTTGCATTTATATCACCATCAAGAATTTTTGTAAAAATATCCAGAGAAGCGATCAATGTGCAATCAGTTTCTTCTTCTGATATTCTCACCCCGTCACTATCGACTACTATTGAACCCTCGTCTTCAATTTTAAACTTAACACTCGAATCAAAAGTTGCCCCAGCCATTTTATCACTTATAGCTGCTACAGCCTTTTCTAATATTTCACTCATAATATACTTTCTTTTATTAAAATTTTATTTTTTTGCTTACATGTTTCATATATCATCGGTTCTTACGATTTAATCAATAACCTATGCTTGAAAGCTCTTATCTCTAAACTATAAAATATTTTTATATGGATTTCAAACTCAGCAGTAACGATTCCTCTATATGTAGGGCGATCTTAGGTCCAACTAATACTGGAAAGACGTATTATGCATTGGAGAGAATGATTTCATACAAAAGTGGAGTGATAGGAGTTCCTTTACGTCTCCTTGCTCGAGAAATATATGATCGACTTGTGTTATTGAAAGGAACGGAAAACGTAGTCCTTAACACAGGTGAAGAGAAAATACGTGGAAAATTTGAGCGATTCTGGGTCTGTACAACTGAAGCCATGCCTGTTGAAAAGACATTTGAATTTGTAGCAGTAGATGAGATTCAACTTTGTGCTGATGCAGAAAGAGGACATATATTCACTGATAGATTATTAAATTCTCGCGGACGATTTGAAACATTGTTTTTAGGATCTATCGTTATTAAGGATTTAATAAAAAAGATAATACCCGATATTGAAATAATTAGCAGAGATCGACTTTCAAAATTGAGTTTTTCTGGGAAAAAAAATATCTCTAAATTGGGACCTAGATCAGCAGTAGTAGATTTTTCAGTTGATAGAGTTTACGAATTGGCTGAACATTTAAGGTCATCTAAGGGTGGGGCTGCAGTAGTTTTAGGAGCGCTATCTCCAAAGACTAGAAACGCTCAGGTAGAGTTGTATCAAAATGGAGATGTGGACCACATAGTGGCTACAGATGCAATAGGTATGGGCCTTAACTTGCCAATAAATAATATTTATTTTGCAGCTCTACAAAAATTTGATGGACGTCGATTAAGGCCGCTCGATACCTTAGAAATCGCTCAGATTGCTGGTCGGGCAGGACGTTACACCGCTGATGGTTTTTTTGGTGAAACTGGAAGCTTAATGCGAATGGGAGAAGCGCTGATTCATGATGTTGAGAATAATATTTTCCCAATGCTCAGAAAATTAAAGTGGCGTAATACTGAGCTTGATTTTAATAACGTTAGCTCACTCATAAAATCCCTCGATTTGATAGCGAGTGAAACCTATCTAGAACGGTCTATAGATGGCCTTGATATTAATACTTTAAGATTCATAAAGGTAAATAATCCTGAACTTTTAAATGAACTGAAAAGAGATGACGTTAAATTGCTATGGAAGGCATGTCAGATACCAGATTTCAGGAAAATTTCAAATCAAGATCACGCAGATCTTGTAATAAAAATTTTTGACTTTGTAAGAACCAAAGGAAGTATTCCTTCAGATTGGTTGAAGATGGAGATTGCTCGTCTAGATAGTGTTCACGGTGATATAGACATCTTATCTAAGAGATTATCGTTTATAAGGACTTGGTCATTTGTCGCTAACATTAACAAATGGCTACTGGATAACGAATATTTTATCGGAATTACTAGAAATATTGAAGATAAGCTATCAGACGCCTTGCATCTAAAACTTACACAACGATTTGTTGACCTAAGGAGGTCTGTATTGATAAAAAAGGGAATGACAGAAAAATTTGATGAGAAAGATTTCGAGATAAGAGAGGATGGCTGCGTTTATATCAAGGGCCATCTCTTTGGTAAAATGGATGGGTTTGTATTTAATCTCTCTGGGGCAGAGTCTGTAGTAGAGAATAAAAAATTGATGCAGGTTGTGAGACCTTTTTTGCGTCAACATCTTACTGGCTTAGTAACGAGTTTTTATGAGGCACCAGAAAGTGAAATTTTGCTTTGTGTAAATGGGCAAGTGATTTGGCGAGGTAGCAAAGTTGGTCAGCTAGAGAAAAATCAAAAAATATTGACCCCAAAAGTTAAACTGATCAAGTCAGATGAACTGGATAAAAGCAGCCTGGAAAAAATTCAAAGAAAGCTCGACATTTTTGTTGAAAATAAGGTTAAGATACTGATGCCTAATCTTTTGACCCTAACCAATAATAATAAATTGAAGGGAGCTGCAGCTGGGTTTGCACATATTTTTGTTAATAATTTGGGTGTTCTTATGAAATCTGAGGTTATAGAGCACTTCAATAGTATGGATAACGAGAGCAAAGATAAACTAAGAAATTTTGGCATAAGGTTTGGATATAAGACAATATATGATACAACGCTTCTTAAGCCAGAAGCCTCAAAGTTAAGAATTGCTCTATTTAATGTTTTCTGCTCTATCCCTGAGCCCGCATTATTTCATCCCCCCGCTGGTCTGGTTACAGTTGAATACGACAAACATATATCCAAGAAACAATATTTGGTGGCAGGCTTTTTTGTAGCTGGCAATAGGGCTATAAGAATAGACATGCTTGAAAGACTATTTTTTATGATCAAAGAGTATTCCAAAGATGAGTGGATAGTAATTCAACCAGGGATGTTATCGATTACTGGATTAGGGTTAGAAAAATTTACAGAGCTCATTAGAAGCCTTCGTTTTGACATCAAACATGAAAAAATAGAGAAAGGTAATGAGGTTATAACTTTTGAGAAGGATGATGAGCACTATAAGGTTTTGTTTAAAAAACAGTTAATAAACAAAAGGGTAAAACTAATGCCAACTTCTGAAACATTTAAAAAGACGAAGCAAAATAGAAAAAAGAATAGGGCAAAAAAACAAAAGCCGACAAATGACTCCCCTTTTTCCATGTTAAAGGTTTTAATAAAAAATTGAGCCTCTCTGAAAAACCACCTTTATCCCAGTGTCGGTTGGATTTATGGCTGTGGGCGGCAAGGTTCTACAAAACAAGAAATATAGCAGCATTAAATATTAAAAAAGGTCTGGTGCGTCTATCTGGGAAATCCAAAACAAAGCCAGCCTCGTTAATAAATCTAGATAGTCAACTGGTCATTGAACAAAACTTTGTTAGAAAGACAGTCTTGGTCGAAGAGATAGCTGTAAAAAGAGTTTCGTCTGCAAAAGCTAAGAGTTTTTACAAAATAATATTCGAAGATAGACAGGAGGTCGCAAAATTTTTTCAAGCCAGAACAAGATATAAACCTGATAAAAAGATAAGAAGAAATTTAAAGGCTCTAAAAGAAAAATTACACTTCCTTTCCGATAATTAAATTCTATTATAATAGTATATCTGTCAGGAGAAACGATTTGACCTACATAGTCAACGATAAGTGCATCGGGTGTAAGTATACCGACTGTGTTGATGTTTGCCCAGTGGATTGCTTTTATGAAGGTGAAAATATGCTTGTAATTCACCCCGATGAATGTATTGATTGTGGAGTTTGTGAACCTGAGTGTCCAGCAGATGCAATCAAGCCTGATACGGAACCTGACGCTGCTGAGTGGGTAGAATTCAATAGAAAATATTCAGAGCAGTGGCCAAACATTACAATTAGAAGAGATCCGTTACCAGATGCAGACAAAATGGAAGGTGAGTCAGGCAAATTTGAAAAATTCTTCTCCAATAAAGCTGGAGAAGGAGATTAACTTTTAAGTAGCTATTTTTGTTTAACTATGGTACACCGGATTTTTTCAAGTTAATGGTGGCTTTTTATGGATAGTAACACGACGGATGTAGATTTTAAAATTAATGATTTTGTGGTTTATCCTTCACATGGGGTTGGGCAGATAGTTGACGAAGAAGTGCAGAATATTGCTGGCGATGAGCTAAAAATGTATGTAGTTACTTTTGATAAGGATAAGATGACTCTAAAGGTTCCCAAAAATAAAATAGAGTCTACAGGCATGCGAAAGTTGTCAAGTCCAAACACCATCGGGAAAGCATTACAGGTAATTAGTGGTAAAGCAAAAGTCAAACGTGCAATGTGGTCTCGACGTGCGCAAGATTACGAACAGAAAATAAATTCTGGAGAGCTCATTCAAATTGCAGAAGTAGTGAGGGACCTTCATCGAAACGATGAACAAAGAGAGCAATCTTATTCAGAGAGGCAACTCTACGAAGCCGCTTTAGAACGATTAACGAGGGAGATTGCCGCTGTAGATGGTGTTGAAGAAAAAAAGGCTCAAGAGAAGGTGGACAAAGTTTTAGATGGTAAAGCAGCGTAGTATCTTTAATAACCCGTCATTTCTAAATAACCTACCCCCAATAAATCACCACTAACTGAAATTGGTCCCTCCCAGTAGGGAAAACTGGTGTCCATCCAAGATTGAACATTCAAAGCCTCGACATTAATGGTTAGGCCATTACTGTCCAGAAAGGAGATTTTCCATTTGGTAGGAATTTTTCTTCCCTTAACAGTTGAATAAGCTGTTTCTTCAAGTTCGATATCAGAGGCAGTAAGTGGCTTTTTGGTTCCATCTTGGTTAATCCATGATCCCGATAGAAAATCATTTCCAGAAGCACCCCGCACTTTGAAAAGCATTACTTTTCTTCCATTATTGAGATGTAAAGAAAACCAATCCCAGCCGAGTTGGCTCCTGTCTAGCAGGTTACTTGACCACTCGCGATCTAACCAACCTACTCCTTCTACAGCATGCCGCTCTCCATTTAAAGTAACCCACCCTTCTACATTATAGAAGGGTTGACTATAATAGTGGGATGCTGCACTTGTTTCAGATTTTTTGCTGTAACCAGCATTACCTTGGAGAACTGGCTTAATTTTAGTCGAAAATTTTAATGAAAAGGCGAAGTCTACGCCGCTAGTTTCTAACTGTATAGTTTCTAATTGATCGTCTCCTGTAATGCTCCAATTATCTATCCAGGCTTTAAAAGTGTTTAGTTTTACACCTGCTTGATCACTTTCTTCTCGTGCAAAACGTTCTTCAAAATAGTGCGTTGTGTCTGTAGTTATAGCGCTATGGGCCATCCAAAAGCCATTGAGGTTTTTTGGTTTTTTGCTCGATATTGGTGTGAGATTACTTCTGAACAAGGTCCATTGTATACCCAAATTTTCTATGGACTCAGACTTTAGATTTGAAGTCAAATACCACCATTCAATTCGAAAGTTTTTGTGTGGCCCATGATCCTTTGGGAAAGTAATCTGATAGCCCGGATCTGCTAAATTAAATTCATCGTTATGTTCATCAGCCAATAAATTATAACCAACCAGCCAAAAACAAAAAAGAAATACTAATATCTTGCGACTCATATTGATCTAAGTATTTTTCTATCAAAATTTGCTGACGTTTTCACATTAGACATTCTAAAAGACAAAATGGTCGCGAAAAATGAAGCAATATTGGCAATAATCCAGATTTGTAGCCAATATTTTGGAAAAACTTGTATTGGTATCCTCCATCCAAAAAAATTTGGGTTTATAACCTCTGATAATATAAAAGCTATGATCACACCCATCCCAATAGAAAGGAAACAGACCATATTAGTCAAAATATAGATCTTCAATAGCTCCAAACGTATAACCTGATTTACTGAAAAGCCAATCAAATAGATTGGTAGGAGATCTTTTTTCCTCAATTTATTTATACTAATTAGATTAGTGTAAAGAGTGAACGCTGCCACAAATAAAGTTATTAAGGCGAGTTGAAAACTAATCTTGAAAGTATTATCAAAGATCCCAAGAGAAATTTTTCGCACTTGCTGCGGATTGATAATTGTTTCTGAATTAATCACAACCTTTGATGACAATTCATTGAAAAAATTTAAACGATTGCTTTCGGCAAGTTTTACCGCAATGGTGCTCGGAATTTGAGATGAAAAAAATGTTTTAAAAAGTTTAAGTTGCATCATTAATTGATTATGCGGGTTGCCATAATCTGCGTAAATTCCACCAACCTGGATGCGTATCTTTTTGTCATTAATTTCTAATTCCAAAAAATCGTCCAATTTTATTTTTTCGCGGATAGACAACTGTTCGCTCACAAAAATGGTCTCTCCATTTCTTATCCTATCCCAGGCATTTCTTTTTTTGTCTAATAAAGGCCAATTTTCTTCATAAACTGATGAGGGATTGAACCCATAGATCTCGATCGCTTTTTCATTATATCTACCGTTATTTTTTATAATAGGATAAGCCTCCCCATCATATTTTTTAACCACATCTTGTATTTTATTGAGCTGGCGCTCGTTCGCTATATTTATATAATATTCAGCGAAGATCCTATTCTCCAGCCACTCTACAAAAGTTGATTTGAAGCTTGTTACCATTCCGTGAACTCCAACATTTATTGATAGAGCTAAGAAAAAAGCGATATAGCCTGCAAAAAGAAGAGCACCAAATTTTTGAGTATCTCTGAGCAGCCAAAAAGATAGTACAAATCGTTCTGGTAGTTTTTTGGCGATGAAAAACAAAAACAGTTTTATAAGTAAAGGTAGTAAAGTACAACCAACGACAATTACTGATCCTAAAAATAGGAAGTTGGCAACTTTTATGTTGGAAGTCATTGATAAATAGTAAAAAGTGAAGGTTAAGGGTAAAAGCATTGCATAAACAATGATAGAAAGACTTTTCCCAAAGTGGAATTTTTTATAACTAGTCTGCTCTATTGGCCTTAAATTATCAAGCTTTAACAGGGCCCTGGAGCAAGATAATAAGGTGCCTAGGCCGGCTATCAAGACACTATAAAAGTACCAACTAATTGATAAGTCAATTTTTCCATCTATTGGACTATTATAAATATTTGAGATCGTGTTATTTATATCTGGAAGAAGTTCTCGGGCTAGCAGAAAACCGCCAAATGCTCCGATCGAACCAGAAAATAATGAAATTAAAAGTAACTCTGTCACAAGAGTTAAATTAATCAGTGTTCTCTCAATCCCTATCGTCTTCAAAATTTTTACGGTGAGTCTTCTCTGGTCATATGCCATACCGACGCTGGTATATACAATAAACATGCCGACAAAAAAGGAGAGAAATCCGAATGCTCTAATGTTAAATGTAAAGCTTTCAGAGATAAACCTGAATTCTCCAGCACTATTATCGTCAATCAACATTAAATTTTTAAGTGGGAGCTTATCAAGAGTGTTCAAGCTTTTATTTATATACTCAAAGTATGTAAATTTTCCTTCCATATTTAGTAGACTTTGGACCGAAGCAATATCACCTATTAAAGTATCTTCTGGTATATGAGCGAGTTCTATCCTTGTAAAATTAGGAAGTTGATTTGTTATTTTTTCAAAAGTCTTACCAGAGCCAAATAGTAAGGCCTCACCATTAGCGTACATTTCTAAAAAATTGCTATCAGCAAGAGTTTTTCCGCTAGGTAGTATTTTTTTTCCATCTGCTAAAAGATCGACGCCCACAATAATAATATTTGTGTTTTTTAAAGGTGCCCGTATCACGGGGTTTACAAGCCACCCACTGAGGCGCAATCGAACATAATCGTTCTGACTTACATAAGGTAATTCCCTATCAATAACTATAGGCTTGAAAGCCGTTTGTAAGAGATCGATCGATCGTTTTTGTGCTTTAATGGTTTGGTTGTTCACAATGTCTACGCTCGACCAAAGAGTTGAGGCTATCGCTATACCTAATATTGTGAAAAAGAGTTGCCCCTTTGCTTTTTTCCAATTCGCGACAATTACTCTAAGTACTAGAAAAAATTGGTTCATTTCTTTGATATTTTTCTTGATTTAAGCTCTAGGCACACTTCCAATTTGGAGGCGATTGCAAGTGAATGCGTTATTACGACTAGGCTGGTGTTATACTTTCGATTTATGTTTAAGAGCATGTCTAAAACTATTTTTGAATTCTTTTCATCCAAGCTACCAGTTGGTTCATCCGCAAATAAAATTTTTGGTTGAGCAGCTAATGCTCTTGCTATAGCTACCCTTTGCTGTTCTCCTCCAGAAAGATTTTCCGGCCACTCCCCCAGTAATCTGGCAATTTGGAGATCGTCAATGATTGCGTTGATATATTCGTTATTATGCTTCTTATTAACCCTAGATTGAAATTCAATATTCTCTTTAACAGAAAGACATGGAATCAAATTATATTGTTGGAATATAATCGCTGTCTCGTTCAGCCTCAATAAAGCTTGAGCAGATGCTTTAAGATCCCAAAAGTTTTGATTGCCAACAAAAACCTCACCGGTAGACGGTTTCTCGAGCCCCGAAGCGATATGCAAAAGTGTCGACTTTCCAACGCCGCTCTCACCTATAAGAGCGTAGCTGGTGGAGGCGCAAAAGTTGATATTTACATCGGTAAAAAGCTCAAGGGATCCTGATTTTGTGAAAAAGATTTTTGAAACATCCTTTATTTCTACAATGTGATCTTTCATCGCCTCTAACTTCTCCCTGATTTAAGAAATGTATTATTTTGAATGAAATAGTAGAGCTTTTAAATCTTTCAATGCTTAGACTATCTTAGTCATTGATACACTATCTATCGTTGAGCTTGTTAACAGAACGTAATCGTAAAATGTTGTAGAAATTGAAGCTATGCTAATTAGCAAGTACTTTAGACAATTTTATATTCTTGTTCTCTTCTGCTTTATTAAACGGGATAACTTGAAGACCGATCTCTGTAACCTTTTCATTGATCACTCCCGCCATTTTTGGACGTCTTGTATCAGGAACCCATCGATCTGCCCATAAAGAGAGAGAAAGAAAAACTTTGACTAGATCTTTGCATCTTTCTGTGGGAACGTACATAGCCCTCTTTTTATTATCCGGCACATAACGCGTAATCAACCTGTTGCTTACCATAGACTTTAATCGCTCTGTCAATAGATTTCTTGAGATATTGAGATTATTTTGAATAGATTCGAAGTTTTGATTGCCCATCATGATATCCCTTGCAATCAAAAGAGTCCATTTATCCCCTAAAATTGATAGGGCTGTTGCGATACTGCATTTATTTTGTTGGCTGCCTCTACTTGACATGTTAATTTTCCCAGTTTTAGTTTACCTTACGTCATGCTATATTGTATCATAAACGGTGACGAAGAAGTCAACATATTTATTTCATGTGTCTCAAGTACACAAAAAAATATCTTGTGGCAAATAATAAAAAAACTTGAAATGGTATACAGATTGCAGAAATTTATATTAATACATAGAATCAAAGGCGGCCAGAGAAAAAAATAATGAACGAATTTGTTTATCAAAAAATGTCAAAAAGCGATTTGTTGTTCAATAAGAGCGTTAAACTTGAAAAGGAATTTCTTGAGAAGGGTTCCAAGGATCTCTATGACATAATTAAGTTTTGTTGTGCCGTAAAAGAAAATCCAACCTCACCAAACCTAAAGGATTGGTCAAGAAAGGAGTATAACTCTAATTTAAGCTCTATGGTTTATAAGAACTCAAACTCAGAAAATTCTGACTATGATGAACAGACTAAGAAGGTGCTAAGCTATGCTCAAAGAGCTCAAATTTATGCGATGACAGCAATTACAGCCCTAAACTCTGGAAATGGCGAGAAAGCAGTCTGGAATGCTGTTAGGTCTCAAAAATATCTATCTAACATCCAAGAAATGATGAAAATATCTTTACAGGGATCAGATGGAAAACGACAAAATAGCGAGGATGCAAACATAAAAGGGTTAGCAAGAAATGATCTTGAAGCAAATGACTTAATAGACGAGTTTGAAAAACTTATACAGATTCATGATAATTATGGTGCTTTTAGGAGATTGGCTGCTAAAAAATTAGGTGTTCCAGCTGTGAAAGTCACAATAAAGGAAATCAATGAAATTACAAAACAGGTTCACAGGGCCTACGAATTTAGCCCAAAGAGACGAAGAAGTAAACAAATGTAATTGCAACTAGCATTTCTTTCTCTCCTATTAGCCTTGATTAAATATAGTTTTAGTGTATTTTTGCATGTGAAACATTAGGTACGAAATTATGAATAATTTTACAAATTCTAGCTCAGTCATCTCTTCAGATACCGTCATAAAAGGAAAAATCGACTTTAAAGGGGAACTTTTGATTGAGGGTAAAGCCTCTGGTGACATATTGGGGGATAATTTAACCTTAGGTCCGAGTGCAAAGGTGGACGGTAAAATTATTGTAAAAGCAATTACCGTTCAGGGTAATTTTACTGGATTTATTCGATCTGATACTGTTAAGTTAGACGCCGGATCCACTGTAAAAGGGGATATTGAACATAGTGAGATTTCAATTGAGACTGGTGCAAACTTTAATGGTAAGGTGATAAGAATGGCAAAGCCACAAAGAAAAGCTGGCGAAAGCGAAAGCGCAGAAGATAATCCAATATATTCTTTAACTGATAAGGCAGTTGCGAAATAAATTACTATTTTTCAAGTTTCTGACCCTAACTTTTTTTTTCTGCTGTGCTGCTGGACCTTATGTTGTTGTGGAGAATTATGGGAACTGGAAAACACTAAGTGTTTCCTCTAAATCAGCTTACGTCACAGGTTTATGGGATGGTTATTTAGTTTTTTTTGGAAAAGAGCTTGAGGAGAAATATGGCGCTAAATGTAGTAGCGGGCATCTTTCTAGGGTTTCAGATCTTGTAGAAATGGTTGACAACCTTTACCAAAAAGAAATAAACAGAGGTTTTTCTCCAGCTACTTTATTAAGAGAAAAGGGTCTACAATACCTTTGTGGTCGCTAAATTTAGTCTTAATTTTCGATGTGCATAGTTTTAAGACAAGCTTTTGGCAGATCTTCAGGCAGGTAACATCTTGCATGAGTACATTTATATTTTTTCTTGATTTTAACAGTCTTTTTTATAACTTTCTTCTTCGGTTTAAGCCTATCTGTGACCCACCAAGCCAATTGCTTGTCACAACCATCTACATTTTTATACTTATTCCAAAGTGGTGTGTTGATGCAATCTGGCGATCTCTCCGGACACTTTAGCCTGACATGAAAATGCTCGCTATGACCTCTCTCAGGCCGTATCTTCATAAGCCAAGACCTATCTGTTGATCCAGCGTTTTTACACATCCAAACTTTTATTGCTGCGTTAACAAAAATTTTATTCACTCTTTCATCTTGCGCTGCAGCCTTCAGAATATTCATGTGTTCTCGAGACCAATTAGAGTTAACATTTTTTTGATTTTTTGACACTACATTCAGCTCTTTGAAAGATGGTTTGCCGTACCTGTGGTCATTATGACTGTCTTTTATTGAAAGGTCTAAAGTCGCTGGTTTTCTAAATTTTATATCTACCTCTAAGCCTACTTGGTGAGCGGCATGGCCATAGGGGGTAGGCCCACCTCTTGGGTTGCCAAGATCACCAATATATAATCCCATCCATCCAAAATCCGCAACTTTTTGAGAAAGGTCCTTTGTAAAATTGATTAGACTTGGGTGTCCCCAATTACGGCCCCTTTTTGAGTTTATGTGTTGCCATGTTTCTCCCTTAACTGGTAACTCAATGCCTCCATTTAGACATCCTTTATTATACTTTCCGACACTTTCAGACGTTAATTTTGTTGGGCTTGTGAAGTTACCAAAAATTTTTTTTGCCAATACTTTATCCGATGCATCATGGGCGAGGGCTGCGCTCATAAGGACCGAAATGCAATATATTTTAAAAAAAAGAAATCCTTTTAATGTAACCATTTATCGTAAGTACTCCTCAAAATTTAAAACTGTAATATAAAATAACACCCAAATAAGCATTAGACTCTAATTTTTGGAAGTTCAATATAAAATCTTTATGAACAGAAATGTTCTGTTAAGCTTATAATGAATCTTGCATTTAATTCATCTGTTGCTGAAGGAGATACTATGAACCGAATAGTTAATTCAATTGAGGCCAAAGATATTGAAAATCATTTCCATCCGTATACTAACCCCCAATTTTTAAAAGAGACTGGTCCTCATGTGATTTGCAGGGGGGAGGGTGTGTATGTTTACGACAATTCAAATACAAAATTTATCGAGGGCATGAGCGGTTTGTGGTGTGCATCATTAGGGTTTAATAATAAAGACTTAGTTGAAGCTGCAACTAAGCAAATGGAAAAGCTCCCCTTTTATCATAGTTTTGGGGGTAAAGTGCCAGAAGTTGCGGCTAACTTGGCTGAAAAACTTGTTGGAATAGCTCCAGAAGCATTAGATAAAGTTTTCTTCTGTAATTCGGGATCTGAGGCTAATGATACTGCAATAAAAGTTGTCTGGTACTATCAAAATGCGCTAGGCCGACCCGAAAAGAGAAAAATTATTAGTCGAAAAAGAGGTTATCATGGGGTAACCATGGTTGCAGGAAGTTTGACAGGGCTACCGTATGCTCAAGACGGATTTGGTTTGCCGCTAGACTTTGTTAGGCACACGTCTTGTCCGCATTATTTTATAGAAAAACTTGAAGGTGAGTCTGAACAAAATTTTGTGGACAGAATGCTAAAAAATCTAGAGGAACTTATCCTTGAAGAAGGTCCTGATACTATTGGGGCTTTTATCGCGGAGCCTGTTATGGGAGCCGGTGGTGTTATTATTCCTCCGAAAAATTATTTTTCTAAAGTACAGGCTTTGTTGAAAAAATATGACGTGCTTTTTATTGCGGATGAAGTGATCTGCGGATTTGGTAGAACAGGAAATATGTGGGGCTCAGAAACATTTGATTTAAAGCCTGATATATTAACTTGTGCTAAAGCTTTATCAGGTGCTTATGCGCCAATATCAGCTTTACTCATAAATAAAACTATCGTTTCTGAAATAGAAAATCAGGCAAACGAACTCGGTATTTTTGGGCACGGGTTTACATATTCTGCTCACCCTATGTCAGCTGCAGTGGCTCTTAGAACACTTGAAATTTATGAAGAGAAAAAAATTGTGGAACATGTGAGAAATATGGAAAAAATTTTTATTGAAAGAGTGAAAAACTTCAAAAAATATGATTTTGTTGGAGATGCTAGGGCCATTGGGTTAATTGGTGCAATAGAATTTGTCTCAGAGCCCCGCTCGAATAATAAGCCTGACCCCAGTAGAAAAGTTGCTGCAAAGATACAGCAAAAAATCCAAGAAGCAGGTGTTATTTTAAGGTCACTTCCGGGCGACAGTTTGGCGTTCTGTCCACCTTTAATTATTGAAGAAAGTCAAATTCATGAAATGTTCGATAAAATTGATAGTGTTTTAGGAAGAATCGAGTTTCAAACTTTATGATGTTCTTGAAACGAGAAACTAAAAATGCTAAAATCTGACTAAATTGATCGGAATTGACATAATTTTCTGAGGCCGAAAAAGGATGGTTGATGATCTAGAACAAAAAATAATATTGTTGACGGGTGCGAGTAGAGGAATAGGCCATGCCACCGTTCGAAAGTTTTCTGAAGAGAAGTGGCGTGTTATTACATGTTCTAGGCAGGCTTTTGACACAAATTGTCCCTGGCCTGGGGGTGAGGCTAACCACGTTCAAGTCGATCTATCAAATCCAAACAATACGCTCGAGGCTATTAATGAGGTTAAAAAGCGCTTAAATGGTAAATTGCACGCGCTCGTAAACAATGCTGGGATATCGCCCAAAGGCGAGAATGGGGAAAGGCTGGACACTCTAGGAACGGACCTAAGTACGTGGGGTAAAGTTTTTCATGTTAACTTTTTTGCCTCGGTAATTTTAGCAAGAGGATTAAAGGAAGAATTGTTAAGGGCGCAAGGGGCAATTGTAAATGTGACATCAATTGCGGGGAGTAGGGTTCACCCTTTTGCTGGTGCTGCCTACGCTACATCAAAAGCAGCTTTAGGAGCTTTAACTAGAGAAATGTCGAAAGATTTTGGTCCCTTAGGTGTTCGAGTAAACGCTATTGCGCCCGGAGAAGTTAAGACAGCAATTTTGAGTGAAGGTACAGAAAAGATAGTTGCAGATATTCCCATGAAACGTCTTGGCTTACCAGAAGAAGTGGCTGACACGATATTCTATCTATGCTCCAAAGAAGCGAGTTATGTATCAGGCGCAGAAATAGAGATTAACGGAGGCCAGCATGTTTAAAAAATCTATCACCAAAATATTTAGAAAAAAATAATTGGTTCCGGTGGGTGGCGAAAAAAATAATCTTAGTGATAGAGAAATTCTTAAAGATATTTTTTTTAATTCACTCCAACTTGCAGACCCCATAACAAAATTAGCACAAATTGAATTTGAAAAACCAAGGGGTAGGGTGTTTTTCGTTGCCGTTGGTAAAGGTGCTGGAAGACACGCAAAAGCATTTTTAGAACATTATTCAGGCTCATCTGAGGGATTAGTAATACATCCAGAGAATGAGTGGTGTGAAGATATAGGATTTAAGGTATTCAAAGCTTCTCACCCCGTTCCATCAATTTCTGGTTTGGAGGCGTCAAAATATTTATCAAAAGAAGCTAAAAGGCTTGGAAAGGATGACCTGATGATTTTCTGTATTTCTGGTGGGGCCTCGGCTTTGCTGCCATATCCTCCAGAAGGATTCAACCTCGATGATGAAATATGTCTCAATAAGGTATTATTAACATCGGGACTATCAATCAAGGACATGAATGTTTACAGAAGCGCTTTTTCTCAAATAAAAGCGGGAAAGCTAGCCCAAATGGCTTACCCATGTCCTATAATCAATCTAGTGGTCTCTGATATTCCAGGAGATGATATATCCCTGGTGGGAAGTGGCCCAACCCTTATACCTAGTGCTACATTAATTAAACCGAAAACACCAAAATTTGGTTTCAAAATCGAAAAATATATAAACAAAATATTAAATTCGGATACCGATGATAGCATATGTGTTAACATTCATAATTCGTATTGTTTAAGTTCCAGCAAAATACTCTTTGAAGAAGCCGCTAACTATATTGAACAAGTACATGGATTCAACACTATTGTGCTTTCTACTGAATTCGAAGGGGATGTGAAGTCATTAACTAAACTTTATAAGAAAGCCATTATGGATGTTTCCAATCCTAATAGTTCAATTAAAAGACCTGTAGTTATTCTCTCTGGAGGTGAGGTGGAAATAAAACTTCCAGATTGTTACGGCAAGGGGGGAAGGAATTCGCAGTTTTCTTTAGCGCTCTCCAAGGAAATCGATGGTATGGAGGGTGTAACAGTTTTGTCAGCTGATACGGATGGGATTGATGGGAATGGAGAGAATGCAGGTGCGATTATCGATGGCTCAACTTATTGCTCGGCGCGAAAATATTACCCTAATGAAGATCCGGTCAAGCTTTTTGATTCGTATAATATTCACCAAAAGTTGAACACACTGTTTTGCACGGGACCAACGGGTATAAACCTAAATGACTTTAGGGCAGCAATAGTTCGATGAAGTTTTTTTGAAGGTTTCAACAAAATTGCGTAGTTTTGTCACAACAAAAAATTACATAGTTGTTTTATCAAAAAAATTTACCTAAACTTTAACGAAAAAAATAATAATGGGAGGAATCATGCAATCTAGTGACGTTGCTCTAGATACTATGCCAAAACTGCTTGCAAGAAATGTGGCGGAATTCGGCGATTCACCAGCGTTTAGAGAGAAAGATTTAGGAATTTGGCAGACTTGGACTTGGAAAGAAGCAAGTGCAGAGGTAATGAAGTTAGCAAAAGGGCTTATTGAAATAGGAGTTAGTGAAGGGGACCATATCGCCGTCATAGGCCGGAATAGGCCACATTTATATTGGTCTCTATTGGCAGCCCAGCATTTGGGTGCTGTTCCAGTACCATTATACCAAGACGCAGTGGCCGATGAGATGGAATACATATTGACCCATTGTAATGCCGCGTATGCGATCGTGGGTGATCAAGAACAAGTCGACAAAATCCAAGATTTATCCAGTAAACTAACAAATTTGAAAGATATTGTGTACGTAGATCCAAAAGGTCTCAGAAAATACGATAAGGCACACCTTCACAGTTATGAAAGCATATTGGAGGCTGGAGACAAAAGTGGAGACAAGGTGCAGAAAGAATTACAAACCAGATTAGATAAAGTAAATGGTCAAAGTACGTGCGTACTGATCTATACATCTGGAACTACCGGTAAATCAAAGGGTGTCGTACAAACTCATGGAGCAATTATTGGAGCTTCTATGAGCGCAAACGAGCATGATGGATGGACTAAGGATGACTATTTGTTAAGCTACCTTCCTATGGCATGGGTCGGGGATTACATGATCTCTGTCGGACAAGGAATGGCTGCTGGCGCATGTATAAATTGTCCTGAAGGAGCCGATACTTTTCAAGTTGATCTTCGGGAAGTCGGTCCTACTTTCTTTCTTGGACCGCCGCCTTTATGGGAAAGAATAAAAACATCCGTATACATAAGAATTGAAGACGCCGCTTCTATTAAAAGGAAAGCATTCAACTATTTCATGAAGCATGCAGATAAGGTAGGTAGAGATATTTTGGAAAGGAAGCCAGTAAGTTTTATTGACCGACTTATTTATTTTGCCGGCGATATAATTATCTATGGGCCTTTGAAAAACATGTTGGGAATGTCAAAAGTCAGAATAGCATATACTGCTGGCGAGGCAATAAGCTCTGAACTTTTTGATTTTTATAGAAGCTTAGGAATAAATCTTAAACAGCTATATGGCCAAACAGAGGCTAGTGTTTTTCTCACGATGCAGAACAACAACGAAGTATATGCAGACACGGTGGGAAAGCCAATCAACGGTGTGGAACTTAAAATAGCAGATTCTGGAGAAGTGCTGTATAGGTCTGTAGGCGCGTTCAAAGAATATTACAAAAACCCCAAAGCTACAAGGGATACCAAAGATAAAGATGGATGGGTTGCTACAGGTGATGCCGGTTATATTGATGAAGACACTGGACAGCTAAGAATAATTGATAGGGCTAATAGTGTTGGGAAACTTAACAATGGCTCTTTATTTGCCCCAAAATATGTAGAAAACAAATTAAAATTTTATCCAAATATTTTAGAGGCCGTGCTGTTTGGAGACGGCAAGGAAAATTGCGTAGCTTTTCTTAATATTGATCTTACTGCGGTGGGCAATTGGGCAGAGAGAAACAACATCTCCTACTCGTCATATCAAGAACTTGCAGCAAACGCTGAGGTTGGGAAAATATTGAAAGAACATGTCGAAGCTGTAAACATGGATTTAGCAAAAGATAGCTCAATGTCTGGATGTCAAATAAAGCGTTTCCTCGTGCTTCACAAGGAACTGGACCCCGATGATGGAGAAATTACGAGGACCAGAAAGGTTAAGCGGTCATTTGTAGCTGAAAAATATGCGGATTTAGTATCAGCTCTTTACTCAGATAAAGTCTCTATAGCTACGAAGACAGAAGTTACCTATGAGGACGGTCGTAAGGGATATCTCGAGGCTACAGTCAGTTGTGTAGATGCCACTTTGTATCAGCTTCAAAAGCAAAACGAAAACGCTGCTTAGTAATAAAATAAAAGGGATTAATAAAGTATGTCTAGTGAACAAAAAAAGGTGATGATGGAAGTTAAAAACATCAATCTCAGATTTGGTGGTGTTATAGCTATTCAAGACGTTTCTTTCGATATCCAAGAGGGAGAAATAAGAGCGATAATCGGTCCGAATGGAGCAGGAAAGTCGTCGATGCTAAATGTTATAAACGGTTTTTATCATCCCCAAGAGGGAGAAATATGGTTTAGAGGAGAAAAAAGGCCTTCGATGGAACCATATGAAGTTGCAAAAACTGGAATCGCTAGAACCTTCCAAAACATCGCACTTTTTAAGGGAATGACAACCATAGAAAATGTTATGACCGGTAGACAGCTTCAAATGAATAAGAATTTCTTTTGGCAACTTTTCAGATACGGCCCTGCAATTGAGGAAGAGGTAATGCATAGGAAAAGGTGTGAAGAAATTATAGATTTTCTAGAGATTAATCATATCAGAAAATCACCAGTTGGGTCACTTCCCTATGGTTTACAAAAGAGGGTTGAGTTAGCAAGAGCACTGGCAATGGAGCCTGATCTACTTCTTTTAGATGAGCCAATGGCAGGAATGAATGTTGAAGAAAAGCAAGACATGTCGCGTTTTATTATTGATGTAAACGAGGAATTTGGAACAACTATAGCTTTGATCGAACACGATATGGCGGTTGTCATGGATCTAGCTGACCGAGTAGTTGTTTTAGACTATGGAAAAATGCTTGCTGATGGCACACCAAAAGAGGTTCAATCCAACCAAGCTGTTATTGA
Organism: uncultured Alphaproteobacteria bacterium; assembly: GCA_902537215.1. GTDB lineage: Bacteria > Pseudomonadota > Alphaproteobacteria > Rhodobacterales > Rhodobacteraceae > CACIJG01. The sequence continues at coordinate 31,346 of CACBAM010000008.1, forward strand.
CGCATATTTAGGAGTGGCACACTGATGGATCTATTAACTGGAATTTTTATAACTCCATTCGCCGAAATGATTGGACTACCTGATTTGTTTTTTCAGGCGCTATGGGATGGCTTTGTGAGTGGGACCTTATACGGTTTGATAGCACTCGGATTTGTTTTGATATTCAAAGCTTCAGGCGTATTTAATTTTGCACAGCCAATATTAGTAGTTTTGGCAGCCCTAGCTTTGATTAGCTTTTACAAAATGGGAGTTCCTGCTTGGATAAGCGTAGTGCTAGTTTTGATTATGTTTTATGGGCTCGCCTGGTTAATTGAGCGATTAATATTGCGGAAATTGGTCAACACAGATGGAAACATTCTTTTTATGTCTACAGTTGCTCTGAGTTTTATCATAATCGGTGCTGCTCAGTGGATTTTTGGTGGACGCCCTAGTTCAATGATACATAAAGAACTGGGAATACCTACAGGGAGTTTTGAGTGGCCAATGTTTGGCGGAGGAGTATATTTCGACCTATTGGATATTTCAGCAGCTGTGGTTGCTGTTATACTTATCGTTTGCTTGGGGCTCTTTTTTAGTCGCACAAAGATTGGTAGAGGGTTAAGAGCAGTAGCCGATGATCATCAAGCAGCGCTTTCCGTTGGCATATCCTTGAACCAAATATGGGTGATAGTGTGGTTTGTCGCCGGTGTCGTGGCTCTGGTGACTGGAATATTTTGGGGTGCTAGGTCCGACGTGTCTTTTGCCCTACAGATAATTGGGTTTAAAGCATTACCAGTTCTTATCATTGGGGGATTTACGTCTGTTCCCGGTGCCATTGTCGGTGGGCTAATGATAGGCATAGGCGAGAAGATATTTGAGATTTACTGGGGGCCTCTGCTTGGCAGTGGTGTAGAAGGTTGGTTCGCGTATTTCATTGCACTTGGATTTCTCTTGTTCAAGCCACAGGGTTTGTTTGGAGACAAGATTATAGAGAGGGTTTGATCAATGTATTTTAGAGAAACAGGTCAATTTAAATCAAAATATAAAGAAGAATTAGCGGCATTTCCGATATTTGAGGATAAAATAGGTATAGCAATTGCGGCACTTTTAGCTTTTGTGCTAATACCAATATTTGGTTTGCCCGGACTTTCTTGGGATTTTACTATGTCCGCGGTGATGATACCGGTAGTTATTTTTACCATAACAACTTTGGGTTTGAATATTTTACTAGGCTTTGCTGGGCAAATTTCTTTGGGAACCGCTGCTTTTATGGGGGTAGGAGCCTATAGTTGTTATAAGATAATGACGATTTTCCCAGACCTCAATGCGTTGATATGTGTAGTTTTGTCTGGGGTCGTGACTGCGTTTGTAGGCACGATATTTGGACTTCCTTCTTTGAGGATTAAAGGCTTTTATCTTATGGTGGCAACTCTGGCTGCGCAGTTTTTCTTAGAATGGGCTTTTATAAGAATACCGTGGTTGTACAACTATAATATCAGCGGTGCAATTGAAGTCCCTTACAAGGAAATGTTCGGGATCGTTCTAACCGGTGCAAAGTCCGAACCATTAACAAGATATTTTGTATGTCTAGGGTTCCTCGTTGTTTTGACCTGGTTAGCATCCAACGTTATCAGAGGAAGAATCGGTCGGTCCTGGATGATGATAAGAGACATGGATATTGCAGCCGAGCTAATTGGAGTACGTCCTCTAACGGCGAAATTATCGGCTTTTGCATTTTCGTCCTTCTATATTGGTATTTCTGGTGCGCTGATGGTATTCTTTTGGCTCGGTGCAGCTGAAGTTGAGAGCTTCGATATCAACCATAGTTTTACATACTTATTTATGGTCATCATTGGGGGGCTTGGGTCTATAACAGGTTGCTATTTTGGAGCTATATTAGTTTGGGTTATACCAGTAATTCTAAAGGAATACGGGAAATCTGTATTTGGTATAGATGCATTTGTGATGGAGAATTTCACTACAATACTCTTAGGTGTAGTGATGGTCGTTATTTTAATAGTGGAACCGCATGGTTTAGCTCGAATTTGGCAAATTGCTAAACAAAAGTTAAGGCTCTGGCCCTTCCCCTATTAAAATTTAGAGAAGCATAGATTGGCATTTTGGGCCTTGCCTTTCTATGTAAATAAACAAGGCCCATAAATAAATGTGGCTCGCCACGATATTTGGGAGAAAACGTTATGAAAAAAACAATTATAAGTGCTTTCGTCGCTGTAAGTACTTTAATTACAACAGTGGGAATGAGCTTTGGAGATTTGCTAGTGCCCGTTATGACTTACCGAGTTGGTCCTTTTGCGGCTAACGGTACGCAAAACGCTAACGGTTTTGTAGACTATTTGACAATGCTTAATGAGCGTGATGGTGGTATCAATGGGGTAAAGATAAAAGTAGAAGAGTGTGAGACTGGCTACAAAGCTGAAAAAGGTGTTGAGTGCTATGAATCGTACCGAGGAAAAAATCCTTTAGTGCATACTCCGAACTCCACAGGGATTACACTTCAAATTTTGGCAAAGGCACCTGAAGACAAAACACCAATCTTGACGATGGGTTATGGTTTGTCAGCAGCGGCAAAAGGTGAAACTTTCCCTTGGGCTTTCAATTACCCAACATCTTACTTTTCGCAGATGACATCAATTTTAAAGTACATCGATAGTCAGACAGGTTTAAAGGATCAGAAAATTGGCTTTATATTCTTAGAAAGTGGATATGGACGTGAGCCTATCCCCGTTCTGGAACAACTAGCGCCAAAATTTGGATTTGAATACTTTTTGCTACCTGTTGCTGGTAAGGATGCACAAAATCAATCATCACACTGGTTGACAGTTAGAAAAGAGAAGCCTGACTGGATGATCATGTGGGGTTGGGGTGTTATGAATCCAACTGCTGTTAAAGCCGCGATTAAATCTAGATATCCCTTAGACAGGTTTGTTGGTAACTGGTGGTCAGCAGGAGACGTTGACCTTGGACCAATTGGAGAAGCAGGAAAAGGTTACAAAGGTGCAACTTTCAACGCCACTGGAACTGACTTTCCAGCCGTTCAAGATGTTATCAAGTACGTCGTCAGCAAAGGTATCACAAAGACAGGTTCCGAAGGCCCTGGCACAGTTCTTTACAATAGAGCATTGTGGAACGCTGCTCTAATTGCGGAGGCCATAAAGACTGCTCAAGATATCACCGGTAAAAAGGAAATTACCGGTGAGGACATGAGAATTGGTCTTGAAAACTTTGTTCTTGATGAAGCACGACTTAAAGAACTTGGTTTCGCAGGAATGGTTGCTCCGATTGTGGGATCTTGTAAGGACCACGAAGGAGCTGGCGCAGCATTTATTCAGCAATGGGATGGATCAAAGTGGGTGAAAATCACTGATGCGATTGATCCGATGAAGGATATTGCTCAAGAAATGTTGACAAAAGCTGCAGCTCAGTACGCGTCAAATAATGCTGGTTGGACTACTCAGACCTGTAAATAAGCATTAGTATCTTGGTCCTGGCTCATTTGAGCCAGGACTTTATAAAAAGGGTTAAGAAATGTTTGATGAAAAAAGCGCCGAAACTGTTCTAGATGTAAGTAACATAGAGGTAGTCTATAACAACATTATTTTAGTTTTAAGAGGGGTTAGCCTGTCGGTCGAGAAAGGTGGCATTACGGCACTCTTAGGAGGTAATGGAGCAGGTAAAAGCACAACTTTGAAATCAATATCCAATTTACTAAAGTCTGAACGTGGTGAGGTTACAAAAGGATCAATTAGCTACAATGGCGAGAATATAAATGAATTTAATCCCGCTGATATGGTAAAAATGGGCGTAATTCAAGTTATGGAAGGGCGTCATTGCTTTGAACATCTTACTGTAGAAGAAAATCTACTTACTGGGGCATACACTCGTAAAATAAACTCCTCCGAACTAAAGGACAGCCTTGAACTTGTGTATAATTATTTTCCTCGTTTGAGAGAGAGAAGAAAATCACTGGCGGGATACACCTCGGGTGGTGAGCAGCAAATGTGTGCTATAGGACGGGCACTAATGTCTACTCCAGAAACTATTTTATTAGATGAACCAAGCATGGGGCTTGCACCTCAGCTGGTTGAAGAAATTTTTGAAATTGTTAAGCAATTGAATGAAAAAGAAAATGTGTCCTTTCTATTGGCAGAACAGAATACAAATGTAGCGCTAAAATATGCGCATAAAGGCTACATTCTAGAAAGCGGAAGGGTTGTCATGGATGGTCCTGCTAAAGAGCTGAGAGAAAACCCCGATGTTAAGGAATTTTATTTGGGGATGTCTGAAGAAGGTCGTAGCTCATTCAAAGAAACGCGTTCCTATCGTCGTAGAAAGAGGTGGTTATAAGGCATTTATGACTAAATATTATGATAATTTAGAAACACGATCCCACGACGAGAGGAAAACTGATTTATCCAAGCAACTGCCCTTGCAAGTAAAAAACGCGAAAGAGAACTCCAAGGCGTTTAGTAAAATATTGCACGATATAGATCACCAAGAAATTACATCAATAGATGATCTAAGAACGTTACCAGTGTTAAGAAAAAGTGAACTTGTACGATTACAGGCAGAAGATCCTCCTTTGGGAGGCTTGATTGCTGGAACTGTGCAAGATTTGAATCAGATCTTTCAATCACCTGGACCAATTTATGAACCTGGCATGGTAAAAAAAGATTGGTGGCGATCCGCCAGAGCGTTGAATGCAGCTGGAATAGGAAAAGGTGACATTGTGCAAAACTGTTTCTCCTATCATTTCACGCCAGCAGGCATGTTGAGTGAGCAAGGTATCTTGGCGGTGGGCGCAACAGTGTTTCCTGCAGGAACTGGGCAAACGGAATTACAAGCTCGAGCTGCAAGTGAGATCGGCGTGACGGCATACATTGGCGTACCTGATTTTTTGCAAATAATTTTAGATAAGGGAGATGAGCTAGGATTAGACCTTTCTAAAATTAAAAAAGCATTAGTAGGGGGAGGCCCTCTTTTCCCAAAAACGAGGCAAAATTATAAGGATAGGAATATTATATGTCTACAAAACTATGGGACAGCAGATTTAGGCAATGTTGCATATGAGACGTTACCAGACGCCCCGATGGTCGTTGATGAAGGTGTAATTGTTGAAATAGTTACACCAGGTACAGGTGATCCTGTTTCAGACGGTGAGATTGGGGAGGTCCTAGTTACCTCATTGAACTCGGATTATCCATTGATCAGGTTTGCAACAGGGGACTTGTCGGCTGTTGCCCCTGGAAAAAGTGAATGTGGTCGTACAAATGTTCGAATAGTTGGTTGGCGCGGAAGAGCAGATCAAACAACAAAAATTAAAGGGATGTTTGTGAGACCCGAACAAGTAGCTGATTTAGTGGCAAGATCTCCTGAAATAAAAAAGGCTAGGGTCAATGTAAACCGGAGTGATAATAATGACGTTATGTCAGTTCTTTTAGAGATTGAAGGAGAAACAAATAAGGACTATGATCCTATGATAAAAGAGATACTTAAACTCAAAGGTGAAGTGCAAATTGTGTCGCCAGGCACTCTTCCCAATGATGGAAAGGTAATAGACGACCAAAGAACATTTGATTAGATAGGGGGATTACATGAAAAAAGTAGTTATTGTTGGGGCTTCAAGAACACCAATGGGAGGCTTTCACGGAGAAATGAGCCAAGCAACAGCACCCGAGTTAGGTGGCGCGGCGATAAAAGGCGCAATAGAAAATGCTGGTGTTAAAAATGAAAGTATAGATGAAGTCATCATGGGCAATGTTTTGTCTGCTGGTCAAGGGCAAGCTCCAGCTAGACAGGCATCGTTTAAAGCAGGCCTCTCCGAAAACGTTCCTGCTGTTACATTGAATAAAATGTGTGGATCCGGTTTAAAGTCTATAATATACGCGCATGACCAAATAAAAGCTGGAACCAATGAATTGGTGGCAGCGGGGGGAATGGAGAGCATGACCAATGCTCCTTATCTTTCGCCAAAAATGAGAGCTGGCGCACGTGTTGGTCATCAACAAATGTATGACCATATGTTCCTAGACGGATTGGAGGATGCTTACGAGCCTGGAAGATTGATGGGCACGTACGCTGAAGATACAGCTGAGTTATTTCAATTCACTAGAGAGCAGCAAGATGAGTATGCTATTGGCTCGTTAAATAATGCTCTAAGTGCTCAAAAAGAAAATGCTTTTGATAAAGAAATTTCACCGGTGACGATTAAAACAAGAAAAGGTGATATTACCATTAAAGAAGACGAACAACCTAAGAATGCACAACCAGAAAAAATTCCAAACTTAAAACCTGCATTTAAAAAAGATGGAACCGTTACGGCAGCTAACTCTTCTTCAATTTCAGATGGAGCAGCCGCATTATTAATTAGCTCGGAAGAAAGAGCTAACGAGCTTTCGCTTCCTGTACGGGCTACTATTTTGGGCCATACTGTCCACGCCCACAAGCCTGGTATGTTTACCACAGCACCTATCCCAGCCGCTAAGAAGTTGATGGAAAAAGTAGGATGGTCAACAGATGATGTTGATCTATGGGAGGTTAATGAAGCCTTTGCTGTTGTGCCCATGGGATTTATGAAGGAGCTTAATATTCCTAGAGAAAAGATAAATGTTAATGGTGGCGCTTGCGCTTTGGGACATCCGATAGGAGCGTCGGGAGCTAGAATTTTAGTGACTTTACTTAATGCATTAGAAAAAAGAAATCTGAAAAAAGGTGTCGCGGCTATTTGTTTAGGCGGTGGTGAGGGTCTAGCTATGGCTATAGAAAGACCATGAAAATTTCGGAAAATACAGCAGTACTAGTTACCGGAGGGGCATCTGGACTTGGCTTAGCTGTCGTCGAAAAATTTGTTTCTTTAGGAGCAAAAGTTGCAGTCTTCGATATGAATGAAGATGAAGGGTCAAAAGTTGCCAGTCAGCATGGAGTTACTTTTGGGAAAGTAGATGTATCTGACCCTCAATCAGTGGCGGACGGCCTTAGTTCAATAAGAGAGAGAATTGGGCAGGAAAGCGTTTGCGTAAATTGCGCAGGTATTGGTTTTTCTCAAAAAACAGTTTCCAAGGGTCGAAACCATCAATTTGAATTATTTGATAAAACAATACGTATAAATCTAATTGGTACTTTTAACGTTGCGTCTCAATGTGCTTTGGGGATGTCAGAGCAGAATGCCGTGTTAAGCGGTGATCAAGAAAAAGGCGTTATAATTAATACAGCATCAGTTGCTGCTTTCGATGGTCAAATCGGACAGATTGCTTACTCAGCCTCTAAGGGTGGTGTGGTTGGAATGACATTACCAATGGCGCGTGATTTAGCCCAGGATGGAATTAGGGTAGTTACAATTGCGCCAGGTCTCTTTAGTACGCCTATGTTACGAAGCTTACCAGAGGATGTTCAGGATGCCTTGGGTAAATCGGTACCTTTTCCTCCGAGGCTGGGGTCACCCTCAGAATTTGCTGATTTAAGTGTCCAGATTGTAGAAAATAGTATGCTCAATGGAGAGACAATTCGGTTGGATGGTGCGATCCGTATGGCACCAAAATAGAGGCTCGTGTAAAGATGTTTAATGCAACAATGGATTTTGGCTTAGGGGAAGATATAGATGCACTAAGAGAAACCGTTAGGAAATTTGCGCTAGAAGTAATTGCTCCAAAGTCCGCAGAGGTAGATAGGTCCAACGACTTTCCCATGGAGCTTTGGGAGATGATGGGAAATTTGGGCTTGCATGGAATAACAATCTCTGAAGAGTTTGGCGGTGTCGATATGGGGTATCTTGCCCATTGTGTGGCCGTTGAGGAAATCAGTAGAGCCAATGCGGCAATAGGAATGTCATATGGAGCGCACTCGAATTTGTGTATAAACCAAATTTATAGATGGGGAAACGAGCAACAAAAAAATAAATATTTACCAAAATTAATAAGTGGTGAGCATGTAGGATCACTCGCGATGTCGGAGCCAAGTGCTGGCTCTGATGTTGTTTCAATGAAGCTTAAAGCAGAAAAGCGAAATGATTATTATTTGCTAAATGGATCAAAAATGTGGATTACCAATGGGCCTGATGCTGATACCCTTGTTGTGTATGCGAAAACTGATGTATCGGCAGGCCCTAGGGGAATAACTGCTTTTCTCATAGAGAAAGGTATGGAAGGTTTTTCTACGGGAAAGAAACTAGATAAACTTGGAATGCGTGGATCGAATACGTCAGAGTTAATTTTTGAAAATTGTGAAGTTCCCTATGAAAACGTCCTCGGTGAAGAGGGAAAGGGTGTAAATGTTCTTATGTCTGGACTTGATTACGAAAGAGTAGTTTTAGCAGCGGGTCCGGTTGGAATAATGGCTGGTGCGATGGATGTGGTAGTGCCTTATATCCACGAAAGAGAACAATTTGGTAAACCTATCGGTACTTTTCAATTAATGCAGGGAAAGATCGCTGATATGTACACTACCATGAATGCATGCAGATCATATGTCTATTCTGTAGCAAGAGCATGCGATGAAGGACAAACTACAAGAAAAGATTCAGCTGGGTGCATACTTTATGCGGCTGAGAAAGCAACCCAAATAGCACTAGACGCTATCCAATGTCTTGGTGGCAACGGATATATTAATGATTATCCCACAGGCAGACTTCTACGTGATGCAAAACTCTATGAGATAGGTGCGGGTACTTCAGAAATTAGACGCATGCTTATTGGAAGAGAGTTATTTGAAGAAACAAAGCTAAGTTAATGAAAAACGTCGGGTCTGAAAGACCAACTAACTCTAAGGAATTCACAGAAAATTATTCTGCAATGGAGAAAGCCATTGAAAAAGTGGATAGCTTGGCAAAAAGGCTGATAGCAGGTGGCTCAGAAAATTCAAAAGCACGCCATGTTAAAAGAGGTAAAATGCTGCCAAGAGACAGAGTAGCAAATTTACTAGACACTGGATCATTTTTTTTGGAAGTTGGGCTCTTTGCTGCCAACGGTGAGTATAAAGATGAGGTGCCTTCCGCTGGTGCGATAGCAGGCGTAGGACTCGTATCCAAGCGACTTTGTATGATTATTTGTAATGATGCAACAGTGAAGGGTGGAAGTTACTATCCTTTGACAGTAAAAAAACACCTAAGAGCACAGGAAATTGCAGCTGAAAATCATCTCCCATGTATTTATCTTGTAGATAGTGGTGGCGCAAACTTACCGTCTTGGGATGACGTGTTTCCTGACAAAAATCATTTTGGACGAATATTTTACAACCAGGCGCAAATGAGCGCGAGAGGTATACCACAAATCGCGGTTGTTATGGGCTCGTGTACTGCTGGTGGGGCATATCTGCCTGCTATGTCAGATCAAACAATAATTGTGAAGAACCAGGGCACAATATTTTTAGCTGGCCCACCGCTTCTAAAGCAAGCGACTGGTGAAATTATCGATGCAGAAACGCTAGGTGGTGGAGACACTCATGCTAGATTATCAGGTGTTGCTGATTATTTGGCAGATAATGATGAGCATGCGATATCTTTAACCAGAATGATTATAAGTGATTTATCGTCAATTCCGGAATATAAACGCTCGAATTACAATCCACCAATGCTTGATCCGGATGACCTACTTGGGTTTGTGAATTCTGATCCGAAGAAAGGCTTCGATATATTTAATTTGATTGGACGTATTGTTGACGGATCCAACTTTTCAGAATTTAAAGCGACTTATGGAGAAACACTCGTATGTGGGTTTGCTAAGGTTTGTGGAGTTGAGGTTGGTATTATAGGAAATAATGGAGTTTTGTTTTCTGAGAGTTCAAAAAAAGGGGCTCACTTTATAGAACTTTGTTGTCAAAGAAAAATACCCTTACTTTTTCTACAAAATATAACAGGATTTATGGTTGGGAAAAAATATGAGCAAACTGGTATTGCGAGCGATGGTGCCAAACTTGTTCATGCTGTATCTTGTGCAAATGTTCCTAAAATAACCGTTATAGTGGGAGGCTCATATGGCGCCGGTAACTACGGTATGTGTGGTCGAGCTTTTGGACCTCGATTTGTGTGGACATGGCCTAATGCAAAGGTCGCCGTCATGGGAGGTGAGCAGGCTGCTGGGGTAATGGCAGAAGTAAATATAGCTGCAGCGAAATCAAAGGGTAAGAAACTTTCAGAGAAAGAAATAATTAACATTAAAAAACCAATTTTGGACATGTTTGCGCATAAGTCTGAAGCTACTTTCGCGTCAGCACATTTATGGGACGATGGAATTATCGACCCAAGAAAAACTAGAGAAGTCGTTGCTTTATCTCTTGAAATTGCAATGAATGCACCTGTTCAAGAGACAAAGTTCGGTGTCTTTAGGATGTAGTGATGTTCAAAAGTATCTTAATAGCCAATCGAGGAGAAATTGCTCGCCGTCTAATTAAGTCAGCTAGGCGCCTTGGAATAAAAACGTACGCAGTCTATTCAGAAGTAGATAAAAATTCTTTGCATACAAAAGAGGCGGACGTTGCAGTTTGTATTGGCCAATCGGAGGCAAAAAAAAGTTATTTAAATATAAAAAAGGTCATTGAGGTTGCGGTGGAAAATAAGATCCAAGCAATACACCCCGGTTATGGCTTCCTTTCGGAAAACTATCTTTTTGCAAAAAAGGTTGAGGCAAGTGGAATTACATTTATTGGCCCTAGTTGGAAGTCAATAAAAGCAATGGGTAATAAGAATAATGCAAAAAAGGTTATATCGTCGGCTGATATTCCGTCGTTAAGTGGTTTTTTAGTAAAGAAGGAAAAACCAGTTGAGAATAAAAAGAAGGCGAAGGAAATAGGTTTTCCAGTTATTGCCAAAGCCGCGGCCGGTGGTGGAGGTAAAGGAATGAGAGTTGTTTATTGCGAAAGTGATCTCCAAGACTCTATTGAAGCAGTTACCAGAGAAGCGCGAAGTAGTTTCAAAGACGATGAGGTGATAATTGAAAAATATGTCAAAGGCGGCAAACATATTGAGATTCAAATTGCAAGAGATAATCATGGAAATTGCATTCATCTATTGGAACGTGATTGCTCATCACAAAGGAGATACCAGAAAGTTTTAGAAGAGGCTCCATCTTTATCAATTCCCGAACCAACAAAAATAGAAATGTATAAGGCAGCAATAGATATTGCTAACAAAATAGATTATCGAGGCTTGGGGACCATAGAATTTATAGTCGATGTTCAATCTCACAAGGAAAAGCTACCTTTTTTCTTTCTTGAAATGAATACGAGACTACAGGTCGAGCATCCTGTCACTGAAGAAATTTTAGGTATGGATCTTGTTGAGTTACAGATCAACATTGCCGCAGGAAAAAAACTAGATATGGATAATGATAAAGTTATACCCAGCGGACATGCAATAGAAGCCAGAATATATGCAGAGGATCCTAAAAATGACTTTTTACCCAGCCCTGGGTCAATTAAAGCTTTAAATTTTCCAAAGGAGGGGAGATTTGATTTTGGTGTCAGATCCGGTGATTACATAAGTACATTTTACGATCCAATGGTGGGAAAAGTCATAGTGCATGCTAATGATAGAGAAGAAGCTAGGACCAAGCTTGTTGGTTGTTTAGAAGCTTTAAAGATTCAGGGAATTAAAACAAATACAGATTTTCTGAGCTACATTTTGAATAGCGAAATATTTAGGAAGGATATAATCCAAATTACAGACCTTGATGATCTGGCTCTAAAATTTAAAAAACTTTTACCAAACCCAACTGATATGGTAGCGGCTAGTCTAATTATTTTAAACTCAGAATCACAATTTAAAAATAAAATGTGGAGACTATGGGGGACTGCCTCTGCAAATATTTTGGTGAGACATCAAGAAAAAAGCTATTCGATAAAGGTCAATTCAAGCGATGGAAAAAAATTCCAAGTAAATTTTGAAGATGGAATTTTTGTGGTAGAAAACGTTTTTTCAAGTAAAAAAAATATTTCATTTGAGGTAAACCAAAGGTTGATTAGTTTTGATTTCCAAGTAAAAGACAAAATACTAAATTTATACAGAGAGGGAATAAAATTTGTTTTTGAAAATATCACTAATACATATCAAGGCAATGAAGGCGATGCGCAAGAGAGAAAAATTATTGCACCTATAACCGGCAGTATTGTAAAAATTTTGGTAAAAAATGGGCAGTTGGTATCCAAAGATGAAGCAGTGGTATTCATAGAAGCAATGAAAATGGAGTTCAAGTTAGTTGCGCTTAAAAGTGGGAAGGTCATAGGATTAAAAAATAAAAAAGGTGACTTGATTGAAAAAGGTGAGACACTTTTAGAAATAGAATAAGATGGTTGAGACAATAAGTATTTTTGAGGTAGGGCCCAGAGATGGTCTGCAAAATATCAAAAATGAAATCCCAATAAACAAGAAAATTGAACTAATTAATATCCTGAGTACTACGGGAATAGGCAAAATAGAATGCGGCAGTTTTGTGAGTGCAAAGTGGGTTCCTCAGATGAGGGGTACCGATCAAATTTTTCAAGAAATAGTGAGAAGGAATGGCGTTAAATATACCGCTTTGACACCAAACCTAAAGGGTTTTGAAAATGCATTGCACGCTAAGGTAGATGAGGTAGCAGTCTTTGCTGCTGCTTCAGAGACTTTTTCTCAAAAAAATGTCAATTGTTCAATAGACGAAAGTTTAGCAAGATTCCGAGATATTTTCGAAAAGGCTAGGCAAAAAAAGATACCCGTAAGAGGGTATGTGTCATGTGTAGTAGAGTGTCCTTATGAAGGTTATGTTGCTCCAAAACGTGTTTTGGAGGTCACCTCAAAGCTTCTTGACATGGGATGCTATGAAGTTTCCTTGGGAGACACAATTGGAAAGGGAACTCCAAAAAAAATTGATGAACTACTCAATGTTATATGTGAAAGTTTAAATCCAGAGCAACTTGCTGGACATTTTCACGATACATCAGATTATGCAATTAAAAATGTTGAAGTCGGTCTCAAATATGGAATAAGAACATTTGACACCGCGATAGGTGGACTTGGAGGTTGCCCTTATGCCCCTGGTGCAAAGGGGAACTTAAGCACGGTACAGCTGATAAACGCTATTGGAATCGAGAATTTTTTGGGTATTCCAGACTTAGAAATGCTGTTATGTGCTGAAAAATATTTGTTTAATTTGCTTAAAAACTGATCAATTGATGAATTCTGATTAAAAAATGTGCATAATAATCGCATCTTACGTGACGTAATAAAGTCTTGTCGCTTCACTTTTGATGTTCAAGTTATACATTAAAAACGTACAGAAGAATCCGGGGGGGTGCATGTGCAAAAGATGCGTGCAGCCGACTGCTAGGAAGACCGCACGCAAATGCAACATAGTGCCGGTCTAAGCTAATAGATAAGCAAAAATAAACAAGCTTTTTATTTACTTCGTGCTGGCGCGCTTATTGGAGTTAAAATATAATGATAAGAAAAAATTTATATGGCTTAGTAACGAGTATAGTTCTTTTAACATCAACCGCGCCTTCGTTTTCAGATATTAAAATAGGGATATTACATTCATTATCTGGTACGATGGCTATATCCGAAACAACTCTAAAAGATACAATGCTGATGCTTATAGAAAAGCAGAATGCAAAGGGTGGTATAAATGGAGAGAAACTAGTTCCAGTAGTTGTTGACCCAGCTTCTGACTGGCCACTTTTTGCTGAAAAAGCTAGAGAGTTATTAACCGTTCAAGAAGTGGACGTGATCTTTGGATGCTGGACCTCTGTTTCCCGAAAGTCCGTATTACCTGTCATAGAAGAACTTAATGGGTTACTTTTTTATCCTGTCCAGTACGAGGGGGAAGAAAGTTCCAAAAATGTCTTCTACACTGGAGCAGCACCAAACCAGCAGGCCATCCCGGCAACAGATTACTATTTGGAAGAACTCGGTGTAGAGAAATTTGCATTGTTGGGTACGGACTATGTTTATCCTAGAACTACCAATAAAATTCTCAATCAGTACCTTATTGATAAAGGAATACCGGCATCAGATATTTTTGTTAACTATACACCATTTGGTCACTCCGACTGGTCTAAAATTGTTGCTGACGTAGTCGCTTTGGGAGCAGATGGAAAAAAGGTTGGTGTAATTTCAACAATTAATGGAGATGCTAATATTGGATTTTATAAGGAGTTGGCCGCTGCAGGTATTTCAGCGGATGATATTCCAGTGGTTGCGTTTTCTGTTGGTGAAGAAGAGCTGTCTGGGCTTGATACAGCAAATTTAGTAGGGCACTTAGCGGCATGGAATTATTTTCAAAGTGCAGAGTCTGATTTGAATGATGCCTTTATTAAAGACTGGAAAGCGACCATGGGCGATAATCGCGTTACTAATGATCCAATGGAGGCACATGTAATCGGGTTTGAGATGTATGTTAAGGCTGTCGAAAAAGCTGGAACGACTGATGTAGATGCAGTTCGAAAAGCGATGTACGGTTTAAAGGTGCCAAATTTGACTGGTGGAATGGCTGAAATGCTTCCAAATCACCATCTTGCGAAGCCTGTATTGATTGGCGAAATACAAGCGGATGGGCAGTTCGATATTATCAGTCAGACCTCTGAGGTACCTGGCGATGCGTGGACAGATTACTTGGCAGAGTCCAAGCCTTTGATGTCAGATTGGAAAGATATCGGTTGTGGTATGTATAACACTGAAACTAAGACCTGTGTGCAGATGAAGTCCAATTATTGATCATGATTTTGGATTATTGTGGGGATATTTTATCCCCACAACTTTTTTGGAACTAGTTAAGTGAAAAGGTTTTTTATTTTTGTTGGAGTAATGTTGTTTGCCTCTGCGTCAGTTGCATCTGACAAAGATCTAAGAGAGTTTATTTGGACGAATAAAGCTAGTTTCCATAAGAGTTCTTCAAAGACGATAAGTCCTGTAATTGACAGCCTTTTGAAACTAAATTCTGGCGGTACAGAAAAGTTCTTATTAAGGTGGCTTAATAAAGAACTATGGTTTAGGAAATCTGATGGATTAGTCGTAACGGCAAAGAAACTAGAGAAGAAATCTTATAAGATATTTGATGTAATTGACGAACAACTGATTGAAGTTATTGACAAAAAGAAGATAAAGCAAATTAAGCCAAACAGTGGTGTAAGGGCAATTATTTCTTCGGCCTTAGTACAGTTCCAACTTTTGAATGCAGATCCCTCTATACGATCAAAGACCTTAGACTCAATCGCAAGAAAACCAGATGAAAGATTTAGGGTGCCATTGAGAAAGGCTATTGAAATAGAAAATAATCTGAAAATAAAAAATAGAATGATCAGATTGGAAAAGCTATTAACAGTAAGGTTTGAGAAGAATATTTCACAGAGAGTTGAAGTAATTCGATCTCTAAAAAATGACCTAGGCATCGATGTAAGAGGAGTTTTAAACCAAATTATAAGGACTGCATTAAAAGCTGAGAAGGTAATCCCAGACAACATTAATATTTCTCAGATATTGGAGCCGGAGAAAGGAGCGATTGACCAATACGACTTTTTAGAGACAAATCATTCTAGCACGATTGACGGTTCATTTACTGACCTTGATGCATATTTAATGCTAGTTAAAGAAGAAAAAGCGCCTGAAATTTTAACACAAAAAAAACTGAAAGATATTCTCACTCAACAGGCCGAGATTGGAAATATCAAGAGAGAGGAGGCGCATTCACTTGATAGTTATTATAAAAGAAATAGCGTGCTTAACCGACTGATAGAAAATGGGAAAGTAGAGCCCGTGGTTTCAAGAGAAGATATGAAGAATATTGTCGCGCAATATGTGTTTTATGAAGAATACGCAGAAAGTTCGAGAGAGGTAACAAATGCTGCAACAGAGACACTCAATTTAATTAATAATCGGGTATCAGTCTTTAGCTTCGTAGATTTGATCTTAGAGGGTCTAAGTCTTGCGTCAATTTATTTTTTAGCTGCAATCGGCTTAGCAATAACATTTGGTGTCATGCGAGTAATTAATATGGCACATGGTGAATTTATCATGATGGGTGCTTATTCAGGATATGTAGTCCAACTTTTCGTAACAAATTATACTTTATCTATAGTTATTGCTATTCCTGTCGCTTTTCTCGTTACCTTTTTCGCGGGAATTGTAATGGAAAGATTGGTAATTAAAAAATTGTATAAAAGACCATTAGAAACTTTACTGGCTACGTTCGGAATAAGCATCGCACTTCAGCAACTAGCAAAAATTGTATTTGGAACCCAGGCTAGACCTTTGACATCACCTGAATGGCTAGACGGAGCGTTGATATTCAATGAGATTATTTCAATAAGTTGGATTAGGGTAGCTATTTTTGTTTTAAGCATCGCCTTTACAATTATTTTAATTTACGTTCTAAACAGAACTCGCTTTGGACTGGAGACGCGAGCCGTTACCCAAAATCCCTCCATGGCTGCTAGTATGGGAGTTAATCCTGATCAGATAAACATGTTTACTTTTGGCTTAGGTTCTGGGATAGCAGGCATCGCGGGTGTTGGTATTGGTTTATATGCTAAAGTTACTTCTGAGCTTGGCAATGATTATATTGTACAAAGCTTCATGACAGTAGTGGTTGGAGGTGTGGGTAGTATATGGGGAACATTGGCTGGAGCTACTTTAATTGGCTTTTTACAAAAACTAATTGAGTGGTTTAATCCTTCAAACACGTTGGCCGCCCAGACATATATGATTATTTTCATAATTATTTTTATACAGTTTAGACCTCGAGGGATCGTAGCTCTACGAGGAAGAGCCGCGGGAGACTAAGTATGAATTTTATAAAAAGAAATCAAAGTTTAAATTTTGTGATATTTTTTTTTCTATTTTCTCTTGTTGTAACGATAGCGAGCGAACTTGCAATGGGCTTATTTTCTACCAGTTTTGTAAAAGTGTTAGGAAAAACCATGATGCTGTGTCTGGCTGCGATTGCCTTAGATTTAGTCTGGGGATACTGTGGAATACTTTCACTAGGCCATATGGCGTTTTTTGCATTAGGCGGTTATCTAATTGGCATGTGGCTAATGTATGAAAGGACAAAAGAAATAGTTATTAGTGCTGCAAGTGAGCAGTTAATCCCGTTAACTCCAGAAGAGACTAAAGAAGCTATTGGAAATCAGATATTTGGGGTGGTAGGTGGGTCTGATATTCCAATCATTTGGATTTTTGCGGACTCTTTAATAATTCATCTTCTACTAATTGTAATAATACCAGGCCTACTGGCATTGGTTTTTGGTTGGCTAGCCTTTCGCTCAAGAGTCACAGGCGTATATTTGTCAATTCTAACTCAAGCCATGACTTTAGCATTATCTCTCTACTTATTCCAAAATGATAGCGGATTGAGAGGCAATAATGGGCTTTCCGGACTACAAAATATTCCTGGATATGGAAACCTTACACAAGACGTAATTTCAGTCATATTTCTTTGGCTATCGACATTTGCTCTCTGTTGCGGGTTTTACTTAGCGTCTATCATTACCAAATCAAAGCTTGGTAACTTGCTAGTGGGTATTCGCGATGATGAAGCTAGAGTTCGTTTTCTAGGATATAATGTCGAGCTTTATAAGTTACTTATATTTGTTGTTACTGCGATAATGGCGGCAATTGCTGGAAGCCTTTACTATCCCCAAGCAGGAATAGTTAATCCAACTGAACTGGCACCAATAGCGTCAATATATCTAGCTGTTTGGGTCTCAATTGGAGGGAGAGGAAAGTTAATTGGTGCCGTTTTGGGAGCTGCGTTTGTATCTTTAATATCTAGCTTTTTTACAAGTGGTCAAATACCTAATATTGATTTTTGGATTATTAATATCAACTGGGTCGACTGGTGGCTTATTATACTTGGTCTTAGTTTTGTAAGTATCACTCTAACTACTCAAAATGGATTGTTTGGTTTGATAGAGAAAGTAAAAGAAAGAGTGATAAACAAATGAACGATTTGCTAGAAGTTCGGAACATATCTGTTTCTTTTGACGGGTTCAAAGCAATCAACAGTTTAAGCTGGTCGATAGGATACCCTGAGCTAAGAGCAATTATTGGCCCTAATGGTGCTGGGAAAACCACACTTATGGATATAATATCAGGAAAAACAAAGGCTGATAGCGGTAAGGTACTCTGGGATGAGGTGGCAATACCACTCACCCAGAAGAGTGAATACCAAATTGCTAAATTGGGGATAGGAAGAAAATTTCAGCGCCCTACTATATTCGAAGAGCAATCTGTGGAAGAAAATATAATTGTTTCACTAAAAAACAACAGGGGCTTCTTTGCCGCCCTGACCTACAAGTATACTGATCAAGAAAAATTTAGAGTTGGCGAAATTGCAAGCACAATAAAATTAACAAGTCTGCTTTCAAAAAAAGCAGGTGAACTTAGTCATGGACAGAAACAATGGCTTGAAATAGGGATGTTACTATCTCAAGACCCAAAATTGTTGCTTATTGATGAGCCAGCGGCAGGAATGACCACAAAGGAGCGGAATATGACCGTTCAATTGCTGCGTGACTTATCAAAAACGAAGTCAATAATTGTTGTCGAACATGATATGGAATTCATAAGAAATTTGGGTTGTAGAGTTACAGTACTGCACGAGGGCTCAGTTCTAGCAGAAGGTAGCATTGACCATGTCTCAAAAAATAAAGAAGTTGTAGAGGTTTATCTTGGACGCTAAGCATTTCATTCTAGAGAATATCGATATGCACTATTCTGGTTCACAGATTTTATTTGATATTAATTTTAAAGCCGAAATTGGAAAGATAACAAGTGTGATTGGGCCAAACGGAGTTGGGAAAACGGCGCTACTCAAAGTAATGTCAGGCTCGCATCCAATTTCAAAAGGAACTTACTACGCATTAGATAGTAATGTGAACAACTTAAATCAGTATAATTTGGCAAGAAATGGCATTGCTTATGTTCCTCAGGGAAGAGAAATTTTTCCTTTATTATCCGTTAAAGAAAATTTAGAGATAGGTTTTTCTTGCCTTGAAAAAGAAAAAAGATTTATACCAAGACAGATATTTGAAATGTTCCCAGTCCTTTCCGATATGCTGAATAGAAGAGGGGGGGATTTATCTGGTGGTCAGCAACAGCAATTGGCAATTGCAAGAGCTTTAGTTACTAGACCAAGACTACTGCTACTTGATGAACCAACAGAGGGTATTCAGCCAAATATTATCATGCAGATTGGAAAAGTTATCGGTTCTCTAAGAGAGGAAGGTTCAATAGCTATCGTTCTGGTAGAGCAGTATTTTGATTTTGCTTATGAATTGTCTGATTATACTTATGTGATGAAGCGAGGAAGATTTGTTCTTGAGGGAAAAACAAATAAATTAGAAAAAAAACAATTATTGGAAGCTGTTAGTTTATAGTATTCTACTAAAGATATTTTTTTGAAGAGATATATGTATCAGCCACTTGAAAGAGCCACAGGCACACTAAGAGCTACAATAAGAGGTAGTAAGAATAGAATTGGCGAACTATATCAGGAAGGATCGTCAAGGCTCTTTTTTCCTAAAAACTTTTCCAAAATGAAGGAGTGTGTTGTTATTAATACTGCCGGCGGTATTACAGGAGGTGATAAGTTTGAGTGTTCGATAGAAGCTGCTGAAGAAAGTTCGATTGTCGTAACGACACAGGCGTCGGAGAAAGTTTATAAAGCGAGCAATGGATCAGCAGAGGTCGAAGCAACTTTTTTCGTACGTAAAAACAGTAAATTACTTTGGCTGCCACAAGATACTATTCTTTTTTCAAAAAGTGATCTCTCAAGAAAGATTACGATACATATCGAAGATAATTCAGAATTTCTTGCCTTTGATCAGATAGTTCTTGGTCGGTCTGCGATGGGAGAAAATATTAAAAAATCCAATTTTTATGATAACTGGAAAATTTTTAAGGGAGATAAACTGATATATTTTGACCAGTCAGGTTGGAAAGAAAGTGTCCCACTACATTGCGCCGGTTTAAAGGGTATAAAGTCTTACGCGTCATTTTATTATGTAGGGGCTAAAGCATTGGCTTATGAACAAAAATTAAAAAATATGAAAAAAGATAATGAAAATGTATATTTTGGAAGCAGTCTAAGAAATGATTGCTTGCTAGTGCGAATGTTTGGATCAGATGCAAAAGCAATTAAAGATAGAGCTATACATCTACTATTGGAGATTTGGCAAGTAGATACACCTAACGTGTGGAAGGTATAAATAAGGGAGATATAAATGAATCTGTCACCTCGTGAAAAAGACAAACTAATGATAGCAGTGGCAGCTATGGTTGCAACTGACCGTAAAAATAGGGGAGTGAAACTAAACCATCCGGAGGCTATAGCTCTTATAACAAATTTTGTAATGGAGGGAGCAAGAGACGGTCGGTCCGTAGCGGATCTCATGTCAGCTGGAGGAACCATAATTTCCAAAGAGGATTGTATGGAGGGGGTAGCTGAAATGATACATGAGGTTCAAGTTGAAGCAACGTTCCCAGATGGGACTAAATTAGTGACAGTGCATCACCCAATCAGATAGAGGAAAAAATGATACCAGGAGAAATAATTATATCAGACGAAGAGTTAGAGATTAATTCAGGCTCAGAAGCTATAGAAGTGGAGGTGTCCAACACAGGAGACCGCCCTATTCAAGTAGGGAGTCATTATCACTTTTTTGAGACTAATGAAGCATTAAAATTTTCCAGAGAGAAATCAAGAGGTATGAGGCTTGATATTATCTCTGGAACGGCGATACGATTTGAACCGGGCCAAACTAAAACTGTAAATCTAATTTCTTTTCATGGGGATAGAAAAGTATACGGATTTAATAAAAAAATAATGGGTGATTTATAATGGCGCAGAAAGTTTCTAGAGAAAAGTATGCAAGCATTTTTGGGCCAACAACTGGAGACAGAGTAAGATTGGCTGACACTGAACTATTTGCAGAGGTTGAACACGACTACACTATATATGGTGAGGAGGTGAAGTTCGGTGGTGGCAAAGTCATAAGAGATGGAATGGGACAGAGCCAAGTGACAAGAGCAGATGGAGCAGTTGATTTAGTTGTAACTAATGCATTAGTAATCGATTATTTAGGAATATACAAAGCAGATATCGGCGTAAAAAATGGAATAATCCACTCTATAGGAAAAGCTGGAAATCCAGACATTCAAAGTGGCGTGAATATAATAGTTGGTCCAGCAACAGAGGTCATCGCTGGGGAAGGAAAAATTTTGACGGCCGGTGGCATGGATGCTCATATTCATTTTATTTGCCCCCAACAAATTGAAGACGCACTTCATTCGGGCCTCACTACAATGTTAGGAGGGGGAACTGGTCCTGCGCATGGAACGCTTGCAACCACATGCACGCCGGGTCCTTGGAACATTGGAAAAATGTTGCAATCAGCTGATGCCTTTCCAATGAATTTATCTTTCGCAGGGAAAGGGAACGCAAGTCTACCTGAGGCGCTAAGGGAACAAGTAAGGGCTGGCGCTTCTTCTCTAAAGCTCCACGAAGACTGGGGCACGACGCCAGGAGCTATCGATTGCTGTTTAAATGTAGCTGACGAATTGGATGTGCAAGTAATGATTCATACCGATACACTCAATGAGAGTGGATTTGTGGAAAATACTATTAAAGCAATTGGTGGACGAACGATACATGCGTTCCATACTGAGGGAGCTGGAGGTGGACACGCGCCGGATATTATAAAGCTTGCTGGAGAAGAAAATGTTATTCCCTCCTCGACTAATCCGACAAGACCGTACACTATTAATACTATTGAAGAGCATTTGGATATGTTAATGGTATGTCATCACCTTGATAAATCTATACCTGAAGATGTTGCTTTTGCAGAAAGCAGGATTAGAAAAGAAACAATAGCAGCAGAAGATATACTTCATGATGTTGGTGCTATGTCTATTATTGCTTCCGATAGCCAAGCAATGGGCCGCGTGGGAGAAGTTATTATCCGAACATGGCAAACAGCTGACAAAATGAAAAAGCAGCGAGGAAGATTACCGGAGGAGAAGGGTGAGAATGATAATTTACGAATAAAAAGATATATAGCGAAATATACAATTAATCCAGCGATAGCACATGGTATGTCAAATCATATAGGCAGTATAGAAATTGGAAAAAGAGCTGACTTTGTTTTATGGAATACAGCTTTTTTTGGTGTAAAGCCTGAAATGGTACTGATAGGGGGTGTTATTACCTGTGCTCAAATGGGAGATCCCAACGCGTCTATCCCAACTCCTCAACCAGTATATAGCAGACCGATGTTTGGTGCGTATGGAAGGTCAATGGAGACAAACTCAATCATATTTGTTTCTCAATCGGCAAGTGAAAATAAAGTCCTAGATGAGCTTACCTTAAGGAAAAAAATTGTTCCTATAGAGAATACAAGAAGCATATCTAAAAAAAGTATGAAGCTAAACGATCTATGTCCAGAGATTGAGGTGGATCCTGAAACTTATGAGGTACGGCTAAATGGAGAATTAATTACTTGTGAGCCTGCTAAAGAATTACCTATGGCACAGAGATATTTTTTATATTGATATGGATATAGTAGAAGAAGTTACAGATCAAAGTTTGGGGTTTGATGATACTATTTCTTTAGATTTTGATGCACGATTTAAACGAAAAATAAAGCTTGTTTCGGACAGTGGGTATGAGTTCTTTTTATCATTAGATAAAGCGACTGAATTACCAGTTAATGGTACATTAATTTTAAAAAGTAAAAAAAAGATAAAAGTATTAGCTGCTAAAGAGGCACTTATGCGTATAGAAACTGAAAACACGATCGATCTAATGAAAGCTATATGGCACATTGGCAATCGGCATTTAAATTGTGCTATCAGTAAGGAAGCTGTGATATTAAGAGAAGATAAGGTAATTGCAGATATGCTTGAAAAACTAAACTGTAAAGTTTCATATTTTCAGGATTGCTTCACCCCTCTCTCAGGCGCTTATGGGGTAGGCCGAACTTTTACCCATACCCACTAATTATTTGAAGTATCATGTATAGTAAAAACCAATTAATGTTTCAATGGCTCTCACCAAGCTTTCCTACTGGGAGCTTTAATTTCTCGCAGGGGCTTGAGTATGCTGTTAGTCAATCGATGGTTAAAAATGAAGCCGATTTAGTTGTGTGGATTGAAAATAATTTAGAAAATGGTTTTTTAAGAAATGACGCAATATTCTTAAAGCTGGCTTATCAAATCTCGACAGATAAAGATTTAGATGATTTAACGGAATTATGTTTGGCTTTTTCTTGTTCTGCCGCAAAACTTAATGAGCAAGTTATGACCGGAGATAATTTCGCCAAAGCTAGCGAAACACCCTTGGGTCTTCCCTATCCTATTGCCCTTGGCACCGCAGCGAAAAAACATAAATTAAAACTAGAGGAATTAGTGCCTTTATTCTTGCAATCGAATATAAGTAATTTGATTGCGGCTGCTCAGCGCCTTCTGCCTTTAGGCCATAAAAGATCAACAAACATTTTGAAAAATCTTTTCGAAAAAATTAATGAGATATCACGAAAAGTGCTTATATCGGGGGATAAGGATTTATTTTCCTCTTGTTATTTGACCGATACGTGCACACTATTGCATGAGGAATTTCAAGGAAAAGTATTTAAGTCATAGGGGAGTTTTGAGATGGGAGATGCCTTTAGAGTTGGTCTCGGTGGACCGGTTGGGGCTGGTAAAACTAGCCTTACAGCTAGTTTATGTAAGGTCTTTTCAGACTCCCTATCAATGGCTGTCATTACAAATGACATATACACTAAAGAGGATGCTGAAATATTAATGAAAAAACAAGTGATCAACTCGGAAAGGATTTTAGCAGTAGAAACGGGTGGATGTCCCCATACAGCAATTAGAGAGGACGCGTCTATTAACCTGCAAGCAGTAGATAAGCTGTCTGAAAAATTTCCTGATCTGGATCTTATCTTATTGGAAAGTGGAGGAGATAACCTTTCGGCCACCTTCAGTCCAGAACTGGTAGATTATACGATCTTTATGATAGATGTCTGTATGGGAGAAGAAATACCACGAAAGGGGGGGCCTGCAATAATGAGATCCGACCTTTTAATAATTAATAAAATTGATTTGGCGGAATATGTGGATGTTTCAGTAGACCAAATGCTTCAAGATGCTATTGCTAAAAGAAATGGTAAACCTGTCTTGCTCACAAATTTGAAGCAGGAAAAAGGTGTGGACGCTGTAAAAGGTGAGATTATGAAAATGGGAAATCTTAAAGCGTGAAAAATAAATTTAAAGAAATTGAAGTAAATATCAATACTCAAGGCGTGTGTGAGATTACTTTGAATAGACCCGATAAGCATAACGCTATGAATAGAAAAATGATTGATGAGTTGGAAGAAGTTGGGCAGTATTTAAAATCGCAGGACAGTGTTCGAGTAGTTTTTCTTCAAGCAAATGGGAAAACATTTTGTGCTGGAGGAGATTTAAATTGGATGAAAGAGCAAGAAAAAAAATCCAAAGAAGGAAAATTGGTTGAGGCTAGAGCGCTAGCAAAAATGTTGGCAACAATGAATAGTTTACCAATGCCATTGATTTCCATCGTCTATGGAAGTGCATTTGGTGGAGGCCTAGGACTAATCTCCGTATCTGACACAGTAATTGTTTCGCAAGCTTCAAAGTTTGGCCTTACAGAAACAAGGCTAGGGTTGATCCCCGCGACAATTGGACCATTCGTAATTAAGAAATTAGGAGAAAGTTACGGTCGTAACGTATTTTTCAGTGGTAAGATTTTTGATTCTGAATTGGCCTATAAGATGGGTCTTATTCATTATGTTTGTAATGATAAAAAAGAAATTCAGTCATTAAAATTGCAGGAAATCGATAACATATTAAAATGTTCACCGGACGCAATTAAAAAATCAAAAGAGCTATTGAAGAGTCTTACAGGGGAGAAAGCAGAAGATTTTTTTGAGATAACAACAAATATTCTTGCGAGCAGTTGGGAGTCGGAGGAGGGTAAACAGGGTATTAAGGCTTTTTTTGAAAAGAAACCTGCGCCTTGGGTAAAAAAAGGAGAGAGTTATGGACAATAGACCTATTAGCAGATCGTCGATACCAAATTTGGAGGATTTACCAGAGGACGTGAAAACGAAGATTCAGTCAGTGCAAGAAAAGACAGGCTTTGTACCAAATGTCTTTATGATAATGGCGAGAAAACCTGATGAGTTTAGAGGTTTTTGTACCTACTACGATGCTATTATGGAGACAGAATGTAATATAACTAAAGCCGAATTGGAGATGATCGTTGTGGCTACCTCCGCACAAAATGATTGTCTTTATTGTGTAGTTTCCCATGGAGCGGTTTTGAGAATAAGATCCAAAGATAAAAATATTTCAGACCAAATAGCTATAAACTATAAAAAGAGTAAAATAACTGAGAGACAACGTGCTATGCTTGATTTTGCCGTGAAAGTAGCAAAGGAGTCGCAGAGCATAAATGACTCTGATTTTAAAATTTTAGAAAGTTTTGGTTTTGATATTGAAGACGCGTGGCGAATAGCCTCAGTTGCGTCTTTCTTCGCTATGAGTAATCGACTAGCTAACACATTTTCAATGTTACCTAATGAGGAATTCTATGCTATGGGCCGATAAAAACTTTGGTAACTATTTTGTAAAAGTACTAAACAATTATTTTCGGCTCTGATGGAACACTTGTTTCTTGATGTTGATTTTGAAGTTCTATCAATTTGTCGATAAGAGGTTTACTTGCTGGACAAGTTTTTCTAGTTTTTAAAGAAACGTGTAGAAGAAGATGTTCACCGGTAGCAAAAAGTTCTCCTTCTTTATTTCTCAACATATGAAAAACATGCAGTTTTTTCTCAGTTCCTTTTATAACTTTAGTTTCTATATATATTTCTTGCCCTACTTTAAGCTCGTTTAGGTGCCTAATATTTGTCTCAACTGTAAAGTAGGAATTGCCAGCTTCGATATAGGCTTTATCACAGCCTATATGGAGCATCACAGCATCTGATGCATCACCAAAACAGTTTAGATAGCGATATTCTGTCATATGACCATTATAATCTGCCCATTCAGGAGGTATCGTTTTTGTATAGGTAATTAGCAGGTCACTACTTATTTTTCCACTAGCTTTTTCTGCCTCTTTTGATTGTTCATCGAAAAGATCTTTTTCATAGCTCGCTAATGTTCGTCCAGATCCCCAACGGTTGTTGCGAAGAGCTTTCTGTAATTCAACCAAGTTTTTGTCCCTAATATCTTCTAACTCGGAGATGCTATACATATCTGATTGAGCATCTGATTGAGAACAAATTTTATCTATTAAATCAGAATTAAACTCTGGTACATCTGTCAATCTGGACCAAGGCCATTTTAGCGCAGGACCAAATTGATCAAGGAAATGACGCATGCCTTGATCTC
The DNA here is from genome assembly GCA_902537215.1 of uncultured Alphaproteobacteria bacterium. Lineage (GTDB taxonomy): Bacteria > Pseudomonadota > Alphaproteobacteria > Rhodobacterales > Rhodobacteraceae > CACIJG01. The sequence continues at coordinate 57,720 of CACBAM010000008.1, forward strand.
CTCCAGCAATACGGTAACTTTCAAATATTCCCATTTGCGCAAATCGTATTCCAAAGCTAGACGTGATAATATTGTCTAGCTCTTTAGTCGTGCAAATATCATCTTTTATAAGCCACAATGCTTCGCGCCACATCGCCTCTAACATCCTGTCAGCGACAAAAGCATCTATTTCTTTTTTGATTATTATAGGTACCATTCCTATGTATTCCAATAAATGATGCACATCATCAACGATATTCTGATCTCTTTCTTGACCTGGAACTACCTCGACCAAAGGCATCAGATACACCGGGTTGAAAGGGTGTGTAACAAGCAAATTCTGAGGATTTTTCATATGCTTTTGAAGGTCAGTGGGCTTGAAACCTGAAGTAGACGACAAAATAATTGAATTATTTGAAATCTGCTCAATTTCTTTGTAAAGGCTATGCTTCAATTGTAAATTTTCCGGAACACTTTCAATTATATAAGTGGACGTTTTTAGAGCACCTTCCAAAGATTTTTCAAAAGTAAGACTGCCCATTTCTCTTAAAGGGGCCTTTGTTAATTGAGAGAAATATTTTTTAGCCCTTTCAACGGACAGTCGTGTCCTATTGTAGCTTTCTGGGCGCTTATCAAAAACGTTTACATTTATTCCATTAACTAATAAGCGGGCAGCCCAACCAGACCCTATTACGCCAGCTCCTATGCATGTCACACTTAAATTTTTCATAATTATTGTTTTTTCAAACGAAGCTTGTCACGAACTTCTTTTGCTGACATGACCTTACTGCCGGAGTTTTCGATAACATTTACGGCTTTTTCAACCAACTGGTAATTCTTTGCTAACCGTCCTTTTTCCAACCAAATATTATCTTCCAACCCCACTCTGACATTTCCTCCTGCCAGGGTGGCCATTGCAACATAAGGGATCTGAAATTGCCCTATGGAAAATGCAGACCAACTCCAGTCCTTTGGAATATTATTCACTAAAGACATAAACGTATTTATATCATTTGGTGCGCCCCAGGGTATACCCATACAAAGCTGTAAAAGAACGGGATCTTTTATCAGACCTTCGTTCACAAGTTTTTTTGCCAGCCACAGATGTCCTGTATCAAAAACTTCAATCTCAGGAAGAATACCTAAATTGGTGATCTTTGAAGCCATCGCCATTAGCATTCCCGGCGTGTTGGTCATTACATAGTTATCCTCAGCAAAATTCATTGTGCCACAATCTAAAGTGCAGATTTCTGGCTTACATGTAACAAGATGCTTTATTCTTTCCGATGCCCCTATCATATCTGTTTCTGGTTCTTTAAGTGGCAGTGGGTTTTCAGCATCGAGACCAAGGTAAATATCGCCTCCCATTCCGGTAGTTAAGTTCAAAACGACGTCCGTTTTGGAGTCTCTAATCCTTTTTGTTACTTCTTCATAGAGATCAACCCGACGACTTGGTATACCGGTATCGGGATCTCTTACATGACAATGTACAATAGCCGCTCCAGCTTTAGCGGCTTCAATGGCACTATCTGCAATTTCTTTTGGCGACCTTGGTACTTCTCGACTTTTATCTTGTGAACTACCAGAACCAGTCACAGCACAGGTAATAAAGACATTTTTATTAATAGACAGAGCCATTCTTACCTCATTGAATTAAAGGAAGGTCTTTGATTAATCCTTCTCTAAACTCATGATCAGCAATATTAACTAATATTTTTTTGTTATTATCCCAGTATCCATATTTGATCATACCAACCCCAATATTTTTCTTAAAATGTGGTGAGAATGCTCCTGAAGTTAAGCTTCCGACTATAGTTCTTTTATTTATATCAAAAACTTGTAAAGGTCTTGATATTGTTGGAAGTTTAGGCCCATTATAAATAACACCTCTTATACGTCTTTTAATGCCATATCTGGTCTGCCGCTGGAGAACTTTTTTCCCAATATAATCTGCTTTTTTATTTATATCCAAGAACTTATCCATGTTACATTCCAGAGGTGTGTTCTCCACGGTCATTTCATTACCAAAGGATAATAATCCTGCTTCAACTCTATCTATTATGTTTGGAGATCCTGGCCTTATGTTTTCTGATCTACCAGCTCCTAAAATTGTTTCCCATAGAGATGAACCGAGTTCTGGTCGAGACAGATATATTTCATAACCACCAATTCTAGAGTAACCGGTTCTGGCTATTAGTTGGGAAGAGCCATCAAGTGAAAAATAGTCGAAATTGAATTTTTTAATTGAATATATTCGTTCACCAAAAACTTTGGCCAAAACATCGGCAGCTTTTGGCCCTTGTACTGCCAAAGGCCACACGTCAGGTTCTCTTATTCTTACTTTTAAGCCAAAACCAATAGCTAACCCTCTAGCCCACAATAACACATCTGAGTCTGCAACGGAAAGATAGAAATGATCGGCACTTATTTTGATAAGAATAGGATCATTGATTATACCACCATTTTCGTCGGTCAAGGGAATGTAAAGACATTTTCCTGGTTGAAGTTCTGAGATTGATCTAGGCGTCATTAACTCAATAAGTTTGAGCGCGTCTTTACCTTTAATTTCAACTTGCCTTTGACAACCAACGTCCCAAATTTGAGCATGTTTTTGTAGGTGCAAATAATCATCTTCAATTGAGTTTTTAAATGACTTAGGAAGTAGTGTATGGTTCACAACGGAAAATCCCGTTACTCCATGCTTTTCGACAGAGGTAGTAAAAGGCGTTCTTCTGATCCTTCTAGAGAAATTCAGCTTATTTTGAATATTCATTTTTATTCTCCCGACCACCAAGTAGAGGCGCCGTTTTGAGATACGATGATAGGAATATGGAATTTTTCATTTTCTGAACTGAAAGATACCCTGAAAATTATATCTCTACAGTATATACCTTTTTTCTTCATATGAATATCTGATAGTTTAAATTCAATCTCAAAAATTTCATTGCTTTTAAGGGGAAAGTCAAAGCTCTCTGAAATGCGTCCCACCGCATCAGTTTTATTAGAAAATATATTCTTTTTTGCTCCATCAGGCTCAATTTGTGTAAGGGTAACTGTTAGACCGGCGACATGAGTACCGTTTTCGGAATTTAATACATGTGTACTTATTAAGGGCATTATTATTCTATAGAAGCCTTATCTCTTTTATCGCTTGTAGCCGCAACAATTGGGCTGATAACGCCTTTTGTTTTTACGTTAACACAAGCAGGTTTCCCGCTGTCTATTGCTCGCCTTACAGCTCCTTGAATCTCATCTTTTTGAGTTACCAGCTCTCCATAACCGCCCATTCCCTCAAACATTCCATGAAATGGTATATCTCTGAAATCTGTCGCAAAATGAGAACCATCTTTGAACAATCTTTCCTGTTGTTGCGATATACAATCTAAACCACCATTGTTATCGATAATTATAACAATCGGCAGGTTTTCTTGAAAGGCTGTCTCAATGGATAAACCCCCACTGAGGAAGGCACCATCTCCAGAAATCAATACAATCGTCTTTTCTTTATTGAGACGCTTTGCAGACAGTGCAAATGATACCCCAACGCCTAGCATTGAATAGGAACCAGGGTGCAATATTTGAGAAAGAGCTAATCCATTGGAGGCCATTATATTAACAGCAATTTCTGACCAAAAGTGTGTATTACCCCCATCAAAAACTAAGATATCTTCGTCTGTCATACACTTTTGTACCGAAAGAGAAAGCTCTAAAGGGTGAATTTTCCCGCCACTCCATGCTGGAGAATTCGTTGTTTCAACAAGATTGTTTAGCGACGCAGTCACCCATTTTTTTCTTTCCTCAATATTTTTAGCTAGCCAATCTTTTTCTAAAGAGAATTTAACTCCGTTGTTTGACTCTAGTAGACATTCAAAAAAAGCTCCAGGATCACTCAAAAGCAAATGGTCAGCCGCTCTATTAAATTCTATTTCTTCATGCGATCCGTTGACACATATTAACCTCGAACTCGCTGGAAATAATGGTGGATTACCGAAATTCATTTGATTATCCAAGCGACCTCCAACCATTATAATGCAGTCAGACTCATTAAACGCAAACTTTGAAGGATGGTACTGATGCACATCGGCAAGCCCTAGAAAGGCCTTGCAATTTTCATTTAATAATTTTTGGTGATATGGCACATTAAAAATTGGTATTCTGATTTCATCACCCACTTGCTTTAACAGATCTTCATTTTTTGACCACCATATCCCGTGTCCACCGATAATTATGGGTTTTTTTGAAGACTTTATAATACCTATTATCTCATTTAGTGCTGAGGGCTCAGGCCATGCTTTATAGGTCTTTGGTTCTTTTCTAGTAAATGGACGCTCCATATCTGAGGCGCTTTCATTATAGGACGAAAACATTATGTCTACAGGCATACTTAGATGGACCGGGCCTGGATAACCACTTGTCGCTATTCTCCAAGCTCTATCCACGAACTCAGGAATTCTATTTCCATCTGTTATTGATGCACTGTATTTTGTAAGCGGTCTTGCGATAGAAACGTCATCTATTTCCTTAAATCCTCCAGCACCTTGCTTTTTAAGAGTGGATGAGCCTGTAACAAAAATCACAGGAGATCTTTCCCCCCACGCCTCCATCATGGCAGGTATAGCATTCGCAAACCCCTCCGGACCAACCAAACAAACAGAGGGTTTTCTCGAAAGTCTCGTATGGCCGTCTGCCAAATGACCTGCAATTTGTTCATGTGGGCAATTTATCACAGGTATTTGATAATTCATGAAACCCTCAAGTGCAGGGTTGCAAAACCCACCTGCAAGTGTAAATACATGGTTTATTCCTTTCTCTTTGAAAGATTTAGCTAAAAGCTGTCCTCCTCGAAGCATATTATTATCTTTCATCTGGTAAATCCCCCTTGTGCGAATAAACTATTCTCATTTTATCCATTGCGCTAACTCCTAGATCAGTGGATGCAAAAGGACCACCATGCAATTTGTTCCCTTGGTCTGCCAATTCTTCCGTTAAGTCATCGGCGAAGATTTTATTTGCGTAAATCTCAGCATTATCTTTGGGTTTGAAACCAATGTGCCCTGCGTCTATGTTGCTCAAATTCGAACGATCATTGTCTGACACTCCATAAATAACTGAATAACCAGTGTGTGAAGTATCAATTGCTCTAATAACCAATTGAACCAAGTCATCATAGGAGAGCCAACTCGTTAAGCTTCTTTGCGTTGTTGCTGGTGAACATGTAGCAATTCGCAAGCATACCGCTTCAATACCGCATTTATCGTAATACATACGGGCCAAATTTTCAGTAAAACACTTTGATAGCCCATAAAAACCATCAGCGCGATGTGCAGTCTTTGGCTTTAATGTCTTAGTTCTTTTATACATGCCGACTGCATGCACAGAGCTTGCGTAAACTACCCTTCTACACTTATTTTGACGAGCTGCTTCCCAAATGTTATGGGAGCCAATGAAATTAGCACCAAGCATATCGTTAAATGGCACTTCGTCTACCAAAGCTCCAAAATGGCAGATAAGTGAAACGTCTTTTGTTAGGGCACATATTTGATCAAAATTTGATAAATCAGCTGAGACATATTTTTCATTTTCATTGAGTTTTCCAATATTTTCTTTTATGTCAGTCGAAATAAGAGTACTGCAAATGTTTGAAATTGGCTCTCTAAGATAAGAACCCAATCTACCTCCTGCGCCTGTAAGCAAAATCTTTTTTTTCATCAAAACCTCTACAACAAATAATTATAAAGGAAACTTTTTTTTTTAGGACTCATTTATCTCAATTTCTCGTTTGATTGCCAAAACTGATGAAATAGTAGAGACACAGTACGGCACGCAGAAAGTTAAAAGAATTTTAAACCAATCGACTGATTTCATATCCTGAAAAATTATTCTGTCGCCATGGTTTATTAGGGCAAGGATACAACCAACGATTAGAGCAATCCGTAAAGCTCTTCTTATTACACTTTTTCGAAGGGCAAGCTTTAAAAAGCTATCGTGTGTTTTTATGTTTTTCAAAAGTTGAGCTCATACGAATAATCAAAAAATATTTTCCCGAAAGTAATTATCAACAAAAAAACTCCAAAAAATAATCGTCAAGTAAACTCTGGGTCAGGTAGGTCTTGTGATCTATAACATGAAGTAACGGTATTTGCTAAAAGACAGGCTATAGTCATTGGTCCTACTCCACCTGGCACAGGAGTGACCCCAGCCGCTAAACCAGCCATATCAGTAAAACAAACGTCACCCACCAAAGTCGTTTTTTCGCGTCCATCAATATTTTTTGTTACTCGGTTTATTCCAACATCTATCACTGTGGCCCCCGGTTTTACCCATTCTTTTTTAATCATCTCAGGCCTCCCTACTGCAGCTACGATAATATCAGCTTGTGCGCATATAGTTTTTATATTCTCTGTTCGAGAGTGAGCTATGGTTACGGTACAATTTTCCTGTAAAAGTAAATTAGCCATCGGCTTACCAACTATATTTGATCTACCTACGATTACAGCATTTTTACCTGAAAGGTTTCCAAGTCTGTCTTTAAGTAACAATAAACACCCTAATGGCGTACAGGGGATCATTGACTTTTGACCCGTATTTAGAAGACCAACATTTGATATATGAAATCCATCCACATCTTTTTTTGGATCGATAGAATTAATTACTTCTTTTTCATTCAGGTGGTCAGGTAAAGGTAGTTGGCATAAAATTCCATGAACATTTACATCGTTATTTAATTTTTTTATGAGGTTGAGTAGTACATCGGAAGAAGTTGACGCATCCAGCTTGTACTCATAGGAGTTCATTCCAGCTTCTAAGGTTTGCTTGCCTTTATTTCTCACATATACCTGGCTAGCAGGATCCTCCCCAACAAGTATTACTGCTAAACCTGGGGTTATCTCGTATTTTTCTTTTATGATGTCAACGTATCTTTTTACTTTACTGCGCAGAGTTTGCGAAAACTTTTTTCCGTCAATAATTTCATTCATTATTTACCTCGACTTGTTAAAATAAGCCCTCAACATCGCCTTTTTTATTAAGCATTATCGCCTCTGCGCTTGGAACTTTTGGAAGTCCAGGCATAGTCATAACCTCTCCACAGATAACAACGATGAAACCAGCCCCTGCCGACAGTCTAACTTCTCTTATAGGTATCGCATGCCCGTTTGGCGCACCCCTTCTGTTAGGATCTGTAGTAAAGCTATATTGGGTTTTCGCCATACATATAGGGAGATCACCATAACCATCATTTTCCCATAACTGTAGTTGATCCCTAATTGTCTTACTCGCAAGAACTTCATCAGCCCTATATATTTTTTTAGCAACTCTTTCGATTTTTTCAATCAGGGGTAAATCGTCTTTGTATGTGTACGCAAATTTACTTTTGTTTTCTGCAATCTCAACAACCTTATTTGCAAGAGGTAGGATTCCAGTAGAACCTTCTGCCCAATGCTTACAGACGAAAGCTTCAGTACCCTTATCAGCAACATACCGTCTAAGCGCTTCAATCTCGGCGTTTGTATCGCTAACAAAGTGGTTTATTGCAACAACGACTGGTATTCCGAATGATTTTACATTTTCAATATGTCTTCCTAGGTTTGCACAACCTTGTTGCACAGCTTGAATATTTTCGGTACCCAGATCATTTTTGGAAACTATCCCTCCGTTCATTTTCATAGATCTGACAGTGGCAACTATTACAGCGACGTCGGGCTTTATCCCTGCTTTCCTACACTTTATATTTACAAATTTTTCGGCGCCAAGATCGGCTCCAAAACCAGCTTCGGTAACTACATAATTAGCTATCTTTAAAGCGGTCTTTGTAGCGATAACAGAATTGCAACCATGGGCTATGTTAGCAAAAGGTCCTCCATGGACAAATGCTGGATTATTTTCTAATGTTTGAACGATATTGGGTTGCATAGCTTGTTGTAAGAGTACCGTCATTGCGCCATCTGCTTTAATATCTTTACAAAAAACTGGAGATCTATCTTTTCTATATGCAACGATTATTTCACCTAATCTTTTTCTCAGATCTGAAAGGTCATTGGCTAAGCATAAAATTGCCATTACTTCAGAGGCTACCGTGATATCAAATCCTGATTGCTTTGGATATCCATTAGCAACACCTCCCAGGCTTGTAACTACGTCTCTAAGAGCCCTATCATTCATATCTATTACCCGCCGCCAAACAATTCTTCGAAGGTCAATATTTTGCTCGTTACCCCAATATATATGATTGTCTATCATTGCTGCTAAAAGGTTATGAGCGCTAGTAATTGCGTGAAAGTCTCCGGTGAAGTGCAAATTCATTTCTTCCATGGGCACAACTTGCGCTAGTCCTCCGCCAGCAGCTCCCCCTTTCATACCAAAGCAGGGGCCCAATGATGCCTCCCTAATGCAAACAGCTGCTCTTTTACCTAATGCGCAAAGCCCGTCTCCGAGTCCTACCGTAGTGGTTGTTTTTCCTTCACCCGCAGGTGTTGGGTTTACCGCTGTTACTAAAATCAGCTTACCATTTTGATTATTTTTTACCGATCTTATAAATTGATCTGATACTTTTGCTTTATCATGCCCAAAGGGAATCAATTCTTCTTCCTCTATACCTAATTTTTTTGCTACTTCTTTTATAGGAAGTTTAGATGCCTCTCTTGCTATTTCGATATCAGATTTGACTTTCATTTCATCTCCCTTTTATTTAAATATTTCTCGAAGATATTTCTATGGATTTAAGAAACGAACCAGAAGAAGAGCTTGGCGAGAACAAAATAAATTTTTTTTCTGTTTGTCTAAATATAATCACATTTAAGTGATCCATAACAGTTCTTTTAACATTTCCAATAGCAAAAATTTTTAGAGACAAATTAAGGGGACAAATTCGTTCTAACATCTCAATGACCCTATCCCCATCAACTACAACCCCACACCACCCTCCGGTTTGGTCGGTTATATAAAAAGCTTGTTTTAACACCGGGACAGTTTTTTTTGCAAATGACGAATACGATGGATTACAAATAAAAAGTAAGTCAAGACCAATTCTAAAACCTAGAATACCACTTTTATTGATGATTGAATTTTCAATATTCGGCATTGGGTTCCCCAAGGATTTCTGGAAATTTAGTTTACATTTTCTTTGGCTATTTAATGGAATTGCAAGCGATATGAGACTATCGAATTGATATTCGGCAATTTTTATTTTATTTATGACCTTGGTATAGCCATTTAGTGGCTTTTCTATTTTAAGCACTAATTTAGCCACGTTGTTTGATTCCTTCCGGATCTACAAAGTGGGGCGACACAATCTCTACTTCTGTTGTTTTGTTTTGAAGTAGATTTACAGCAAGCACCTTCTCACCAATTCTTGTTTTACCGCGTTCAATAAACCCTAAACCTATGTAGTGACCAAGTGTTGGAGAGAACGCCACTGAAGATAGCCAACCTTCATCATTCTCCATTGTAGGGGTTTTGCCTGCTGAAATCAGATGTGATCCAGCTTCAAGTTTTTCGCTACGTTGAACAGGCTGAAAGCCAGACATCGTTGCGATATTAGATCCATTGAAGCCTTCTCTCTCAGATAGCATATTTCCTATGCTGTCCGCTTTTTTTGATATCATCCTTGATAAGCCAAGGTTCTGCGCGGTTGTATGACCATTTATCTCATTACCAGCAGCATGACCTTTTTCTATTCGCATAACTCCTAATGCTTCAGTTCCATAGGGAACGGCTTTGAACTCTTTACCCGCTGAAAGAAGGGCATCAAATAAAGCATTTCCATATTGTGTAGGAACGGCAATTTCATAAGCTAATTCCCCAGAGAAGGAAATTCGAAAAAGCCTTGCCATAACGCCGCCACAGATGGTGAGCTCGCGACAAGCCATGAATGGAAAATTTGCATTAGTTATATCTTTTGGTTTATCGACAATCTTTTGCAATAATCTGCGAGAGTTTGGTCCAGCGACCGAATACTGGGCCCAAGAATCTGTAGTAGAAATTAAATGAACATCTAGATTTGGAAGGAGGCACTGTCGAACAAATTCTAAATTTCTAAAAACTAAAGCGGCATTAGCGGTCGTAGTTGTCATTATAAAATGATTTTCACCTAACCTTGCAGTAGTCCCATCATCATATGCAACGCCATCTTCTCTTAACATTAATCCGTAACGTACTCTATTGATAGGTAATTTAGCAAAGGCATTTGTGTATACAAAATTTAAAAACTCTAAGCAGTCTTTGCCTTGAATATCGATTTTTCCAAGTGTAGTTACATCGCAAATTCCAACAGAATTTCTTGTCTGTAAAACCTCTCTATCGACACTTTGCCGCCAAAATGTTTCGCCCTCCTCTGGAAACCATTGAGCTCGTAACCAGTTCCCTGTCTCTACAAAAACTGCATTTCGTTTAAAGGCAACATTATGTGATGGGGGTAACCTTGTTGGTCTAAAATCCTTTCCCTTAGAACGTCCAGCAAAAGCCGATATAGCAACAGGTACATAAGGTGGTCTAAAAATAGTAGTGCCTACTTCAGAAATATTCGTTCCCTTCAATTTAGCCATAGACGCTAACCCAAGGATATTAGATGTTTTTCCCTGATCGGTTGCCATACCCAACGTGGAGTATCGCTTTAAATGTTCCACACTTTTAAAACCCTCTCTGAAACTTAACTCTATATCTTTTTGGGTAACATCGTTTTGCAAATCTATAAAGGAGTTAGAGGGATTTGAACTACTAACAAGATCAAGTGAGCAGCTATACTGCTCTTTAGAGCTAGTTAGTGTAATACGGTTAGGCATGCTCAAACCAATTTTTTTAATCAAAGATAAAATAACTCTATTTGTATCTGAAATGATATTTTGGATTTCAAATATTCCTCTCGCAGCCCCCACGGGAATTATTTTGTCTTTTTGCGCATTATCAACTGATAGAAAGTTCTTGTAAATATTATCCCAAACGGGTTTACCTCGCTTGTGGCATGTCAAATGAATGTTGGAACTCCACCCTCCTGATACTGCAAGACAGTCAACATTCAATTTTGATCCTGAACTTAACTTAATTGCTTTAATACCTTTTCTCCCATATGTTTTTGTAATTGTTTGTCCCAGGTAAGATGAAATGCTTGAAGACGGCGCTTCAATCTCTTTCCGAGTATCAATTACTGCCTTAATTTCAAGCCCCATATTTTTTAGATCATCAGCTGTCTTCCACCCATCATCATTATTTGTGTAGATTGCAATTTTTTGACCATAGTGGGCACCAAACCTATTTGCATAAGTTCTTACCGATCCCGCAAGCATTATACCGGGTCTATCGTTTTGAGGAAATGCAATCGAGCGCTCAATAGCTCCAGACGCTAAGATGCAGTATTTGGTATATATCTTCCAATTTATCTGTCTTGGTTTGGAACTTTTTTCTAATATATGATCAGTTTTTTTCTCGATGGCTGCGAATATACCATGATCAAAAGCAGCAAAGACCGTGGTTCTATTTAGGATTCGAACATTATTTAAACTTTTTAATTTTTTTACTGCTTGACCAATCCAAATTGAAGATTGTTTGCCATTAATACCCAACCTTTCTGAATTGAGTCTTCCACCCAAAATAAAGTCTTCTTCGACAATTAAAACTTCACTCCCTGTTTCTGCCAAGAGAAGGGCAGACATTAACCCTGAGATACCAGATCCAATTATTAGAAAGTCACAATGGAGATACCCCTTGTCATAATGTGACGGATCCGCCTTTAGTGATAATTTTCCTAAACCTGCGGCTCTTCTAATAATTGGTTCGTATAATTTTTCCCAAAATCTTCGAGGCCACATAAACGTCTTGTAATAGAAACCTGCACCTATGAAATTTTTTAGCAAATCGTTTATTGCCATGAGGTCAAAATTAACTGACCCTAAAAAATTTTGGCTCGAGCCTTTAAGACCATCAAATAACTCTATGTTGGTAGCTTTGGTATTTGGTTCTTTATATGGGCCATCTCCAAGCTCTACCAATGCATTTGGTTCTTCAGATCCGGCGCTAAAAATGCCTCTTGGACGATGATATTTGAAAGATCTTCCAACAATTTTAACGTTGTTGGCAATAAGTGCAGAAGCTAACGTATCACCTTTATAGCCGAAATATTTTTTCCCATTAAAAGTAAAAGATAGTTTTTGTTTATTTGTTATTGGATGTGAACTATTTCGCATTTGCTTTTCTTTTAAGATATCGAGCTAGCTCAACTTTTAAAATTTCATGGGTTACGGTATTTCTTGTTACCACAAGCCAAGATCTATCACCTTGCTCATGGTACCAGAGCTCTTTATGTACCCCCGCAGGATTTTTTCGCAAATAGCCATAATCTATAAATTTAGTCTTAGAATTTTTACTCTTCCAATTTGGTCTATTAAGTAACTTTGCATCACCCATATAAATGAATTCGGATGAGTCCCTAAGGCCTAGTAATGGATGATCAATAAGCATTTTTTATCCTCATTTTAATGCAAGTTGGGTTGGTTGCCTTGGCCTTTTTCGTCTATCAACCTACCTTTTTCAAACCTATTAAACAAAAAATCTTTGGCATCATGATGTGATGTTCCAGTTGCCAAAAGATGTGCATAGCAAAAGCCACTTGCTGGAGTTGCTTTGAAGCCTCCATAGCACCAGCCACCGTTAAAATATAAGTTTTTTATCTTTGTTTTATCAATAATTGGGGATCCATCCATTGACATATCCATTATCCCTCCCCAAATCCTAAGAAGCCTAGCGCGTCCGATCATTGGCATCAGAGCCACTCCTCCTTCACACACATCTTCTATTACCGGTAGGTTTCCTCTTTGTGCGTAGGAGTTATAGCCATCAATGTCACCTCCAAAAACTAATCCGCCCTTATTAGATTGGCTCACATAAAAATGACCAGCTCCGAAAGTAATTACTCCTGGAATTACAGGTTTCAAGCCTTCCGATACAAAAGCTTGCAAAACATGACTTTCTATAGGTAGGTTTATTCCAATCTTGCCCATTACTTGACTTGATGATCCAGCAACGCAGACTCCAACCTTTTTACTTTTAATTACTCCCTTTGTAGTTTCAACTCCATAGCAGCGTCCATTTTTGACCAGGAAATTAGTTGCCTCACAATTTTCTATTATATCAACGCCACGTGAGTCCGCTTCTTTAGCATAACCCCATGCTACTGCATCATGTCTTACAGTTCCTCCTCTTGGCTGCCATAAACCACCCTTAATGGGAAACCTAGAATTCTGAAAATCTAGAAAAGGAACTATTTTCTTTAGATCGTTTACTCCTAACAGTGAGGCATCCGCCCCTGACATAAGCATCGCATTGCCGCGCCTTACAAAAGCGTCTCTCTGACTATCTGAATGAAAGATATTTAAAACACCCCTCTGACTTACCATTGAATTATAGTTTAATTCTTGCTCTAAATTTTCCCAAAGTTTTAGAGAGAACTCATAAAAAGGTTGGTTTTGGGGTAATAGGTAGTTAGATCGTATGATCGTCGTATTCCTACCTATGTTTCCAGATCCAAGCCAGCCTTTTTCAACAACTGCGATATTAGTAATTTTAAATTTCTCTGCGAGATAATAGGCCGTTGCTAAGCCGTGCCCACCTCCACCAACTATAATTATGTCATAACTCTTTTTCGGATCGGGGTTCCTCCACAAGGGTTTCCAACCCATGTTACCTCTTAATCCTTCCCATAAGACTTTAATTCCAGAATATTTCATCGTTTTGTAATTTCTATTAATTTCAAAATAATTTTATATTATATATTTTGTCGTTATAGTTTCGGTCGATTAGATATAGTTTCAAAACATGTTGTTCACGACAAATAAAACTTCTCCAACTTTTGATTTTTATAAAATATATTTATTATCAAATGGAATGAAAAGTAAAGAAAGTAAGAAAAATTAAGATTCTCGTAATTAACCATGTCCCAGAGGTCAATCTAGGATCCTATGAGGAATTTATTAGGTCTGATAGACACTACTTTGAACGATTTTATTTTTCTTCATTTAAAAAACCACCCTCTGTCGACAAATATGATGCTTTGTGGGTTATGGGTGGTCCTATGAATGTTTGGGAAGAAAATAGATATCCTTGGTTAGTCCAAGAAAAGTTATTTATCAAGAATTGGGTTTTGAAGCTGGAAAAACCATTTTTCGGGATTTGTTTAGGGCATCAATTACTTGGTGAAGCTTTAGGTGCTCTAGTAGTCAAGTCACAAACTCCGGAGATTGGGTTTAAGGAGATCTCTGTGAATCGAAAATTACCTTTAAACAATTTATTTAGGAACTTTTCTGAAGATATGCGTGTTTTGCAAGGCCACTCAGCTGAAATATCCAATTTTTCAAAAAAAAAGGTATCAGTGCTAGCTTCTTCAGACAACTGTTCAATTCAAGCACTTTCATATTTAAATCACGCATTTTCTGTCCAGTTTCACCCAGAAGTTATTGACGATACGATTCAAAATTGGATAACTATTCCAAAAATAAAGCAAGATTTTAACGACGCTCTTGGTCCAAACGGTATTGAAGAGATAATTAAGTATCAACAAAAAAATAGGCGATCACTTATTAATGGAGCAAAGCTTATTTATGAAAACTGGCTGAACCTTATTGAAAAAAATTGATTTTCTTATTACTCGAGTGATTTATACACACTTAATTCAAGCCATAACTTTTCTGCAAGCTCATTTGCATCCCCAATTCTCAATGATAGGCCTCTTGTAATAGCAACTAAGACAGGGTCGGCCTCATCTAACTTTTTTTGTAGATTAGCCCAGTCAATTTCATACACAACACAGTAAGTTTTTGCCTTGGCCGTTACTGTTCGAGGAGAATTGATTACTCTTCCTACTTCACCAAAAATTTCTCCAGGTCCAAGGTTTCCAAGCTCGAGTCCGTGTTTAGATCTTATACTGATATGCCCACTGTGAATTAGATAAACGTTTTTTGCCTCATCTCCGATAGAATAAATTAGAGCTCCCTCGTTAAATTTTAGCTGCTTATGTTTAAATTTAGGTAACACTTTTTCCCTCTATTGATGATTTTCAACTTCGAATAATTCCCAATCACCTTCAAGGCCTTTCAGAGAATAGTTCCCCATCGATGTAACAGAGAATTTTGTTCGCCCTAGTAGATCTTTCAAATTTTTAGTGATGATAACTGTATTACTTTGACATTTTTCTAACGCTCTTGCTGCAATATTGACAGCTATTCCAGTTATGTCATCATTCCTCCATACTACTTCACCGACATGCAAGCTACATCTAATTTTCAACTCAATTTCATTTAATTTTTCAATGCTAGACATTGCACTTTCAATAGATCTTGCAGGTCCGTCAAAAACTGCTAATACCCCATCGCCTGTGTTTTTCACTAATTTGCCATTGAACCTTTCAATAGTATTTCTCATTATTTCATCGTGTTTGTTCATTTTTGCTGACCATTGTTTATCACCCATTTCGGTCATCTGTTTGGTTGAGTTCTCGATATCAGTAAATAGAATCGTAGCGAGGTTTCTATCAGCCGCTTTTAAATCACTATTTGCTTCGGAAAAAAATGATATCAAGTCTTTCACAATATTTTCTCTTTCTTCATACCAAGGTAGATGTCCTCCAATCGGATACTCAATGTACTTTGCGCCTGGAATATTATCTGCTAAATATCTTCCGTTCAGTTTTGAAATAGTAGCATCATCTCTGGAATGCAACACAAGAACTGGCAAATTAATATCAGGTAAAGTGTTCCTTACATCGATCTTAGAAAGAAGTTCTAAAATACTTTGGAGTGTTTTAGGGTTGCAGACCATTCTTTCTAACTTTGCAAGAAATCCTTTTTTTTCTGGCATTTTTTGTGGACAAAAATAATAGCCAGAATTGCCAGACCCCCAACTTGATAACATATTCTCTAACATTACCTCATACTCAGGTACAAATTTATAGTCGTCTGCTTTAGTAAATTTAGCAGTACCTCCAAATACCGCAACAGATTTCACTTTATCGGTGTGAGTAGCTGCGTATACTAGAGATATTGCAGCGCCTTCGGATAGTCCAAAAAGAAAAAATTGATTCAAATTTTCTGCTGCTACTATGGCAGAAATATCATCCATTCTTTCCTCAAGGTTTGGTGCTGACGAGTCTCTATCTGATAACCCCTGGCCTCTCTTATCAAAAATAATAAGCCTGAAGGACTTACTTAATTCTCTAATCCAAGCAAGGTACTCGTTATCTTCAAGCACAGCCTCTAGATGCGAGATCATTCCTGGCACATACACAAGTGTATCTTCGGATGAGCCCCAAACCTGGTAAGCAATAGTAAGTCCACCGGTTTCAGTATATCTTAAGACGTATTCCTCTTCCATGAGCTAAATGATACAGAAAATCATTGATAAGTGATATAGATAAACGGTTTTCTTTTAAATTATTTGTTGAAATACCTGTGGTATTTTTCTAAAACAAATAGAGGGGGACATTGTTGTAAACAATTTTATTACAATGGAGGCCTCTACTGACTCTCTACGCATTGCTAGGATACGCTTTTGTTGCCTTGGTAGTGACATTTTTTATCAGGCCGTTTATTAATATAGAGCGTTCGATATTCGCTTATTTTGCTCCCTTTGGATTGGTTTACATCGTGTTAATGTTTTTTGCTCCAACTGATAATTTTTCGGCGGGTTGGCATAGGTATATTGGGATAACCATCGGTGCGCTATTACTTGTGCTTTTCTACGTAAAGGTAAGAAGTTATGTAAATAAAAAAAGGTATGAAGAGGAACTTGCAAGGGCTGCAATGGAGGAAGCTGAAAACTCGTGAAGATTTGCTAAAAGATTTATAGGAATAAAAGTGATTATAGATTTAAAAAATGTCGTTAGTGATCCGAGGGTTGCAAAAATTCTAACAACTCTATGCTCCGGTGCTATTCGTCTTGATAAAGAAATTTCCTTAAGTGACCCTGGGGGAGCTCATAGACTTTCAGTTGGCTTAAATTCTGATGGGGATAGTCAAAAACAGCTTGATGTAATTGCTGATAATATTTTTTACAGTTCATTAGAGGCTGCAGGAGTAGGCTTTTATGTGTCCGAGGAACGTGAAGCCATAGAAACGCTTAACAATAACGACGATTTAGGAGTAGCTATAGACCCACTAGACGGATCCTCTAACATTGACTGTAATGTTTCGATTGGAACAATTTTCTCTATTAAGAAAGTGAAGAATAAAAGCTGTCCTCAAGATGATTTCTTTCTGTTAGGAAACTATCTGGCTAGTGGGTACTTTCTTTATGGGCCCCAGACATTATTGGTTTTTACGGTTGGTAATGGTATCGTTAAGTTTCTGCTTAATGTAGAAGATAATCAATTTGTTTCCGTAAAATCAGATCTGAAGATTCCTGAACAAACTCAAGAGTACGCTATTAATAGTTCAAATTCCAGATATTGGCCCACACCTGTAAGAAGTTACATAGAAGAGTTAATAGATGGTGCCGTTGGTCCTCGAAAAAAAAATTATAATACACGATGGGTTGCTTCTTTAGTTGCCGAGACCCATAGAATATTGGAAAGGGGAGGAGTGTTCCTCTATCCAGGCGATGATAGGGAAGGCTACTCAGAAGGGCGATTAAGGAAAATATACGAGTGCGGTCCTATAGCATATTTAATCGAACAAGCTCTAGGATTAGCAACAAATGGAATAGAGCCAATAGTTGGTTTGACCGCAGAAAATTTACATCAAAGAACACCCTTTGTGTTTGGATCTAAAGAAGAAGTTGAAACTATAAAAAAGTTTTATGAAGATCCTAAAAGTGCTCATGCACCTCTTTTTAGAACTCGAGGACTATTTAATAGGTAATAATAAATGAGTATAAAGCACCCAATAATTTCAGTCACAGGCTCTTCTGGAGCAGGTACGTCTACAGTAAAGCATACTTTTCAACAAATTTTCAGAAGAGAAAGCGTAAAAGCGGTAACATTGGAAGGCGATGCGTTTCATAGATATAATAGAAGGGAAATGAAAAAAGAGTTAGAGAAAAGACACGCGGCAGGCGATGCTACCTTTTCCCATTTCTCCTTCGATGCCAATTTGCTGCCAGAATTAGAAGATTGTTTTAGAAATTATAGCGAACAAGGTACGTGCCGGTATCGACATTATATTCACAATTCAAATGAAGAAAATTTGTATGGAGCTAAACCAGGCAGTTTCACAAAATGGAAAAAGTTTGAAGAACCATCAGATCTATTGTTCTATGAGGGTTTGCACGGAGCAGTAGTAAATAAAGAAATCAATTTGGCAAGGTACGCAGATTTAAAAATTGGTGTTGTTCCTGTTATTAACCTTGAGTGGATACAAAAAATCCATAGAGATACAGATTCTAGAGGTTACAGTACCGAGGCTGTGACAGACACAATATTGAGAAGAATGCATGCATATGTTCATTGCATTTGCCCTCAGTTTACGGAGACAGATATTAATTTTCAGAGGGTACCGGTAGTAGATACATCAAATCCATTAGTAGCTAGGTGGATACCAACTGCTGATGAAAGCTTGGTTGTTATACGTTTCAAGGACCCTCACGGAATTGATTTTCCTTATCTTGTATCGATGATTCATGATAGTTGGATGAGCAGAGCTAATTCAATAGTAATACCAGGAGGTAAATTAGATTTAGCAATGCAATTAATACTAACACCCTTAATAGGTAGATTGGTAAATCAAGCAAAACGAGCAATATGAAAAGCAAAAAAATATTAAAAAATAGGGAAGAAAAATGGCACTAATAACTTTAAGGCAACTGCTAGACCATGCAGCTGAAAACCAATATGGAGTACCCGCCTTTAACATAAATAATATGGAACAAGGCTTGGCAATATTAAAGGCCGCTGATAAGACCGACTCTCCAGTTATTCTTCAAGCGAGTAGGGGTGCAAGGGCGTATGCGGGTGATATAATGTTATCACATATCGTGGCAGCACTAGCCAAAATGTATCCAACAATTCCAATTTGCATGCACCAAGATCATGGTAACAATGAGGCCACGTGTATGACAGCTATCGGGCATGGTTTTACATCTGTTATGATGGACGGCTCTTTAGAAAGTGACCAAAAAACACCAGCGAGTTATGATTACAATGTTCAAATCACAAAAAAAGTTGCCGAGATTGCGCATTGGGTCGGAGCATCCGTAGAAGGAGAACTTGGAGTTTTAGGAAGTTTAGAGACCGGTGAAGCAGCCAAAGAAGATGGGTCTGGAGCAGAAGGAAAACTTGATGCCAAACAGCTTTTAACAGACCCAGACCAAGCGCTTGATTTTGTTAAAAAGACAGACGTTGATGC
This sequence comes from uncultured Alphaproteobacteria bacterium, assembly GCA_902537215.1. Classification (GTDB taxonomy): domain Bacteria; phylum Pseudomonadota; class Alphaproteobacteria; order Rhodobacterales; family Rhodobacteraceae; genus CACIJG01. The sequence goes on from CACBAM010000008.1 coordinate 77,018, forward strand.
TCTCGCGATTGCCTGCGGTACTAGTCATGGCGCATATAAGTTCAGTAGGAAACCTGATGGAGATATATTGGCTATGGATGTTATTGAAAAAATTCATAAAAAGATACCAAAGACTCATCTCGTGATGCATGGGTCCTCTTCAGTCCCTCAATACCTTCAGGACTTGATTAACAATAATGGTGGGGAGATGAGTCAAACGTATGGTGTTCCAGTAGAGGAAATTGAGAAAGGCATAAAGTCAGGTGTTAGAAAGATAAATATAGACACTGATTGTAGAATGGCAATAACGGGTCACTATAGAAAAATAGCAAGAGAAAAGCCTGCTGAATTTGACCCTAGAAAATTTGCTATTCCCGCTAGTGAGGAAATGGAAAAGCTATGTGCTGATAGGTTTGAAAGGTTTGAAACTGCAGGACATGCAAAAAAAATATTAGTTAAATCTTTAGATCAAATGGCACAAAGTTATTCAAAAGGTGAGTTAAGACAAATATAGGTAAAAAGGAGGAAACAATGCCTGATGGTGATAAAAAATTAGATGCTAAAGCTCGATACTCAGCTGGGGTTTTAGAATACAAGAAAATGGGGTATTGGGAGCCTGATTATTCACCCAAAGATACCGATGTCATAGCACTTTTTAGGATCACTCCTCAAGATGGGGTGGATCCTATTGAAGCAGCAGCAGCAGTTGCTGGTGAAAGTTCAACTGCAACTTGGACAGTAGTTTGGACAGATCGTTTAACAGCATGTGAAAAATACAGAGCTAAAGCCTACAGAGTTGATCCAACACCTAACAATCCAAACGAGTATTTTGCTTATATTGCCTATGAGTTAGATCTTTTTGAACCTGGATCCATTGCTAACCTTACAGCATCAATCATTGGTAATGTTTTTGGCTTTAAGCCTCTAAAAGCACTAAGACTAGAGGATATGCGACTACCGGTAGCCTATGTTAAAACTTTTCAAGGCCCAGCTACGGGAATAGTCGTAGAAAGAGAGCGACTTAATTGTTATGGACGCCCCCTCCTGGGAGCAACTGTAAAGCCTAAGCTTGGACTTTCCGGAAGAAACTATGGGAGAGTTGTGTACGAAGCCCTAAAAGGGGGATTAGATTTTACTAAAGATGATGAAAATATAAACAGTCAGCCATTTATGCACTGGAGAGATCGGTTCTTATACTGTATGGAAGCTGTAAATAGAGCGAGTGCTGCCACTGGAGAGGTTAAAGGCACATATTTAAATGTGACTGCTGGTACGATGGAAGAAATGTATAAAAGAGCCGAGTTTGCTAAGGAATTAGGATCTGTCATCATAATGATTGACTTAGTTATTGGTTACACCGCAATTCAATCCATGGCAAAGTGGGCTCGAGATAATGACATGATTCTGCATCTACATCGAGCAGGCCATGGCACCTACACAAGACAAAAAACTCATGGAGTTTCTTTTAGAGTGATAGCAAAATGGATGCGGTTGGCAGGAGTAGATCACATCCATGCGGGTACCGTTGTTGGCAAGTTAGAAGGAGATCCTGCAACAACAAAGGGCTACTATGATATCTGTAGAGAAGAACAGAACTCAGTGTCTTTGGAAACAGGAGTATTCTTCGATCAAGACTGGGCGTCGTTAAATAAAGTTATGCCCGTCGCTTCCGGAGGCATTCACGCGGGACAAATGCATCAATTAATCCATTATTTGGGTGAAGATGTCGTTCTACAGTTTGGAGGTGGCACTATAGGACACCCTCAAGGAATAGCGGCAGGCGCGACAGCAAATAGAGTCGCCTTAGAGGCTATGGTCTATGCCAGAAATGCGGGTAGAGATTATTTAGCTGAGGGCCCTACAATTCTCGCAGAAGCAGCAAAAACATGTACACCTTTGCGAGAAGCTCTGGACATATGGAAGGATGTAACTTTTGATTATGCATCCACTGATGCGCCAGACTTTGTTCCAACAACATCTGTATCTTAAGGAGAAAAATAATGAGAGTTACACAAGGCACATTTTCATTTTTACCCGATTTTACCGATCAACAAATTCATGAACAAGTACAATATTGTATAGATAACGGCTGGGCAGTAAGCATCGAATATACTGACGATCCACATCCTAGAAATACCTATTGGGAGATGTGGGGACATCCAATGTTTGATAATCCGGATGCGGCAGCGGTAGTTTACGAGTTAAATGAATGCCGAAAGATTTATGGTTCTTACTATATAAGAATTATTGCGTTTGACTCATCTCCAGGCTGGGAATCAATCAGGCTCTCATTTATTGTTAATAGACCTCCTGAGGAACCTGGGTTTAAATTGAGTAGAACTGAGGTTAAAGGAAGAAATATTCAATACTCTATAACACCTTATTCTAGCGATAATCCCCAGGGCTCGAGATATAAATAGGACTAGCTTATGGAAAATGAAGGACAAGAACAAGAGTCTGAGATTGTCACTGAAGTAAATTTAAAGGAAGATTTCCAGGCAAGTGGCGTTGCTGATATTCTTGCAGAACTCGATAATAGCTTAATTGGTCTCACACCAGTTAAAACACGCATCAAAGAGACGGCGTCATTACTTTTGGTAGATAAAGCTAGAGAAAAGCTTGGCTTAGTTAATGAGTCGCCAACTTTACATATGAGTTTTTCTGGTAATCCAGGTACTGGTAAAACTACAGTCGCTCTCAAGATGGCTAATCTCCTTTTCCGTTTGGGTTATGTTAGAAAAGGACACTTGGTAACCGTGACAAGAGATGATCTTGTAGGGCAATATATTGGACATACGGCTCCAAAGACCAAAGAAGTTCTCAAGAAAGCTATGGGAGGAGTTTTATTTATTGATGAAGCCTACTATTTATATAGGCCGGAAAACGAGAGAGATTATGGTCAAGAAGCTATAGAGATATTATTACAAGTGATGGAAAATAATAGGGATGACTTAGTTGTTATTTTAGCAGGCTATAAGGATAAAATGGATAAGTTTTTTGAAAGCAACCCAGGATTTAGATCACGTATAGCTCACCATATAGAGTTTCCCGATTATTCAAATAATGAATTATTGGAGATTGCTGAAGTTATGGTTGCGAGTATGAACTACCATTTTAATAAAGAGAGCAAAAAAGCTATGGCCGAATACATAAAAATTCGAAAAAAACAGCCGCACTTTGCCAATGCGCGCTCTATTCGTAATGCTATTGATCGTGCAAGACTTCGTCAGGCAAATAGAGTCTTCAATAACTCAAAAGGACCAATTGGTGCAAGCTTTCTAAGTCAGATCGAAGATATTGATATTAGGCAAAGTAGGGTGTTTTCGGGTGGCATAGATAAATAAGTTACTCGTCATTGTATGGGTCAAAAACATCTGACTCATCATCATCGATGTCAAACTCGTTTTTAGTTTGAAGAAAGATATTTCTTGCAGCTGAGTAGCTATCTGTAGAGTTATATAGTGTAGCATCTATCATAGGAGCAAACTCATATCTTCTCTGAAAAACATTTGCCACTTCTACACCCAGCATGACCACACCATCAATGCCTGCAGTTATTGGCTTTGAGGGATTAAGTACATAATCTGTTATTAATCCAAATGATCCTCTAGCGGAGTTTGGTCCAAAGAGTGGCAATTCTACATACGCGCCTTGAGGTATATTGAATGATCTAAAAGTTTCATCAAAACCTGTATTTCTTGGGTAAATATTCCACATAGATGCAACATCGATCAACCCACCAATTCCTAGTGTGGAATTGATAATAAATCTGCTGAGATCAGTTCCTGCACTGCCAAAATCTCTTTGGAAAATATGATTTATAAACCTTTTCGGTTCGTTTAAATTTCCGCGGAAGTTTGATATTGGTATGCGTATTAATTCAGGAACATATGCTCCATATATTTTTGAAGTTGGTCTTATAGCGTATCTATCAAGTCCCTTATTGAATTCATGGGTTGTTCGATTGATGCTCTCAATTGGGTCATAAGGTTCTTGCTCAAAAAAACCTTGAGCAAAAATTGCTGAATTTAAGATCACAGCCGCTAGAGATACTAGTGCGCATAAGATTAATCGCATGATTTTTTACCTAACATACCGTTCCATACTAATCAAAAAAGAAAATAGCTTTACTACACAGAATCATAAGTTATGAATACTCTAGAATTATTCTTATAATATCGAAACAAATATGGAAACACCTCTTTTTTTATATAATTCCTATTCAAGGACAAAAGAAGCTTTTAAGCCTCTAGATGAGAAAAATGTTCGTATGTATGTTTGTGGACCTACAGTTTATGACCGAGCTCATATAGGTAATGCTCGACCAGTGTTAGTATTTGACATATTGTTCCGACTTCTTCGATATCTATACCAAGAGGACAATGTTACTTATGTAAGAAATATCACAGATATTGATGATAAAATTAACGCTAAAGCTTTAGAAAGAGGCGTTAACATTGAGAAAGTAACGGAAGAAACAATAAGTTGGTTTCACAAAGACATGGACTTTTTGGGAGCGCTCAGACCCACTTATGAACCGCGAGCAACGGATTATGTTTCTCAGATGAAGGACATGATTTCCAAACTTATTTCCTTGTCTTATGCCTACCCTACGGAAGACGGTCATGTATTTTTTGAAGTAGAGCAATTTTCAGATTATGGACTCCTTTCTAACAAAAAAATAAACGAGCTTAAAGAAGGTGTCAGGATTGAAAATGAAAACACAAAGAAAAATCCACTAGATTTTGTTTTGTGGAAACCGTCTAATGCTGAAGAGCCAGGCTGGGGAAGCCCGTGGGGAAGAGGACGTCCCGGATGGCATATCGAATGTTCAGCGATGGCCAAGGATATATTAGGAGATCAATTTGATATTCATGGAGGGGGTATCGATTTGATTTTCCCTCATCATGAGAATGAAATTGCCCAAAGTACATGCTCAAATAACATGAAAAAATTCGCCAATTTTTGGCTTCATAACGGCTTTCTTAAAATTGAGGGTGAAAAGATGTCAAAATCACTTAACAATTTTTTGACTGTATATGATTTAATCCAAAGAGATTTTTCAGGACCTTCAATAAGATATAATATGCTTTCCACTCATTATCGACAGCCGCTGGACTGGAAATTTGAGAGGCTGGCAGAAGCTGAAAAGACTTTAATAAAATGGAATAATAGAATTGATCCAATAAAAAAAACTGGGCTCCCAAGGCAAATACTTAAGGCTTTAGTGGACGATCTTAATACCCCGCAATCTATCTATGAAATGCATCAGCTATTTAATAACGAAAAGTTTGACGAGTTAAGAAATGCTTGCACGTTTTTTGGATTCTCTTCAAAGGATACAATAGAAAGTGCCCTAATACCAGCGGAGTTATCCGAAAAGGTTGATAAGTTAATTGAAAAAAGAAACAATGCGAGGATATCAAAAAACTTTTCGTTGGCAGATAAAATAAGAGAAGACTTGCTGAGTGCCGGTATTATAATAAAAGATGGCGGTCAGGAAACCACTTGGGAATTAAGTCAAAAACTTAAAATTAATAAGCTTAAAAAATTATGACCACAAAAGAGCGGCTTTATATTTACGATACGACACTTAGGGATGGGCAACAGACCCAGGGCGTTACCTTCTCGCTGGACGATAAACTGAGAATAAGTCAGTTATTAGCAGATATCGGTATTGATTACATAGAGGGGGGTTGGCCCGGCGCGAACCCTATAGATAGTGAATTCTTTGATAGAAAAAAAGAATTTCCTAAATCGAAGCTAGTTGCATTTGGAATGACTAAAAGATTTGGAAGGTCTGTTGAAAATGATGAAACTTTGGCCCAAGTAGTATCTGCAGGAACAAGTGTTGTGTGTCTTGTAGGGAAGAGCCATGATTTCCATGTGCAAAAAGCTTTGGGAATTTCTCTGGACGAAAATATAGAGCTTATTACGTCTTCAATAAAACACTTAAAATCTTTAGGTAAAGAGGTACATTTCGACGCAGAACATTTTTTCGATGGTTTTGCAGCTAACAAAAAATATGCGATTTCAATAGTTAAAGAAGCGATGGCTGCTGGAGCTGATTGGGTAGTGTTATGTGATACCAACGGTGGATGTATGCCTGACCAAGTTAAAGAGACAATTGAGAGTTTGATAGAAGAGGGTATTGATGCTAGCAGACTTGGTATCCATGCACATAACGATACAGAAAATGCTGTGGCAAATTCGCTAGCAGCTGTACAAGCTGGAGTAAGACAAATACAGGGCACACTTAATGGACTTGGTGAAAGATGTGGCAATGCAAATCTGATTTCTCTCTTGCCTACTCTTTTATTAAAGCCGCAGTTTGCCGAAAAATTCCTAACTGGGGTGACATCTGATAGCCTCAAAGAAATTACCAGAGCATCAAGAATTATGGATGAAGTGCTTAATAGAGTGCCAAATAGATTTGCGCCTTATGTAGGTAGCTCTGCTTTCGCTCATAAGGCAGGTCTACATGCCAATGCTATATTAAAGGATACTGAAACCTATGAGCATATAGATCCAGAGTTGGTCGGAAATGAGAGAATTATCCCTGTATCTAATCAGGCTGGTTTATCAAATTTGAGAGAAAAACTACAGCAAGCAGGTATTGAGGCAGCTGGCGATACTGGTAAGCTATCTATGTTACTCAAAGAAATTAAATACAAAGAAAGCGAGGGATATTCTTTCGATTCAGCAAACGCATCTTTTGAAATTTTTGCAAGAAGGATGTTAGGTCAAATGCCGAATTTTTTTGAAGTAAAAAGATATCGAGTTACTACCGAGCGAAGAAAAGACACTATAGGCAATACAAAAACATTGTCTGAAGCAGTGGTTGTTTTAAAAATTGGAGATAAAGAAACCCTCTCTGTATCAGAAAGTATGGACGAAGAAATGAATGACTTGGGACCGGTTAATGCATTGTCCAAAGCCATCTCCAAGGACTTAGGACAGTATCAAGATATTATTAACGGCGTACGCCTAATCGACTTTAAAGTGAGGATAACCTCTGGGGGAACTTCGGCAGTCACTAGGGTGTTAATTGATAGCGAAGATGAAAAAGGCTTAAGGTGGTCTACTGTGGGCGTTTCTGCAAATATTCTTGATGCGAGTTTTCAAGCTCTTCTAGATTCAATTAACTGGAAGTTGATCAAGGAAGGAGCATCCCCAAATTGATTGGTGCCAACTGGTTAAGCAATCTTAAAAAATTTGATCGCGAAAGGTTTGACTCTATTAGACACTTAGATTCTGAGAGACGAAAAGGAATAGCGGCGATATATTCATTTAATCTCGAATTGGCAAATATAGCTTGGAACGTTAGTGAGCCTGAGCTTGGATATCTAAAATTGCGCTGGTGGGAAGATTACATAAATGATATGCATGATGGATATTCATTTGGAGAAAATGAATATTTACTGATCCTTTCTAAGCTTCTTGCGGAGGGTAAGCTACACAAGAGTAATCTACTTAGACTTATTAAAGCACGTGAATTTGACTGTTCAAAAAAGCCCTTTGATAGTTACGAACAGCAAATCAAATATATTCGAGACACCTCGCAGAATCTTTTGTTCATGGGTCTAAGTTGTCTGATCGAGTTTAATGATTACTCCCTTAGAAGAAATCTTTCTAAATATTTCGGGTTATCCCTTGGTTTAGCAAGATTTGTTTTAGCAGCAGGATCCCTGAGTCAAAACAAATGTTACTCACTTTTTTTACCCACGGGAATAGATTATAGTACATATTTTGAAGGCAGAATTAATGAAAATATTTCACAAAGAATACATTCTGATATCGATCTGACACTTAATTTGTTTCATGCGGGGAAAAAGGAAATAAAAAGCATGGGACTAAAAAAAAATATTCTCTCTGTGCTTTATACTGTTAACAATTTTGTGCCAATTTTATTAGAAATTAAAAATAACCCACAATTCATTTATAGAAAGGACCATAAGCTTAGTTTTAGAGCAAAATTTTTTGGGAAGATAAATGAACTTGTGGAATAATCAAGAAATGTTAAGTGCCGAATTTATAAAAGATATAGCGCCGAGCATATATAAACTAGAAAAAAGATTTAGGCTGGTTGAAAGGAACTTTGGACTTCCTCCTTTTGACCCAAGAGAGAAAGGACTTGTGGCGCTAAAAAAAACTATTGTAGGGCAACAACTTTCTATAGCCTCAGCCGCGGCGATATGGAGTCGTTTTATAGATGCAGATATCAAAGACGAAGAAATTTTAAATAACCAAGCTGATAATAAATTAAGGAACCTAGGATTTTCACGACAAAAAATTTCTTATCTAAAAAGCCTTACTGAAAGTGGACTTGATTTTGATAAAATGGAGACAATGGAAAACGAGGACGTTATAAACATTTTGACTGGTGTTAAAGGTATTGGATTATGGACAGCGGAAATATACTGTATTTTCAGCTTAAGAAGGTTAGACATTTTTCCGGCAGGTGATCTTGCTTTGCAAGAGGCTGCAAAAAATTTACTAAACTTGAAAAATAGGCCTTCGGAAAAAGAGATAAGAAAAATAGCTGAAAGCTGGGTGCCTTATAGATCAGTATGTGCAATAATTTTGTGGCATTTTTATAGAAATTTTAAGTCTAGGGAGTCTACATTATGGTAAATGAATTAAACGTAAAAGAGAGGATGCCTTCTTCAGGATCAGTAAAAAAAGTTGTTATCTTCCTGCATGGATATGGAGCTGATGGAGCGGATTTGTTCTCTTTAAGTGACCATTTATCAGAACAGTTACCAGATTGTTTTTTTGCTTCACCAGATGCTCCCAGAAAGTGTGGTGCATCTCCTTTTGGATATGAGTGGTTTCCAATACCTGAAATAGATGGATCAACCATTCCTGATATGATGCAAGCATTAGCCTCTTCAGAAAAATTAATAATTAATTTAATTGACATTTACAAAGAACGATTTGGTTTAGGTTCCTCCGACTTTATTTTACTTGGATTTAGCCAAGGCTGTATGATTTCTTTAAACATTGGCTTAAGACAGTTAAACGACCTAGGAGGTATTGTTGGTATCTCAGGGAGACTTCTTATGCCAGAATCCTTGGAAGAAAGTAATAAAAAGCGTTATCCCCCTGTAGTATTAATTCATGGGGATGCGGATGATGTGGTACCAATTTCATCAATGTATGATGCCGAAAAAGTTTTGAATAAGATAAATGTCAGACTCTCTACTCATGTTAGTAAGAATATTGGACATGGGATTGCTCCGGATGGATTATCGAAGGCCCTAGAGTTTATTAAAAAAATTTTTAGCTAGTTTTTTTGTGACAAAAACTATCTAATAATAATGAGATGTTTCTAACGTTGCATACGTCAATCTGGGAGTAAAGAAGTCTATGCTGGATAGCCAAGCTAATGTTGAGCCTGCTTTATTTAAAAAATCAATACAGCGACCTGCATTAATTTTAAATGCTGACTATAGACCACTGTCCTACTTCCCACTTTCTCTGTGGCCCTGGCAAGAAGCTATTAAAGCAGTATACTTAAAAAGAGTAAATGTCGCAGCTGAATATGAAGAAGTGGTTCGATCAGAGAAATTAACACTCCCACTTCCATCAGTAATAGTGCTTAAGAATTATGTGGTACCTACAAAAACTGTGCCCTTTACCAGAGCCACCTTATTTTTGCGAGATGAATTTACTTGTCAATATTGTGGCTATAAGGGAAAAGATCTTACTTTTGATCATGTTGTGCCGAAGTCGAGAGGAGGTAAAACGCGTTGGGACAATGTTGTTGCTGCTTGTCAATCTTGTAACTTGAGAAAAGCTGCGAAAACGACGTCTCAAGCAGGATTTAAGTTGAAGAGAGCACCGACCAAACCATCTCCAGAAGTTTTATTAAATAAGGGAAAGAAATTTCCTCCTAGTGATATGCATAAATCGTGGATCGACTTTCTTTATTTTGAAAAAGATTTTGATTGAAAAAAATTAAATAAATGAATAGAGGAGACCGTCCAGCCTACAAAAAGTGCTATGGACATAATTAGATTCCAGCTTGCCATTGATAGTCTCATAAAGGACCATGTTACTTCGTTACATCTAACGACAGATGTATTTAAGATGTCTATCAATAATGCTTCAGCACTTTTCTCATTTACCGAAGAAAGATTAGAAGATGAACAAGATTGGGGGCCTTGAAATATACCTTGTTCTACACCGACGTGATAAGACGCCAAAATAATGCTAGACGCCATAATCAATGTGTTTAATAGATACATAAACAGATCGTGTGTCCTGAAAAAAACTAGCCAAATCGAGATTATAGCTACTAGCATGTGTGGGTATCGCTGTATCAAGCATAAAGAGCAAGGAGTAAATCCAAACACATACTCTGATATCAAAGCAAACAATATCATACTAATAGAAATCGTCCCAAGAGAGATGTGATTTAAGTAGGTTTTTATCATAAAAAGCTCAATAGGAGAAATATACTCAGGGCACTAACTATAATTATTAAGGTAAGTAAACCAAGTCTATTTTCAATAAAACTTTGAACTTGTGATCCAAACCAAAATATTAAAAATCCAATAAGAAAAAACCGTAAGCCCCTTGAAAATAGTGAGAATAAACAGAAGTAAAAAAAATTCATGGAGCTTATACCAGATATAATCGTAACTAGTTTATATGGAATGGGTGATACTCCTGCTATAAAGACAGCTAGAGAACCATTTTCGTTATAAAGTTCTTTGAAATTGTTAATTTGGTCCGTCAAAGCGAAGTACTCGGTTATATGTACTCCTATTTCTTCCCAAAAAATAAAACCTATATAGTAACCGGTTATACCACCTAAAACAGAGAAAGCGGTGCATAGCAGACAGTACAAAAAAAACTTTTTATTATTTGCTAATACTAGAGCGATCAAAAATGGGTCGGGAGGTATCGGAAAAATGAAGGCCTCCGAAAATGCCCAAAGACATAATATAAATAGAGACATTCTGCTGTTCAATGCCCTTTTTATGTTTATACGATTTTCGAGTTTGGTATAAATAATAAATTCCTTAAATAAATTGAACTCTTGACTTTTTAAGTTGAAAGCAAGTTAATGCAAGTATATTTTTAATCTTTGTGCCCAAGTGGCGGAATGGTAGACGCAGCGGACTCAAAATCCGCCGGTAGCAATACCGTGAGAGTTCGAGTCTCTCCTTGGGCACCATCAAAAATGACATCCTATTGATTTGTATGTATTTTGTGTGAACAATTCATAAGGGTAGACAAAAATGGCTACAAATCACTTGTAAAAGCACCAAAGCTTACTGAGTGTAAAGTATGATAATATTTGTAGCAACATTAGCCACCATCCTGCTTTTATCAAGTATTGGAGCAAAGCCGAAGAAACAGCCAAAGCGCGTGAGAGTGAAGGCAAAAAAAGATAATAAGTAGAAATATTACTTTATTTTTTCCAGAGCGGAGTCGACCACTAATGGATTAATCATTGTCCTCCACAATTTGTTTTCTTTATAAGCGTCAAAATTGGTAACAATGAAACGCTTATTATCTTTTGGATCGTGAAAAAGATCCTGCCAGACAAGAGTATTTTCATCCTCGTAGCAACATTTAAAGTCCAGAAATTTAAGTCCTCCACTTTCAGTTCGTAGCATTTTTATATGTTCTACGAATTCATCTCTTGTAACGAGTCCACTTTCACGAATGAACATAAAATCGTCATGTAAGAGGTTTTCTAGTGTTTCTAAGTCGTTATTTTTTACGATTTTTATTTGTCGTATGAATTTATTCATTAACTTCTTGATATTTTGAAAGGTATATACCTGACGCTAGTCTATTGTTGTAAAAGCTTCTCTATGTCAATCTCTGTTGAGATTCTAGAATCTTTATATTGAGTGATTAAATCCGAAAAAGTAACTTTGAAAAGTAGCTCCCATTGGCCGAAGAGCTTCCTTCAAATCTGGTTTTGCATTACCATAAATATGCCATCCCTTAAAATCAACTAGATCTGTAATTTCTGCTGCAATAGGGCTTGCCATATGATTTTTTAGGCGTTGCATATATCCTTCACTATCTACTAATAACTCTACTAATGTTGCTTCTCTTCCATCATCAGAAAAATGCCACTCATAGCTTATAAGTTTCTCTTCATTTAAATCTAAAACATATTTTGATGATCGGTTCTTAACCCAATTTTTAAACTCATCAGGATCTCCTTTTACGCTTACTTGAATAACGCTACAAATTTGATCTGAGTTTTCTCTAAGTCCTGACATTTTTTCTCCATGATTTATTTAAAAGTTTCTTAAAAAATAGTTGGTAACATTGATTGCCTCAATCCCTGGTTAGAAAGGTAAAGGTTTCAAATCTTTCAAGCAAATGAAAAACACTACTATTTCTTAATAAAATTTTTTAATTGATCAAGGTTAGCAAACCATCTGCCTTTAAATTTTAATATATTTTTACTATATCTAATTTTTGGTCACGACCTTTGATGGAATATCGCTTAACCCGTTTACTTTTAGCCGGTAACTTGATCTTATTTGCCAAGCTGTCGCTAATCAAGAAATCTGTATCAAACTCTTTACAAGCATCACATATTCTACTGGCAACATTAACAGTATCCCCTATTACAGCAAATTCAGTTCTTTGTTCACTTCCTGAATTTCCAACCACACAATGACCATAATGAATACCTATTCTATGACTTATTTCAGGTAAATTATCTTTCGCTCTATCTAGATTCCACTCTTTTAGTTTCTTATTCATTGTTAAGGCACAATTAAAAGCGTTTTGTGCATCATTATCAGAAGATTTAGGTGTACCAAAGTTAGCCATTACAGCATCTCCGATGAATTTATCGACTGATCCTCCATGTCTAAAAATTGCATCGATCATAAGTGTTTGATACTTCGAAAGTAATTTTAAAACTTCTTTAGGGTCCATTTTTTCTGAAATTTTTGTAAACCCAATTATGTCGGTAAACAAAATAGCAACTTGGAGCTCTTTAGGTTGCTGTTTGTCAATTGAAAATGCTGAATCTTCAATTTCTTTTTTAATATCGGGGGAGAAATACCTGCCTAAAACAGCATTTTTTTTCTCATTTTTTTGAATTGAGTTTGAGACAAATCTATTAAAATAAAAGATACCGAAAACTATTATTATTATAAACACGTTAGACATTATCTCGTCTCGCAGGAAAGCACTCGAGATTGCCATCCCATTATCCAGATCCTCCCATTTTTCAGCAAAAAAAACTTTAGGATGATTTAGAATCCAGTAAAACTTAAAAATAGGGGTCAAAGAATTTAAAAAAATAAATAAACACATTGCCCAAAATCGCATAAGAAAAACAGAAGTAATAACTATTAGTGGGAAAATTTGTGTCACAAAGAAGAGCCATCTTCCGGTGCCCGTATGCTCTTCAAAAGTCATTAGTACGAAAATATTTAGAAGAGCCTTAAGGTCAATCATGATAATGAAGAAGGCACAAACTATGATTATGAATAAAATTAGAAAGTAGGGATATAAATCAGCATTTCTTTGTTTATCAACGGAAATAAATAAGAAATAACTTACTAAGCAGGTTGTCAAAAACATAATAATTGGCGTTATAACGGTAAGGTAATTAACCCAAGCTAATTCGAAGTTTTGTTCAGTTGACATCGTTAAAAAACTTACGTACCCAAACATAAATAATCCCGCGAAACAAGCAACCTTTGCAGATTGCAACTCAATTTCTGACCCCTGTTTCAAACTCAGTCCTTTATTTTTGATTTCCACTCACAGGTTATTTAAAAGAGAAATTTCTAACAACTAAAAAAAATAAAATCACAGAGTTTTTCTTAGAGGTGTTTTTTTACCAATAACTCAACACCCCATCTGCTGCACACTTCAAGAGCATCGACCTACACATCCCCTGTGTGCTATCGATGAACAAGGGCTTGCTTATTTGTTATATCTTGGGTAATTCTGAATTGTCTATCGAGCATTTTTTTATAAGCGCTAAATGCCTAAGGCTTTAAAGTAAATCTAGTTAAGTAAAAGGAGGAAATACAGTTGAAAATGACTAGCGTAATAGCGATCTCTCCAAAAGAGGGTTCAGCGGATGATGTGAAGCAATTAATAGTTGATAGCCGAGCAGATGGGATAGTAGGTTTAGAAAAATATAGTATCGTATTAACTAGAGAAGAGCAGTTACTTGTTATTAATGAGTGGGTCTCGCTAGATGCTTTTATGGATTACGTGAATGGTCCTCACAATATGATTGAGTTAATCGAACATTTATGTGACCGATATGATGAAGAAAATGTTTGTAAGGCATACTCAGGAACAGTCATTCATGAAGAGTTAGCTAACTAGCTTATTAAGCCGTATTTTTTCTTTTCCTATTTATTGCACACTCCTAAAATAGTATACGTGTGGAACTCCGTTTTTAGTTTCTATGCTCATTTATATTTCAAATACTTTAATATTACAATTTTGCCCCTTGCTCTTTAATTGACAAAATTTAGAAATGGCTACTAAATTTAATATACAGACACATATATAAAAGGAGAGATCATGACATTTCTGAGATTGTTTATATTTACTGCTTTATTTTCTGTTGTAGGTTCTTTTGCCTCGGCACAATCCGATAAAAAAATGGTCAACTAAACAATGTTCCGATTTATATAAAGCAATAGGGTTTTTCACAGCTCTTGCCGATAAGCAATGGAAAAAAAAGAGTGAGGAAAAGGGAGCGCTCTACGCTTCAGTCGCAGCGGATTATTCTACTGTATATCAAACAGTCTGTGATAAGTAAGTTAAAAATCCGCACCTGCTGCACACTCTAAGGACATACTACGTAAGCGCCCCCAGTGGTCTGGCATTGGGGTAGACAAAACGGTAGACAAATATGTGCGTCTTGACATGAACTACACTTTACCTAACATATTGATATTGCTTACTTTGATGTAGTCATTGGTGCATGTACGAAGCAATTAACTCTCTCCCTGGGCACCATCATAATTAAATATTAGCTATATTTACTTGGCTTTGATGAAATTTAGTCAAGGAGGGTAGACCAAAATGAAGCTTATACATTTCAAGAGCGTGGAATATTTTTTTTCAAAGCGAGTGCCGGCAGATTTAAGAGAACTATACAAAGTTGGTCGTTTGACCTATTCGCTTAAAGCTAAATGCCCTAAAACAGCTGGGAAGCAGGTCAGAGATGCATTACATAAATTAGAGGTATATTGGAATAAAGTACGGTTGGATAAGGAACTGCCATGCAGTCAATTTCTTGTATCTGCCACAAACAATCAAAGCAATGATTTAAGCATTAAATTTACAAAGGTGGCCCACCTGTATCTAGAGTTAATAGGTAAAAATAAAGGTGTTACTTTTTATAACTCAGTTCAGAGAGCTACTAGATATATAATAAGCTCCATCGGAGATAAAGATTTAGCCAGTTATACGAGAGCTATTGCAAACTTCTTTAGAGATTATCTCTTAAAAAGAGAATTAGCAGGAAGTTCTATTACAAGAATATTAGCTGTCGTAAAGGCTATCTTTAACTTTGCTAACAATGAGAATGGTCTGAGTTTAAAGAACCACTTTAGTGGGCTCCGATTTGACCGATTTGCAGGGGTAGGGAGCATAGAGCCAATTCCTATCAAAACCATACGAGCTATACAAAAGAGATGCATAGAGATTTATGATGAGCTGAGATGGCTTATAGCTCTTATATCAGATACAGGAATGAGATTAGCAGGATCAACAGGTCTTTTGGTAGAAGATATTAGACTAGACCCGGAGGTAAGTTTTTGTTTTGGTGCAAAGCCATCCATGGAGACATTTAAAGACAACGAGCAGCAAAAGGGAGATTCCTTTAGTCGGAGCAGCTTTTTGGTCAGCCATGAGAATTAAAGAAATGTCGGGGAGCAAATTTACGTTTCCAAGATATAATACTTCATCCTACACTAGTACTAATACTGCCAGCGCATCGCTTAACAAATGGTTGAGAAGTGAAGGTTTCGGTCAGTATAAAATGCATAGCTTTAGACATTCATTGAGAGATAGATTGAGATATGTTGGTTGTCCTTCTGAGATTACTGACCAGATAGGTGGGTGGTCTAATAAGACAGTTGGGCAGAGCTATGGTAACGGTTATAGGCTATGTGACTTGAATAAATGGATGCAAAAATTGGTGTTGAACGCGGCGTGAGAGCTATTTTAAGTCTTGCAGAGACCGGACTTTCAGCTGATTTAAACCAAAGGAGGGTAATAGAGAGAATCTAATACCGATTCGAAGAGCGAGGGTAATTTTGAATAACGATTTTCTAGTAACCATACGTCAACTCAAACATCCTGCTGTTGTAAAATGGAAAAGAGTAGGGAATACTTTTACGATTGTTAAAATTGGAAAGAATAATTATGAAAGTAGAAAACTTTGAAAAATCTTTGAAGCTTTCCCATAAAGGAAATATATCTAAGCTATTTAACATTCGATTTATCGCTTTTGAAAGTGAGACTGCAACTTTCGAAGTTTTGTTTCCTGATATTTGCTTGAACCCTCACGGAACTGTTCAAGGCGGAATGGTTACATGTGTTTTGGATGAAACAACAGGTATAACTGCATCGGCTTATGCTGACGGAAAGTATTTGTTCAATACTACAGATATTCATGTATCCTTTCATCGCCCGACTTTTGAGGGGAAGGCCTTAATCCGAACGAATATTCTAAAGTCGGGCAGGACTATTACGTCAATACAAGGGCAGTTATTTTCTCATAAGGATAAACTTGCAGCGACAGTATTGCATACAGGTATGATAGTAAAAAGGCAAGAAGAGTAGATATTACGGGGTAAATGGGGTTGTTTTGTGATAATCTATGGACCTATATCACTCGATACTTCTTAATTTTGAAAACAGAAAATTTTATTACGCTATGAAATTTACAGGAATATTATTTTCTTTCCTTATCTTTTTGTTTGGAGGCTACGATATAAGTCGGGGTAGTGAACTGCAAAGAGCCGCTGCTGCATACAAAGAGGGAGACTATGACAGTGCTCTGAAGATATTTATGCCATTAGCAGAAAAAAAGATATGATTGCCCAATTCAACGTGGCAAAGATGTATCGTAAGGGGACAGGCGTTCCCAAAGATTATAAGACTGCTGTAAAATGGTTTGCCCTTTCTGCCGAACAGGGCGACGCTAAAGCGCAATATCACCTAGGGGTGGCACACAGTTTTGGACTCGGCGTAGTACCTGACTATAAAATTGCATTAAAATGGTTTAGTAGGTCCGCAGAACAAGGTAATACTTTTCTCAGTATCATCTGTCTAGGTTATATTATTTAGGGAATGGAGTACCAGAAGATAAAGTGTATGCACACATGTGGGCAAATCTAGCATCCTCAAGTGGATTCGTAATGGCTCAATAACTTCGTCAACTACTCACAGAGAAAATGAACTCAAATCAGATAGTAAGGGCCCAAGAATTAGCCAGAGAATGCTTTAAGAAGAATTATAAAGGATGTTAGAAAACTAACTACTTATTACCTTTTTTCGCCTTCACCCTGACAAGCCTTGGCTGTTGCTTTGCCTTTGCTCCGAGCTTTGTTAAA
>CACBAM010000009.1 GCA_902537215.1 uncultured Alphaproteobacteria bacterium
ATTGGTTTAAGAAATACACTTGTCCCCAAACATGGTGTCTATGCAGTATTCATTAAAATTTTATCCAAAGATAATAAAAGAAGTTTTAAGGGAGCAGCATCAATAGGATCAAGGCCAACCTATGGAGATTATGAGCCAAATATTGAGGTTTTCATCTTTGACTTTGATGAAGATTTATATGGAGAAAATGTTTCTATTTCACTAGTCAAATTTATAAGACCTGAGCTTAAGTTTAACTCGGAAAAAGAGTTGATTTTACAGATGAAATCTGATTGTGAAATTATAGAAAGTGTTTTAGCTGATGACTAAGCTAAGAAAATTTTTTTGGGAAAAATACACTCTTGATCAGTTAAGTCAAGATGAGTGGGAAGCCTTATGTGATGGTTGCGCTAAGTGCTGTCTATTGAAAATAGTTAATAAGAAGAAAATTTTTATCACTAACATTTCATGTTCAAAGCTTGAGCTTGAGAGCTGTAAGTGTAGCGATTACGAGAATAGAGAAAAAAATGTTAAAGCCTGCTTAAAACTCACTAAAGACAATTTACGCAAAAATTCTAAATTTCTCCCTTCGAGTTGTAGTTATAGATTAATAAGTGAAGGGAACCCTTTGCCCCAATGGCACCATCTATTAAGTAAAGACCAAGAGAGTGTCCATAGGACAAATCAATCAATTCAAAAATACTGTGTTTCAGAAACTTCAGTTGATAATGAAAATTATGAAGATCATATCGTGGCAGAAATTTCTGGAAAATAAAGATAATTAAACTTTGGAAAATTAATAAAAAAGACGAAACTAACGTAATCCTTTTTCTTTAATAAATATGAAAAACGTATAGGATTAACCCATAAAAGAGAGTCGCAACAAAATGATCTCAACCGGCAAATTAAAAATTATATCTGGGAATTCAAATCTCTCACTGGCAAAAAGTATTTGCAAGAGAATTGGTCTGTTGTTCGGCACAAAAGTAAAGCCGGTAAAAGCTCGTGTAGAACGGTTTAGCGACCAAGAAGTCTTTGTAGAAGTTTTCGAAAATGTCCGTGGCGAGGATATGTTCATAGTTCAGTCAACTTCAAATCCAGCAAATGATAATCTGATGGAACTACTCATAATTGCAGATGCGCTTAAGAGATCTAGTGCAAGTAGAGTTACAGCAATAATCCCATATTTTGGTTACGCGAGACAAGATAGAAGGACAAAAGCCAGAACCCCAATTAGTGCAAAATTAGTGGCTAATTTGCTCGCACAAGCAGGTATAAATAGAGTGCTTACATTAGATCTTCACGCTGCCCAAATCCAAGGCTTCTTCGATATTCCAGTGGATAATCTATATGCATCACCTATATTCGCAATTGATATAAGACATAACTTCGCAAAAAATAAAAATATTACAATAGTTTCACCTGATGTTGGAGGAGTATCGCGTGCAAGAGAACTTGCTGAAAAAATTGACGTGGATTTAGCGGTAGTGGATAAGAGAAGGAGTGCTCCTGGAGAAATTAACTCCATGACTATTATTGGGGACGTTTCAGATAAAACCTGCATTCTAGTTGATGATATTTGTGATACAGCTGGGACTTTGATTAAATCAGCCGAACTTCTAATGGAAAAGGGCGCTAAAGAAGTGCATGCATATATAACTCACGGTGTTCTTTCTGGAGAAGCAATAGAGAGAATTTCTAATTCCAACCTAAGCTCGATGGTTATTACTGATACTATTGAACCAACTGAAACTGTATCAAGTTGTCGAAAAATCCGTATAATTACTGCTGCGCCTCTTTTGGCTCATGCTATGTTAAATATATCTAACGAAAGTTCTGTCTCATCGCTATTTAGCGAAGAGTCTTTAAAACCTATCTATGAGGGTCTATATTCAAACTGAAGCAAAAAATCTAAGCTAAAAATCGCCTTATCAAGATCAGAGAAGCAAAAAATAAACATCCAGCAAACAAAAATGGTGCGCCTGGACTATAAATAAGTGATTCCTTTGAAGCACCAATGCTAAAGATGTAGCTCATGGAAATTGGTCCGATAACCGAAGTAAACCCAACTATACTATTTAAAACACCTTGTAGAATACCTTGATCTTTTTCAGATATTTTATTTGACATAAATGCTTTTAAAGTTGGATTAACCATTTCCGATAAAGCTGCAATCGGTATTATGGCAAAAACTAGGATTTCCACTCGTACAAGACCGAATGAAACGAGCGCCACAATTCCGCAGGATAAAGAAAAAAGTGTTAAATTTTTTGTTGATAGCTTATCAAAAAACTTTAATCGAATTACAAATGCTTGAACTATGAAAAGCAAGAAACCGTAGCAAGCTAAAGTAAACCCAATCATTCCTGAAGACCATCCGAAAACTTCTCTTCCCCAAAAACTCCATATCGCAGGATAAACTGTATTAGCGAAAGCGATAAGAAAGAAGCAAAAAAATAATCCTTTAAATAGAGGAATTTTAAATACATAAGACATATTAAAGAACGGGTTTAACTTTTTTATTCTGAATTTATTTTTTGTCCCTACCTTAAGGGTTTCCGGAAGTAGGAGTAAGCATAGAAAAAAGTTTAGAAAAGATAAAAGTGCTGATAGGAAAAATGGGGCTCTTACACTAATCTCACCCATCAATCCTCCTATAATCGGCCCTAATATAAAACCCAGTCCGAAGGCCGCTCCTATGATGGCGAAGTTCTTTTTTTTGTCTTTGGTATCTGAGATATCTGCCAAGTAAGCAGTACCTGTAGCTATAGTTCCTCCAGCTAGGCCCCCAATGATTCTACCAATAAACAGGATCAAAATATTTTCAGCAAATCCCATCAGCAAATAATCGATTCCTAAAAAGAATGATGCCACAAGTAATACCGGGCGCCTGCCAAAAATATCTGATAATGTCCCAATTGTTGGTGAAAAAACAAATTGCATAAAAGCATAGGATGAGGACAAAAGACCTCCCCAAAAAGCGGCACTAGCAGTTTTATCTATACCGACTTCCTTCAATAAATCCGGTATAATAGGAAATATGATCCCAATGCCTATAATATCGAGTAATACGACACTGAAAATGAGCGCAATTCGTATATCTTTAAACAAGTATGGTTCTCATTTTCCTTGTAATGAGTATTAAAATCTAGGCTTGTTTCAATGCCTCTTCCAGGTCATTTTTCCTCAGTCCCAAATCATCTTTATTTATAGTATCTTCAGCAGATAATCTGTCATTAACTTCAGAAATAAGATTAGTTATATCTTCCTTCGCAATTTTATCACCGGCAACAGCAGAATCTACTAATACTGATACCACGTTATTTATAATCTCTATAATGCCTCCGGAAACAAAATATCTTTGCTTATCGCTTGTTCCCTCAGAAAATTCCAAAAAACCAGGACGTATACTACTGATACAAGGTGCATGATTTGAAAGCACTAAAAAATCACCAACCATTCCAGGCACTAGAATGTTTTCCACCTTTCCTTCGAAAACTTTACTCTCTGCCGATATTATACTGAGCTCAAATTTATTTGTCATTCCAATTACCCAAAGGCGCCTATGCTACATCAGCAGCCGTCTTCTCAGCCTTCTCTATCACTTCGTCTATACCGCCAACCATATAAAATGCGGATTCTGGTAGATGATCAAATTCACCTGCGACAACTCTTTTAAAGCTGTCAATAGTAACATCGAGTGGAACTTGTTTACCATCAGAACCGGTAAATACCTTAGCAACATCAAATGGCTGAGACAGAAATCTTTGTATTTTTCGTGCTCTAGCAACAGTTAACTTATCGTCTTCAGATAATTCATCCATACCCAAAATTGCTATAATATCTTGTAACGATTTGTACCTTTGAAGAATACCCTGTACATCTCTAGCAACATTATAATGATCTTCACCTACTATTTGGGGGTCTAATATCCTACTTGTTGAATCAAGCGGGTCTACAGCTGGATAAATTCCAATTTCAGAAATTGCTCTGCTCAGAACTGTTGTCGCATCTAAATGAGAAAAGGACGTCGCTGGGGCCGGGTCTGTTAGATCGTCAGCTGGGACGTAAATAGCCTGAACTGAAGTGATAGATCCTGATTTAGTAGATGTTATTCTTTCTTGTAATGCTCCCATATCAGTTGCTAATGTAGGCTGATAACCCACAGCTGACGGTATTCTGCCTAAAAGAGCGGAGACCTCTGAACCCGCTTGAGTAAAACGGAAAATGTTATCCACGAAAAACAATACATCGGTTCCCGATTGATCCCTGAATTGCTCGGCTAGTGTAAGACCAGTCAGTCCAACCCGAGCTCTAGCTCCTGGAGGTTCGTTCATCTGCCCATAAACTAGTGCTACCTTAGATTCCTCGAGTTTTTCTGGATTTATAACACCAGACTCAATCATTTCATGATACAGATCATTACCTTCCCGAGTCCTTTCACCAACCCCGGCAAAAACTGAGAACCCAGAGTGTACTTTTGCTATATTGTTGATTAATTCCATAATCAAAACAGTTTTTCCTACACCAGCTCCGCCAAAAAGACCTATTTTACCACCTTTAGAGTATGGGCAGAGCAGATCGATAACTTTAATACCTGTAACTAAAATCTCTGTTTCAGTTGCTTGGGCAGAGAACTCTGGTGCATCTTGGTGTATTGGCCTTGTTTCCTTCTGACTAACTTTCCCTTGCTCGTCGACTGGATCTCCAACAACATTCAAAATTCTGCCAAGAGTTGCATTACCTACTGGTACACTTATAGGGCTACCTGTATCTGAAACTGTTGTACCTCTCACAAGACCCTCAGTACTATCCATAGCTATGGTCCTAACTGAATTTTCACCTAGGTGCTGAGCAACCTCTAAAATCAATCTTGAACCATTGTTATCGGTCTCGAGAGCATTTAAAATTGCTGGCAGATGGCTTTCAAACTTTACGTCTACTACAGCTCCTATAACCTGAGTTATAACTCCTAATTCCTTTGACATCTTCAACTCCTGTTTTTTAATTTAAAGTGCTTCAGCACCAGAAATGATTTCAATTAATTCGTTTGTAATAGCCGCTTGTCTTGATCGGTTAAAATCTATGGTTAGCTTGTCTATCATTTCACCTGCATTTCGGGTCGCATTATCCATCGCTGCCATCCTTGATCCCTGTTCCGAGGCTGCATTTTCTTGAAGTACGGAGAAGATTGATGTTGCGATGCTTTTTGGTATTATTTCGTTCAATATTTCATCCTCGTCAGGCTCAAAATTAAAGCTAACA
Source organism: uncultured Alphaproteobacteria bacterium (assembly GCA_902537215.1). Taxonomy (GTDB): domain Bacteria; phylum Pseudomonadota; class Alphaproteobacteria; order Rhodobacterales; family Rhodobacteraceae; genus CACIJG01. Next base: position 5,245 of record CACBAM010000009.1, read on the forward strand.
TTACTTGCATCAGGTTCTTTTTCAATTAAGGAAACGGGTAACAGTTTATATGAGCTAGGTATTTGAGAGATAACGGAAGCAAACTTATTATAAAAAATCTCCGCAACTTCATATTCACCGTCTTCAAACCTCGAAATGATGTCCATTGATATCTTTCTAGCCGTATCTATTGTGATATTTTTTTCGTTACTTAGATCTACGTGGCCTATAAAAAGTTTCTCAAATTCTCTGTTAAGCTGCTCTCTTCCCTTCTTCCCTATTGTAAGTATTTTTACCTCTTTGTTTTGGCTTGTAAGCTCAGCTATTCTGGACTTGGCTAACTTTACGATTGAAGAATTAAATCCACCGCATAGACCTCTCTCGGCGGTTGCTACAATCAATAGAAACTTTTTACAGTCACTACCATCTCCCAAAAACTTATTGTCCCCAGCAATGTTTTTGACACTTGATGCTAGGTTAGACACAATGTCTCGCATTTTTTCAGCATATGGCCTACCTCTTTCGGCTGCCTCCTGAGCTTTTCTAAGTTTTGCGGCTGCAACCATCTGCATAGCTTTAGTAATTTTTCTAGTGGACTTTACACTATCAATTCGTATTTTTAGGTCTTTTAAGCTGGGCATTTTTTAATTTTTTTACTAAATCTGTGTCTTTAAAAAATTGTCTAGAAGTGATTTGATTTTGTTTTCAATTTCACCTTCTACTTTTTGGTCGTTACTTGTCAGCTCATCTACCACAGCTTTCCCCTCAGACCTTAGATAATTCACAAGATTTTTCTCGAAACTTGTAACTTCACTAACAGGCGTTTCATCTAAATAACCTTTTGTCCCTGCATATATTACAATAACTTGCTCTGCGTTGGTTAAGGGAGAGTATTGAGGCTGCTTTAGTAGTTCAGTTAGCCTCGCTCCTCTATTAAGTAGCGCCTGCGTGCTTGCGTCTAAATCTGACCCAAATTGAGCAAAGGCTGCCATTTCTCTATACTGTGCTAGCTCAAGTTTGATAGAGCCAGCTACTGATTTCATAGACTTGGTTTGCGCTGAAGATCCAACTCTAGAGACCGATAGCCCTGTATTAACTGCGGGGCGGATACCTTGATAAAATAATTCTGTTTCTAAAAATATTTGACCGTCTGTTATTGAGATAACATTTGTGGGAATAAATGCGGACACATCTCCTCCTTGGGTCTCAATTATTGGTAAAGCCGTTAATGATCCCGATCCATTATCTTCGTTCAGTTTTGCGGATCTTTCAAGTAAACGAGAGTGTAAGTAGAATACGTCTCCAGGATAAGCTTCTCTCCCAGGTGGTCTTCTAAGAAGGAGCGACATTTGTCTGTATGCAACAGCTTGCTTTGAAAGATCGTCGTATATAATAAGAGCATGTTTGCCATTATCACGAAAATACTCTGCCATAGCTGTTGCTGAGTATGGCGCTAAAAATTGCATTGGCGCTGGGTCGGAAGCCGTCGCTGCGACCACAATCGAATACTCAATAGCCCCTGTTTCTTCTAATTTTTTTACTAGTTGAGCAACAGTCGATCGTTTTTGCCCTATTGCCACATAAACGCAATATAGTTTTTTGCTCTCATCAGATCCGGCAGCATCGTTGTAGCTTTTTTGGTTCAGTATAGTGTCAATTGCAACTGCGGTTTTACCGGTCTGTCTGTCCCCTATTATTAACTCTCTCTGCCCCCTACCTATAGGAATCAAAGAGTCAACGGACTTGAGCCCAGTTGCCATGGGTTCATGCACAGATTTTCTTGGAATAATTCCCGGCGCTTTTACGTCGGCAACTGATCTTGTTTTCGATTTTATGGAACCTTTCCCGTCAACTGGATTACCTAGTCCGTCAACAACTCTCCCTAACAATTCCATCCCTACAGGAACATCCACGATCGAGCTAGTTCTCTTTACAAGGTCCCCTTCTTTTATATCTCTGTCTGAGCCAAATATCACCACGCCTACATTATCAATCTCTAAATTAAGAGCCATTCCCATTGTTCCTCCAGGGAACTCAACCATCTCACCAGCTTGCACTTTGTCTAAACCGTATACACGCGCTATCCCATCCCCAACAGATAAAACTTTTCCAACCTCTGCTACTTCTGTATCATCTCCAAAATTTTTTATCTGTTCTTTTAAGATCTTTGAGATCTCAGCTGCTTGAATGTTCATAGTAATCAACCTCTTTTCAAAATATTTTTCATACTTTCAAGTTTTGAATTAATACTTGAGTTAAACAAAAATGATCCAACTTTAAGTTCAATTCCAGCAATTATATTGGGATCATTTTCTGACTCAAGCCTTACAACACGTTTTGTAATCTTTTCTATAGATTTCTTTAATGCTCCCATTTTTACATCACTTACTTTTTTCGCGGTTCTAATATGAACTGTAAGTTCATTTTTACTGGCTGAACAGAGTTTTAAGAAATCCTCACTAAAATTTACAAGGTCATAACCCCGCCCTTTTCTTATCATTAGACAGACTGTGTTGTGAAGGTGCTGAGGTAATTTTATTTTTCTACTCACAGTCCCAAATACATTTTCCTGATCACTTGAAGAAAAAGTTGGATTTCTTAAAAAAGAATTCAATCCGTTATCTGATTTCAATATCTCCAGAAGATTAAGCACGTGTTTTTCTATTTCATTACTAGTCTTATCTTCTTGGCACAAAGAAAATAGGGCAAGTGCGTACCTTGCTGATGGCTTTGAGTTTATCTCGCTAATTTCTTGCAAACAAATTACCTTTTTTGAGTTTTGTACTCTAGATACTGTAAAACGACCGCAATCTTTAAATAACAGACCAGTCCAACTATGACAAGTTGTTGGTTAGTATTTTTTTATTTTTTTTTATCCTCAAATTCGAGATCTTGTAGAGACTGGTACCTCAACTGAGCTGAATATTCTTCCCGACTTCGACGACTTGACATTCTTCACCGCGAAAACATTTTTTTTTGCCTCCACAACAAGAAGACCTCCCAAAAAGAAACTATTTAGTTTTTTACCCACTTTTTCCCATAGCAATAAAGACTTAAGCCAATAGCCTTTTTTTGCAGGAAAACCATATAAACTGGGTGTTATACTATCAATTTGAAACTGATTTTTTTGAAGTAGCGCAGTTAGTTGCGATATCGAATAGGGCTTTCCATACCCGAAGGGAGTACTTTCAGACCTTGCCCAAAAGCCTGTTCTGTTTGGTACTATAATAACTAGTTTCCCACTGTCTTTTAATACACGAAGTACCTCTTGCAGCAAGAGATCTTGATTATCACTAACTTCTAAACCATGAGATATTAAAATTAAATCTGCTGTGGACGTAGTTATTGGCCAAGACACTTCATCAACCAGAGCCGTTACACTCTTTGACTTTTCAGGCCATGGGATAACACCTTGCTCACTCGGCATCAACAAGAGAAAATTCTTATTTTCGCTATCTTTCATTTTGTTCTCGAGAAATGGGCACGCGAAACCAAAGCCAATTGTCAAAGAGCCGTTTTTGGTATCAACTTTCGTTTCTAAAACTTTGTTTATTAGTTGCTTTGTCGTTCTTCCAAGTTCAGTGCCTCTGTAAAACTCTTTCAATTGAATAACATCCAATCTCATTGTTAATTTTCCAATATTGCTAAATCTGTTAAAATATTGCTAGTATAAAGCTCTGTTGATAAATAAGGATCCGCTAAACATGTCTTTGATTGAAATTATTCCCTGCCTCTCAGATAATTATGCCTATCTTATAAGAGATGAGAAAACAAACAAGAATATTTTGGTTGATGCGCCTGAGCATGGGCCCATAGAAACGTATCTAGATAAAAAAGCCTTGAGCCTCGATGCTATACTTATTACTCATCATCATAATGACCACATAGATGGTATAAATTACTTAAAAACTAAATATTCACCAAAAGTTATTGGGGCGAAGAGGGATAAACACAGACTTCCACCACTAGACGTTGAAGTAGAAGAAGGGAAAGAATTAAAAATCGGGTCAAAAACATTTGAAATTTATGATGTTGATGGGCACACGCTGGGACACATTGCTTACGGTTTAATGGAGGACAAAGCATTATTCAGTGGTGACTCATTGATGGTAATGGGCTGTGGAAGATTATTCGAAGGAACACCAGAGGATATGTGGAAAAGCCTAAAAAAACTCAAACAACTTCCCAAAGATATTATGATTTATTCGGGACATGAGTATACAAAATCGAACATAGATTTTGCTTTATCAGTGGATCCACAAAATGAGAAATTAAAAGCTAGAATGATCAGAACATTAGATAGTCTTGCAAAAGGCATTCCCACAGTTCCTTCTGCGTTGGAAGAGGAATTAGAAACCAATCCATTTCTTAGAGAAAGTGAGGCATCAATTCTAGATAATATCGATACAGTAGAGTCTGACCCAGTCTCTAGATTTGCAAAAATACGGGCTCTAAAAGACAACTTTTAATAATTTTTTAGAATTTTTGTTTAAATCGGTATATATATAGTCTAAGAGTTTAACTAGAAAGGATAACGATGCCGTCATTTTCAAGCTCACTCGAGAAGAGTATTCATAGTGCTTTAAAGTTGGCAAATGAAAGGAATCATGAACTGGCTACATTGGAGCACTTATTACTTGCGCTTCTCGACGAAAGAGATGCATCGAATGTTTTAAATGCGTGCAACGTAAATATAGACTTACTTAGAAACAATATTGAAAACTTTCTGAATAATGAGTTAGGAAGCTTAGTTACCGAAGTCGAAGGTAGTGAAGCCGTTCCAACGACGGGCTTTCAACGAGTGATTCAAAGAGCGGCGATTCACGTACAAAGTTCAGGAAGAAATGAAGTAACTGGAGCAAACGTTTTGGTGGCAATATTTGCGGAAAGGGAAAGTCACGCTGCATTTTTTCTTCAAGAGCAAGAAATGACAAGGTATGACGCGGTAAATTTTATCGCGCATGGAGTCTCAAAAAACCCAAACTACGAAGAAAAAAAGGAACTTGATGAAGGTGATCAAAAGGGTAGTTCTGAAAATAGCAACACTAACTCTGAAAAGGAAACTGCTCTTTCTAAATATTGTGTAAACCTCAATGAAAAATCTAAAAACGGTGATATTGACCCGCTAATCGGGAGAAATTTAGAGGTTGAAAGATGTATCCAAATTCTTTGCAGAAGAAGAAAAAATAACCCCATACTTGTAGGAGACCCCGGAGTGGGTAAAACTGCTATAGCAGAGGGTTTAGCACGGAAAGTAATTTCTGATCAAACTCCAGACATTTTAAAAGGTTCAACTATATATTCGTTAGATATGGGAGCTCTTCTTGCTGGCACACGTTACAGAGGTGATTTTGAAGAGCGATTAAAGCTGGTAATGAAAGAATTAGAAAAAGACCCTAAGGCAGTTTTGTTTATAGATGAAATTCACACTGTTATAGGAGCAGGTGCAACCTCAGGCGGTGCTATGGACGCATCAAATCTATTAAAGCCATCACTTCAAAGCGGCACACTCAGATGTATGGGATCGACAACTTATAAAGAGTATAGAAACCACTTTGAAAAAGACAGAGCTCTAGCTAGGCGTTTTCAAAAAATTGATGTTGTTGAACCATCTACGGAGGATAGTATTAAAATATTAAATGGGCTCAAACAATACTTTGAGGAGCACCATAAAATAAAGTATTCAAATGAATGCCTCAAAACTGCCGTCGAACTTGCAAATAAATACATTCATGACAGGAAACTTCCTGATAAAGCTATTGATGTTATTGATGAGGCTGGAGCAGCTCAAAGCTTATTACCGTCTAATAAAAGGAAAAAAGTAATTGGAGTTAAGGAGATCGAAGAAATAATCTCAAAAATTGCGCGCATACCCTCCAAACGAATTTCAAAAAACGACTCAGAAGTATTAAAAGATTTGGAAAAATCACTAAAAAGAGTTGTTTTTGGACAAGATACAGCCATAGAGATGCTTTCTTCATCGATTAAGCTATCCAGAGCGGGTTTACGCGAGCCTGAGAAACCAATCGGATGCTATCTATTTGCTGGACCTACAGGCGTAGGAAAAACAGAAGTATGTAAGCAATTGGCGGATGTTTTGGGTATCTCTATGCTCAGGTTTGATATGTCAGAGTACATGGAAAAGCATTCTGTTTCTCGCCTCATAGGAGCTCCTCCGGGTTACGTAGGCTTTGACCAAGGAGGGTTACTTACTGATGGTGTCGATCAGCAACCATATTGTGTTCTATTACTAGACGAGATTGAAAAGGCTCACCCAGATGTATTTAACATTTTACTTCAGGTAATGGATCATGGGAAACTTACAGACCATAACGGTAAATCGGTTGACTTTAGAAATGTTATTCTGGTTATGACATCAAATGCAGGCGCAAGCGAGCAGGCGAAAGAGGCGATCGGATTTAACCGAACCAAAAGAGAGGGGGAAGCAGACGCAGCAATTGTAAAGATGTTCACTCCCGAGTTTAGGAACAGGTTGGATTCAGTAATCACATTTAATTCTCTTTCTATTGATATAATTATGCAAGTTGTGGAAAAGTTTATTTTGCAGCTAGAAGGCCAACTTATAGATAGAAATGTCACCATCGAGTTTTCTGATGATACATTGAAGTGGTTGGCTGACGAAGGCTATGATGAAAAAATGGGAGCAAGGCCTATAGCCAGAAAGATTCAGGAGCATATTAAAAAGCCACTATCCGAAGCATTGCTTTTTGGAGAACTGAAGAAAGGCGGTATAGTGAAGTTATCTATTAATAAAAACAAGCTTGATTTAGCTTTTAAACCTTTAAGTGAAAGACAATCGAAAAAGATCAAAGCAAATATCCTCTCATAATTATCGCTCTGTTAACTTGAATTCTATCCGCCTGTTTTTAGCAAGATCCTCTTTTAGGTCAGAAGAGGAAATTGGCTGATGCTCTCCAAACCCTGCTGCGGACATTCTTTTGGGATCTATTTCGTGGTTGGTGATCATGTACTTAACTACAGACAACGACCTAGCCTGGCTTAATTCCCAATTATCCTTAAAAATGCTGTTCTGACTAACCGGTGTTTTATCAGTATGGCCGTCTACTCTAAGAACCCAATTTATATCATCGGGAATCTTTTTTGAAATATCTTTAAGCACATTTGATATAGTATCCAACTGACGTTTACCTTCCAACCCGATATCAGCAGAACCTCTGTCAAATAAAACTTCGGAAGAAAAAACGAATCTATCACCAACGACATCGATACCCTCAATGTCTCCAAGGATCTTTTTTAATCTCCCAAAAAAGACAGATCTATATTCTCGAAGGTTCTTCGCTTCATTTTCTAATCTCTTTCGTTCCTTTTCTTCTAGCTCAGCTCTTATTTTTTGTTCAGATGCAACTTTTGCTAGGGCGGCATTTAATTTTGCTCCTAATGATTTAATTTCTACATTATTAGAAAAATCCTTTTCGATAGTTGAATCTAATATCCCTGTTAATTCTTCCAGTCTCTCTTTAAGGGAATTTGTTTGAAGTGTTAGATTAGCTACCTCCTGCATTGAAGCTTTGGCCTTCTCCTCCTGAACACTCAATCTCAGCCTTGCTTCCCTCAGAGCTAAATCCTTCTCCTTGAGGATGGTATCATTTCCCGACAATTTTTTCTCAAATTTATCAGCACGTTCTTTTAAGATCCGTTGCGCTTCTCTTGAAGCGGCTAATAGTTTTAGTGTTTCCAGCGCTTTTTTTCTTTCTTCCTCAATAGTAAGGGTTATTAGAGCTAACTCTTCCTTCTTCTCCATAAGACTTTCTTGTAAATTTCTTATCGCATACTGTTCCAGTACTCGCTGCTTCTCTGCATCAGTCAAATCCCTATTAATCGCTTCAATCTTTTCTTTGACCCTACTGAGCTCAAAATCCTTTTCCTCCGTTAGGCTTTCCAGTGACTGATTTTCAAATTTTAATTTTTTTACTAATAGTTCCAAAGCTTCATTAGATGCTGCCATTATTTTTTCTTTAGAAATTTTTTGACTAATGGTTTCTCTCGCAGCAGCTAAAGCTAACTCCGCAGCTTCCCTGTTTGAAATCTCTCTAGATGTTTTTTCCATCTCAAGTTTTAGATTTTCATTAAGCTCTACACGTTTAGCTATCAATGACGCAACTTGGGATTTGAAATCTGTTATTTTCGCTTCTGCAATTGTCATATCGTTTCGTAATTTTGTGAGTAGATTTATTTTTTCTTGTAACTGAGCCTCTTGCCTAGTCAGTTTGGCCTGTTGCTCGCTTGATAAGGTTTGCAAATTTGACTTCTCAGTTCTTAGCATCCCCAATTGGTTTCTCAAATCCTCGAGGTTATTCCCTAATTGTGAAAGCTCCGTTTGCTGCTCATCGAGTTCAATTTTTTGAGAAGAGATTGTATCTCGTAAAACTGATTGAACTATCATAAATATTGATAGTATGAACATTAAGATTAACAATATGGCCGTCATAGCATCCACAAATCCAGGCCATATATTGGTAGTAAATCGCTCTCCACTCCTCCTGGTAAGCATAGTTAACCCTTGCTGCTATTCCTTGCCAAATCAATTATCGCTTTACTGAGTTGAGCTAGATCTGATCTCAGTTCTGAAAGGGCGTCGTGACGCGCATTAGCCAATTCATCAACCAATCTTGACAGTTGCACTTCAATATTCCTAAGACGGGTCAAGTTCTCTAAATCTCGAGTACTCCTCTCCCCAAACTGTCCTTTAATTAATGTATTCAGATCTTGTTGAGAAGAAACCAACTTTTCAATAGAGGTTTTATCAAATACATCAGTACTCGTTACTGTCTTTGAACCTATAACCTTCGAACTAGCAAGCTCTTCTATAGCCTTAGATAAGCTATTTATTTGCTGATTTGTTTTAGTGCTATTGTCGATCGATTTTTCAAACATTTGTCCAAGCTCGGATATTTGTGCCCCCACTGCTGATATAATTGGACTTATTTTACCATCACTGGTTGTCTCATCGACATTTTCAGTATCTCCAAAAATACCTATGCTTGTGAAAGATGAAAGCCATTCCTCTAGTTGCATATAGAATCTGTTTTGGCCATGGTTTGCAAATAGCTCCAAAAGACCAACCACTAAACTACCAGCCAAACCCAGAAGCGATGAGGCAAATGCCGTGCCCATACCACCAAGTTGACCTTCTAAACCCGCCATTAAATTGTCAAAAACCTCTATTCCCGTTTGCCCTTCTTTTGGCACTAAACTTTTTATAGTGTTGACAACCTCTGGAACGGTAATCGCGAGACCATAAAAGGTCCCCAAGAGACCTAAAAAAATAAGTAGATTAATAACATATCGTGTTAGATCTCTTGCCTCATTCAATCTAGTCGCCACCGAGTCTAGTATGGAGTTTAAAGAACTAGAGGTTAGGATAGTTTTTGATTTTTTCCCTTTTAATAAAGATGCCAGAGGTATCAACAATCTGGGAGGATCTGAGAACTCATGACCTGGCGTATCCAGAGCAAAGTTTTCGACCCAGTTTACAGCTGCAATTATTACAAATATTTGCCAAAAACAACAAAGAATCCCAAAAAAGAATACTGTTAAAATGACCCCATTTAAATATGGTGAAGACAAGAAAATAGGTGCGACGGAGGGGAACATAAAATAACTGCCCACCATTACTAACAATAACGAAATAAGCATTAATACAACTTGTTGTAAAGGCTGGCTGAACCCTTGTGTTTCAGCTTTTATTAATTTGAGTGAGTATTTTTTCTTCTTTGCCAATATCTATCCAAAAATTTATTAAAGTCATATTAATTGTTCTTAGCCACTTGAAAAAGTATTACCATTGTTAATCCAAATTAAAGTCACATATACCAAATTTTAATGAAAAAAAAAATATATACCTTTTCCTTAATTCTATTTGTTTTTTTATTTGCATTGTACTTTGTATGGGCACTAGCTGCAAATATTCAAAAAGAAGCGCTTAAACAGCATTTAGCTAATGAATGGGCAGTAACTTTAAGCGATGAAAAAATTACAACTGATGGCTTTCCTTTTAAATTTGGAATAAAAGTGTCGAATTTTCAATCCCAGTTAAATAATACTCCAATAAAATTGGAATTCCTGAAATTAGAAATTATAAGATTAATTTATAATTTCTCTGATTTTATTTTATTTTTAGAGAAACCCATGGTCACCAACATGGACTATCCAAAATTCAACAGCTCATCAAATAAATTGAAGGCCAGCATATCTAACAGACCTTTTTCTGGTAAATTCAAGTTAATCACTGAACAAGAAAATTGGCAACTATCCGACGACAGAAACACTAAAATACTTGAAGCTAAGGAAGTGATTTTTGCGCTAAAGGATGCGGATCAAATGAATTTAGATTTTTATTTCCAAGCGGATAATTTAGGAGTTAGCATTTTGGATAAAATTTATAAAAAAGATCCTGAAAAGCCAAATAAGTTAATCCTTAAAGGTTCAATATTAAATAGTGTTACAAGTAGCCGAGAAGCACCTTATAAGCCAATAAAACTCGAAAACATAATGTTAGAAAAACTAGATATGAATATTGGATTTTTTAAGCTTAGTTGCAATGATATGGTTGCCCTAAACTTGTTTAAACTGACTACTAAGGAAGGTGTTGCTTGTCTTTTAAAACTTAGCCCAAAGAAGCTCGCAAAAATAAAAACAGATAATGAATTAATTCAAAGCATTATAGATATTGTCAACTTGCTTTTAATCATCAACAACCCAACAAGGACTGCTGAACTACAAGCAATTCCCATTAAGCTTAGCTTAAATGAAGGGTTATTTTATATAAACGCTATTCCTATTTACCAGTTTCCAACACAATACTAGTCTCTCCCAAAGTTTGGCGTACCTGTATCTTGACCAGCAGCTACTATACCTTTCCTTATGCTTCTAGTTCTTTCAAAATATTTTAACAAATATTCACCATCTTTTTTTCGTATGGCTCGCTGCAATGAAAATAGTTCCTCCGTAAATCGACCTAATACTTCCAAATGCGCATCTTGATTATTTAAAAAAATATCTCGCCACATAACTGGATCAGACGCGGCTATTCTTGTGAAGTCTCTGAAACCCGCTGCTGAGTAATTGATAATTTCCGACTTTGTAACTGTTTCTAGGTCATCAACAACCCCTACCATAGTGTATGCAATTAGATGAGGTGCATGAGATGTGACGGCGAGAACTAGATCATGATGCTCAGGTGTCATTATTTTAGTTTGCATACCTAGAAACTTCCAAAAGGTCTCAAGACTATTCAATGCTTTCTTGTTAGTTTTTCTTGTCGGTGTCAGTATGCACCAACGGCCTTCAAACAGTCCGGCATAACCTGCGTCAGGCCCCGATCTTTCAGTCCCAGCAATGGGGTGAGAGGGAACATACTTACCTCCAACGCTCTCTATGTTAGACTCTATTTCTTCAATAACTGACAGTTTTACTGATCCAACGTCTGTAATTGTTGTCCCGGGCTCAATAATTTTTTTTAATCTCCGTGTTACAGCTTGCATTTGGCCAACGGGCACACAGAGTACTATAAGCTGGGACCCGCTCACCACGTTATCTAAATTACTGTCAACTTCGCATAAACCGATCTTTTTCGCTCTATTTCTTACTGCTATATCCTTATCGTATCCTACAATTTTAATTGTGGGATCTTTTTGTCTTAAAGTCAGACATATCGAAGACGCAATCAAACCTAGGCCGATAACGGATATTTTTCTAAACTCTTTCATTTTTTTCAAAATACTCCGCTAGGGTTAAATATAGCTTTTCGCATATTTCTTTGCTACCAATTGAAAGTCTGAGGCACTTTGGAAGGCCATAAGAGCCCACCTTTCTTAAAATAAAACCTTTTCCCTTTAAAAATAAATCAATTGTATTGGCTTGCTCTTCGCTCAGAAATCTAAGGAGCAAAAAGTTTGCAAACGATTGATCTATTTTCAATCCAAGACCAAGCAATTTATTTCGGAGTGCTTCTCTATTTACTCTGTTGAGCTCTCTTTGCTGATTAACGAACTTTACATCTGCAATACTTAATTCGGCCATTTTCAAACCCAAAGACGATACGTTAAAAGGTGATCGAACGGAGTTCAGAACATCTATTATATTTCTTGCACCATATCCCCAACCGACGCGCAATCCACCAAGCCCGAATATTTTAGAAAACGTTCTAGTCACAAATAAATTTCCATATTTATTTACTAGTGAAATTCCTCCATCACAAGAATCCACATATTCTGAGTAAGCACCATCCAAGACAAGTAAAATGTTGTCAGGTATTTTATTTAGGAGCTCCTCTACTTCAGTTTCTGAAATCATAGTTCCTGTTGGATTATTTGGGTTCGCCAAAAAAATCATCTTTGTTCTGGCAGTAATAGCTGCACAAATATTCTCTACAGATGCAGTGCGATTTCTTTCTTTAACCTCTACGGGCTTAGCTCCAGCGGCTAAAGCAGACAACTTATACATTAAAAAGCCATGCTCCGTATAAATAACCTCATCATTTTTATCACAGAAACAGCGACATAATAATTGGATGATCTCATCAGATCCAGCTCCACAAATTATTCTATTAGGATCTATATCATGTATCTCGCCGATTTTACGTCGTAGAGCAAAATGATTACTATCTGGATACTCGAAAATGTTTTTAGAGTAATATGCAAACTGATTGAGCACATCATTACATGGACCATTCATGTTCTCGTTCGCACTCAACTTTACTACATTCTCTTTACCTCTAATAACACTTTCTCCGCTTTCATACAAAGGCATATTGTAAAAATGGGATAGGGGCCTTATGTTAATACCAGAATGTTTCATTAGTCTTTTTAAATAATTACTCTTCTGAACTAATAGAAATTATACGGATCAATGTCCACACTAAAGTAAATATTATTTGGAACTGTAATATTTTTCAGCCAGTCTCGCACTTCGATCTGCGATATTTTTGTTATTTTATTCGACTTTATAAGTAGCCTTACTCTCATTTTATTTTTTATTCTTGAAATTGGTGCAACAGCAGGGCCAAAAATCTCAAAGTTCTGTAATTTTAGTGAATAAAATTGATTTTTTAATTCCTTACCAAAATCTATAAGTGTACTTTCCTTTCTTCCTGACAATATCAACGATATAAATTTTCCATGAGGCGGAACATGAGCCTCTATTCTTTGTTCTAACTCAGTGTTAAGAAATATTTCTCCATGATCCTTTAGTAACGCTTGTAAAACAGGATGTCGAGGCATCCAAGTTTGAATCAACGCTCGCCCGTCAGAGGCATACCGTCCTGCTCGCCCTATAACTTGTTTAATTACCTGATAGCTTTTCTCCATTACCCTATGATCACCAGCATTTAGACCCATGTCTGCATCAATTACTGCTACAAGCTTTAAATGAGGAAAATTATATCCTTTGGCTACCAATTGAGTACCTATAATGATATTAATTTCCCCTGACTTTATTTTATCCATATCTTCTAAATGTTTTTCTCCCTTTGAAAAACTATCTGAAGAAAAAATCTGTGACAAAGCATCGGGAAACAATTTGGAAATCTCATCTCTAATTCTTTCAACACCTGGCCCAATAGGTATAAAATTTTCATCCGACTTACACTTAACACATTTCGTTTTTTCTGAAACTTTATATCCACATAGATGGCACAGGTAACAGTTTTTTGTCTTATGATATACTAGATTTGTACTGCAATTTTTACAATTCAAAGAAATTCTGCATGCTGTACAAAATGCTATTGGTGCATAACCCCTTCTATTCAGAAAAATTAGAATTTGCTCTTTTTTTTCCAAACTTATCTTTATCTGATCAATGATCGGAACAGATATCCAACTATTTTTTGGGGTTTCTTCAACATTCATATCAATTAAAGTCACTCTCGGTTCATAAACCTCGCCAAAACGTTTGGGAAGATCAACTTTATGATACTTACCCAATCTACAATTATGCCATGTCTCGATACTGGGAGTAGCTGAAGATAGAATGATTCGTGATTTCAAAGTTGAAGCTCTTAAAACAGCGAGATCTCTTGCATTATATATTGGGGCTTCTTCTTGCTTATAAGAAGAATCATGCTCTTCGTCCACAATGATAAGTTTTAAGTTTTTAAATGGTAAAAAAAGTGCTGATCTGGCTCCTATCAAAAGCTTTAAATGACCGCTTACTACATTCTTAAAAACTTTTCGTCTTTCGTTTAGAGATAGTTGTGAATGCCATTCACCTGCAAGCGCTCCGTATCTTTTCATAATACGTTGTTTAAAATCGACAGTTAGAGAAATTTCAGGTAATAAAATTAGAACTTGTTCTCCTTTTTCTATACGCTCACTTACTAGATTCAAATAAACCTCGGTTTTACCTGAACCAGTAACACCAAATAATAGCCATGACTGAAACTCATTCTTTACGTACTTTTCTTTTATTTTTGCCACTGCTTGCCTCTGTTGAGAAGATAATGTAATCGGTTCATTGAAAATTTTTTCTTGTTCATATTTGTTTTCAGTGACTTTCGATAACACTCCTTTATTTTCTAAACTTCTTACAACTGAAGAACTTACACCTAGATCTTTTTTTATTTGTTTATATTGAGCGATTCTCTGGGGTTGTTCTTTGAAATAGCTAATAATTTCCTTTTGACGCTTTGTGATTTGTGAGTAGTTGGAGCTATTCAGCGAATAGGCAATAGGCATTTTTTGTTCTTTATGAAACTTTAAGTTTTGAACAGCCATTTTTAAGAAAGATTGGATGGGGGATAGCGTGTAAGCATGTGTCTTTTTCAAGAAATCAATAAAGTCAGGCTCCAGTTTTATCTTGTTAACAGTGCCAATAATCTTCTTAAGTCGACTATGATCGAATTTAGTATCTCCCTCACTCCAAACAATGCCAACGACCACTTTGGAACCTAAGGGCACCTCTACTAAACTGCCAATTCCAATGTTGTCATCTACGGTACTGTAGTCCAAAACTGGAAGCTTTGGGTTTGTAAAGATAACTCCAAACTGTCTTTCAAATGCCATTTATCTGAGTTTACACTTTTTCTCTTCCTTTGAAATAAATCACCATATAGACTAAAGTCCAAGAAAATATATTAAATTGGAAAAGATTTCATGCAGCTTTTTTTGGATGGTTCAGACATTGAAAAGATACGCAAGTACTGTGGACTCGGTCTTATAGACGGCGTAACAACCAACCCATCGATCATATTAAAGTCAGGTAAAAACATGATCGAGGTGATATCTGAATTGGCAGGAATAGTTTCCGGCTCTGTAAGTGCTGAGGTATCAGCACTAGATTCAGATACAATGGTACAAGAAGGTATAAAGCTTGCCGAGATAGCAAAAAACGTTACTGTTAAACTTCCGATCACTTGGGATGGATTGAAGGCGTGTAAAACTTTATCCAACGAAGGTATAAGTGTGAATATGACTCTTTGTTTTTCTTCTTCGCAAGCTCTTTTAGCTGCAAAAGCTGGTGCTGAGTATGTAAGTCCATTTATCGGTCGTTTAGATGATTTAAATTTAGAAGGAATAGATTTGATATCGGATATAAAGTTAATTTATTCAAACTATAAATTTTCGACTAAGATTCTGGCGGCATCTATACGAACAATCAATCATGTAAAACAATGCGCGCGCTTGGGAGCAGATGTTGCAACAATTCCCTTAGATATTTTTGAAAAGCTTGTAAAGCATCCCTTAACTGACTCAGGTTTAAGCCAATTTACCGCTGACTGGGAAAAAACTGGTCAATCTATAATTTAAAAAAATATATGAATAAAATTGAAATAGTTCCAGAAGAGCGACAAAAAATATTAGAAAATCCAGACTTAATTCTACTGGACAAAGAATTATTGCTGGCACTTTTAAAGGACTCAGATTTCCCTGATGAAGAAAATCTGATCGATATCAGAAATGTTTTTCTAAAAAAACTTGGAGAGAAAGTAGAGAAGTTAAAAAGCACCAACAGTAAAATAATTCAACATGCTTACGAAAATCAATTGGGAATTAAGAAGATTCATGAGTGTTGCTTAAAGACTATTGAAACAAAAGATATGGGTGCTCTTTTTGAATTTTTATGTTTAAAGGCCACAGCAATATTACGAGTAGATGTAATAAAAATAGTTGTAAGCGACAATACATTCTCTAATTCCAACATTGAAAACTGTATTTTGAAAACTGATGAGGAAATCACCAAGTTTGCGCGGAAAGTAGGAATAACAAAAGGAAAAACCGTTCGCCTCACAAATGTAGTTAACAATAAAAAAAAAGAGGCTGAGCAATTAATTGCAAGAGAAGAGAGTACAAAATCGGAAGCAATTATTTCTCTTTTAGTTAATAGCGAATTTAAAGGATTTCTTTTTTTTGAGTCGGTCGACGAATCCACTTTTTCGGTTGATCAGTCAACAGATTATTTAGAGTTTTTTGCACAGGTAATATCCAAGCACTTGGAAAGCTTTTTATACAAATGAAGGTAGAGTTAAACGCCTTAATAAAAGAGTGGGCATCATATAACGTAAATTTGAGAAACCTTTCTGAAAACTCCGTTAAAGCATATTCTTTGGACTTGAAAGATTTTCTTCATTTTTCATTTCAAGAATCCCAACCTGTTTTAAAATCTGATCTAGCAAATATAAGTTCCCATACAATAAGATTATGGATTTTAAGCCTTCGAAATAAATCTGTAAAAGCTTCTTCACTTTCTAGAAAAATATCTAGCTTAAAAAGCTTTTTCCAATGGTTAGAAAACTCCCATAATATTTTCAACGCAGCTATTTCGAATATAGATTCTCCAAAAAAAGATAAAAAACTTCCAAGACCGATAACTATCAACGAGATTAAAAAACTATTCAGAGCCTTTGAAAACAAAAAAGAGAAACAGTGGATAATATCCAGAAACCAAGCCATCTTTCTATTATTATATACCTGCGGTCTGAGAATTTCGGAAGCACTAGATTTAAAAACAGACATGCTACCGTTAAATACAAGTGTCTTGATCAAGGGCAAAGGAAAAAAAGAGCGAATGGTACCAATAATTGATATTGCTAACCAAGCGATTGAAAATTATAAAAAACATTGCCCTTATCCTATTTCTAACAGTGAATATGTTTTTCTTGGAATAAGAGGAAAAAGAATGTCTCCTAGATCTTTTCAGAAGGCATTGGAAAGAGCAAGAGGGTTGATTGGTCTTCCTTCGTCGACCACACCTCACTCATTGAGACATTCATACGCCACCCACTTATTAAATGCTGGCACAGACTTACGAAGCATCCAAAAGCTTCTTGGTCACTCTGCATTGAGTAGCACACAAATATATACTCAGATAGAACAAAAAAGATTACTACAAGTCTATAAATCTACGCATCCTAGAGAGCGAGTAAATTAATAATTCCATTTTAATTTAAATGACCGCCTGCTTGCAACGATCACATAAGTCGTCGCCCTCGCTTTTCTCTACTGGCAAGTTGAGCGTCCAGCATCGTTGGCACTTTTTTCCTTGAGCTTTTTTACAAATTACACCAACATCTGGAACATCGTCGAGCGTAAAACACGCATCAGCGATGCTAGTCGGGGAAAATTCGACATTTATACTCGATGTAATACACACTTCACTCATATCTACGGACTTTATTATGTCAAAAAGCTCATTGTCTTTTATATAGATAATCGGGCAAGCTTCTAAACTTGAACCTATTACCTTCTCTTGTCTCAACACTTCTATAGCCCCTGTTACGACGCGCCTCACATTTCTAATTTTATCCCAGTGATTTACATGTTCAGGATTAAACCAGTCTTTTTCGTTACTAGGAATATCCAGTAAGTGTACTGAATTTCCTTCTTCAGGAAATCTCTCTAAATACACTTCTTCCATCGTAAATGGTAGAATTGGGGAAAACCATGTTGTCAATCTAAAAAACAAGATATTAAGAACTTTAAGTGTGGCTCTTCTTTTTAAACTATTCTCGGGATCACAATACAAAACATCCTTTCGAATATCGAAATAGAACGAAGAAAGATCTTGGGTGCAGAATTGAAAATAAGCTTGAAACACCGATTGAAAAGAATAATCTTGGTAAGAGCATCTTATTTTCTCATCAACTTCACAGACTCTATGAAGAATATACTTTTCGAGATTAGGTAATTCATTATAAGCTATATCTTCTTGATCGGAATAAGTACCTAAGTTTCCTAGTAAAAATCTTACAGTGTTTCTTAATTTTCGATAACTATCAGTCACCCCTTTTAGAATTTCATTTCCTATCCTTAAGTCTACTGTGTAGTCACTTTGGGCAACCCAAAGTCTCAGTATATCCGCTCCAAACTGCTTGATTACCTGCTGAGGGCTTACTGTATTACCAAGTGATTTGGACATCTTGAAACCCTTCTCATCCAAAATGAATCCATGGGTTAATACACCTTCGTAGGGGGCTTGTCCCTGAGTGCCACACGATTGCAGGAGAGAAGAATGGAAAAAACCTCTATGCTGATCTGTCCCTTCCAGATATAGATCAGCAGGCCACTTTCCATCTGCTCTGTCTCGGAGAACATAGGCATGGGTCGAACCTGAGTCAAACCAGACATCAAGGATGTCCATTACTTGTTCATAGTCATCTGGAGAATATAATCCTTCTAAAAATCGTTCCTTTGCGCCTTCTTGAAACCAAGCATCTGCTCCCTCTTTTTTGAGTATATCAGCCAGTCTTTCATTAAGCTTTTCATCCTTGAGAATGAAATCCTCATGATCAGGGCCCAATCCCTTTTTTATGAAACATGTTAATGGGACACCCCAAGCTCTCTGTCTAGATAAAACCCAATCTGGTCTTGTCGATACCATGCTATGAAGCCTATTCCTACCACTTTTTGGAACCCACTCTACCAATTTATCTATCGAATAAAGTGCTCTTTCCCGTATGGTTTTACCAAATTCATCTTTACCATCCTTTAGATCCTTATCTATATTTACAAACCATTGAGGAGTATTTCTAAAAATTACTGGAGCTCTAGATCGCCAGCTATGAGGATATGAGTGTTCCAAAATACCTCTAGCAATCAGCTTATTTGCTTCTATTAATTTTTGGATTACAGCCCTATTCGCTTCACCTTCTTTTCCCTTCTTGTTAAATATTTGCAAGCCTTTGAAAAATGGGACGGCTGTTGAAAAGCTACTATCATCCTCGACATTATTTGTCATACGAGATAACCATCCACGCTTAAGGAAAACTTCAAAGTCTTCAGCTCCATGACTTGGAGCAATATGTACAAAACCAGTCCCCGCATCATCTGTAACGTGATCCGCTTCGACTAAGGGAACAGCATAATCCCAAAAGCTTTCAGCACCTTCAAGCTTTGAAAATGGATGGGTTAAAGTAATCTCGTTGAAATCATCCAAACTCAACTCTCGAAGTTTTTTATACTTTGTAACCCTGGATTTTTCCATCGTCTGTTCAGCAAGCTTATCAGCAAGTATGACAGTGTTCTTTGGCTTGGCCCAGCTTTCATCTTGAACCTCTTCTATTTCATAAAGTCCATATTTGATGCATTTGTTGAAAGCTACTGCTTTATTTGAAGGTATGGTCCAAGGTGTTGTAGTCCATATTATAATATCGGAACCCTTTAAATCGCCATCGGCTATACTGAACTTAACCCAGATAGTAGTACTACGGTGATCTCTATACTCAATCTCCGCCTCAGCAAGAGCCGTTTTCTCGACAGGGGACCACATGACTGGTTTGGAACCTCTATACACAACACCTTTCATAACTAGTTTTACAAACTCGTCTGCAATTACTGCTTCACTATTATAGTCCATGGTAGAGTATGGATTATCCCAATCACCAGTTACTCCCAGCCTTTTGAATTCTTCTTTTTGGATTTCTATCCAATGGCTCGCAAAGTCTCTACAGTCTTCACGAAGCTTATTTATCGGAACGTCTTCTTTTGATCTCCCTTTCTCTCTATATTTCTCTTCAATTTTCCATTCGATAGGTAATCCATGACAATCCCACCCAGGTACATAAATACTGTCATTACCCAAAACTTGTTGACTCCTTACAACAAAATCTTTCAGAATTTTGTTTAACGCATGCCCAATATGTAAGTTTCCATTTGCATAAGGCGGGCCGTCATGGAGAACAAATACTTTCCTGTCACTTATGTGTTCTCTAAGTTTCTTATAGATATTCAATTTTTCCCAACGGGCTAACCACTCTGTTTCCCTTTCAGGTAGATTGGCTCTCATTGGAAAATTTGTGTTAGGTAAAAATAAGGTTTCTTTATAATCTTTATCGTTTGATGACATTTTATTTCTTGAGTTTTTTTAATAGTTGTTTAGTGGAAAATCGGCTTATATACAATTAAATATTTTTTTCGTAATTTTAACATTTTTATAAATTTAAGATATGCATAGGTATGCTCTAACAATAGAATACGATGGTTCACCATTTCATGGCTGGCAGGTACAAAATAATGTAACCACCGTACAAGGAGTTGTATTTGATGCAATAAAAAAACTTGATATGAATTGTGAAAATTTTGTCGGGGCAGGAAGAACGGATGCCGGGGTGCATGCTATCGGGCAGGTTGCTCATGTTGACTTAGCAACTAAACGTGATTGTGAAACTGTGCAAAAGGCAATCAATTATTACCTTAACAAATATCCAGTTTCGATATTAAATGCTAGACTTGTTAACAATCAATTTCACGCACGCTTTTCTGCTATAAAGCGGCATTACATATATAAAATTTTTTCCAGGGAAACAGATTTAACTTTTGAGAAAAACCAATATTGGCGCGTAAGGCATAGCTTAAACCAATCAAATATGCAACTAGCTGCAAATTACCTCACAGGTAGGCATGATTTTTCAGCATTTCGATCCTCAATTTGTCAAGCATCTAGTCCAATAAAAACAATAGATAAAATTAGCATCCAGTCTGAAGAGATAAGAGACGGAGTTGTTTATCAATTAAATTTTTCAGCAAGATCTTTTCTGCATCATCAGGTTCGAAGTATTGTAGGTTGCTTAGAGAAAGTTGGCTGCGGAAAGTGGGGAGGCAAAAAGATACAGGAAATACTACTGTCTAAAGATCGAAGTCAGTGTGCTGCATTAGCTCCATCCGGTGGCCTATACTTAGCAAGAATTGATTATTAAAATTTATGAACTGAATAGAAAGTTCATAATATCACCATCTTTAACTAAATAGTCTTTCCCTTCACTTCTTACGTTTCCTAATTCTTTTGCCTTTAACCAGCCACCAGCTGATAAAAAATCGGAATAGCTCACTGTTTCCGCTCTTATAAAACCTTTTTTGAAGTCGGTGTGAATTTTTCCTGCAGCTTCTGGGGCAAAAGTAGAATTAGTGATTGTCCAGGCTCTGGTTTCCTTAGGGCCAGAAGTGAAATAAGTACACAATCCTAGAAGATCGTATCCAGTCTTTATTAATTTTTCCAGTCCAGTAGCATCCATTCCCATTTCATACAAAAATTCTTTTAGCTCATTTTCATCAGATATTTCGCTAAGCTCTTGCTCAATCGAAACTGAAATATTTAAAGATGAAGCCTCTAACGTCTTTGCTAAAGTCTCTACTTTTTTTGAGTATTCGTTCCCCTCTCTTATACTGTTTTCGTCCACATTACAGATAAACAAGATAGGTTTTGAGGTTAAAAATTGAGATAAATGCAACATTTTTAACTCATCGTCAAAAAATTTTCCTTGTCTTACTGGTATTCCAGCTTCTAAAAGTTCTAGAACTTTCTCCAGGAATGCTAGGGTGAGCACTTCATCATTTTTCTTACCACCTCTTTTTTTATAATTCTCTATTCGCTTTGTTACGCTTTCCAAATCAGCCAATAAAAGCTCAGTATTAATGATATCAATATCAGCTACTGGATCTATAACGTTGTTAACATGAGTTATATTTTCATCCTCAAAGCATCTTGTAACATGAGCCAACGCATCACATTCTCTAATATTTGCCAAGAACTTATTACCCAAACCCTCGCCTTTTGAAGCCCCCTTTACCAAACCAGCAATATCTATAAATGTCATTTTGGTAGGAATTGTTTCATTAGATGCTGAAATTTTTGAAAGCTCTAAAAGTCTTTCGTCTGGAACCATAACCTCACCAATATTTGGGTCTATAGTAGAGAATGGGAAATTTGCTGCTTGTGCGCTTTTGGATTTTGTCAAAGCATTGAACAAAGTTGACTTTCCCACATTCGGGAGACCAATAATTCCTGTCTTAAAACCCATTTTATTTATTCCCTTATCCAGTTAATTACTATATAAGATTCCAATTAGTTTTATTTTGTAGTCTAAAATGAACAAGGTTTGTGAATAATTTAAATAGAGTAACCATGTCAAGGCTTAATAAAAAATTCCACCAATTGACTGCTGAAGATAAAAAAGCCTTCATTCCGTTTATAATGGCAGGATTCCCGAACATCAAATATTCAAGTAACCTACTTCATAAATTACCAGGTCTGGGGGCAGATATTATAGAAATAGGAATGCCATTTACCGATCCGATGGCAGATGGAAAAATCATTCAAGATGCAGGACATGAGGCATTAGAAGCTGGTTTCAAGATGGAAAACTTATATCAAATGATTGAGAGTTTTAGAAAGATTGATCAAGATACTCCTATAATTTTGATGGGTTACTACAACCCTATACATAAGTTTGGATCAGAAATTTTCGTGAAAAAAGTTAAGAGCCTTGGGGTCGATGGACTCATAATCGTTGATTTGCCTCCTGAAGAGGATAGTGAATTATGTATTTTTTGCTTAAATCACAAACTCCATTTTATAAGGTTACTCACACCTACCAGTGATAACCAGAGGTTGCCAACACTTCTAGATAATTCAAGTGGCTTTCTTTATTATGTATCGGTTGCCGGTGTTACTGGATCTAAGGTCCCTGTTAAGCAGGTTGTTGCCGATGAGATAAGTAGAATAAAAAAATATACTGATTTACCTATTTGTGTTGGTTTTGGAATAAAGTCACCTGAAGACGCAAAATCTATTTCTCTTTCAGCTGATGGGGTTGTAGTCGGTTCAGCTATTATAGAAACAGTTCAAAAAGGTGCATCGGAGCGTGAAGTTTCAGACTT
The DNA here is from genome assembly GCA_902537215.1 of uncultured Alphaproteobacteria bacterium. Taxonomy (GTDB): domain Bacteria; phylum Pseudomonadota; class Alphaproteobacteria; order Rhodobacterales; family Rhodobacteraceae; genus CACIJG01. Next base: position 28,353 of record CACBAM010000009.1, read on the forward strand.
TATAAGTAGCCTATCAAAATCCGTTCATTCAAATTAAAAAAATTTTTGACCTTCCGACGGAAGTAATATATTAACTCTCTAGAACTTTTTATTAAGGATTACCAAGATGGCAGATAATATGTCTTTAACGGCAACCGTGAGAGAAGGCGTCGGAAAAGGAGCTGCAAGAGAGGCGAGGAGAAATGACCTAGTTCCTGGCGTTGTTTATGGAGGATCAGAAGATCCATTAAATATAAACGTGAAGTTTAATGAATTATTAAAAAAGCTAAATGCAGGTAAGTTTATGTCGACATTGATTAACCTGTCGGTAGAAGGAAAAACTATACAGGTAATCTGTAGAGACATTCAGAAACATATTGTGAAAGATCTTCCCACCCACCTTGATTTTATGCGCTTGTCAAAAACTGCTCGAATTAAATTATTCATACCAGTTGTTTTTAATAACCAAGACATATGCAAGGGCATAAAGCGAGGAGGCGTTTTGACTGTTGTTAGACCAGAAGTGGAGTTGATCGTTAATGCTATGGAAATCCCATCAGCGCTGGAAGTAGACATAAAAGACTTTGAGGTTGGTGATACCATTACAATATCAAATATAGTGCTTCCCGCTGGAACTGAAACTACAATAAAAGGAAGAGATTTTGTTGTGGCCAATATACAAGCTCCAAGCGGATTGAAGTCAAGTGAAAATGAGAGTACAGATTATGATGATACGGCTACCGATACAATTGAAGAAGATAAAGAAGAAACTGCTCAAGAGTAGATTGGATAGCCTTAGATAGTGAAGTTAATCGTTGGCCTTGGAAACCCCGGTTCAGTGCACCTGAATAATAGACATAATTTGGGTTTTATGGCATTAGATCATTTGTCCACTCATTGCCAATTTGAAGACTGGAAAATCAAATTTGACGGAATGTTCGCAGCTAAACTGTTCGATTCTGAAAAAATTATTTTAGTAAAGCCTCAGACTTACATGAATCTGTCTGGTTTTTGTGTGGCAAAGTTTAAGCTGTTTTTCAAAGTTAGTGAAGACGATATATTTGTTATTTATGATGATATCGATTTAGAATTAGGACATATAAAATTTAAGCAAGGTGGAGGAGATGCAGGGCACAAGGGTGTTAGATCCATATCTCAGCACTTGGGAACCAAAGACTTTAAAAGGCTTCGTGTGGGCATAGGACGTCCTCGTACAAAAGAAGAAGTATCGTCTTTTGTGCTATCAAATTTCTCTAAAGCGGAAAAAGACAAAATCGTAACTTCAATACAAAAGCTCTGTGAGGATTTTGAAGAAATAATCTGTAAAAAGTTAATTTAACTCACCAGAGAGACATCTAATCTTTCAGCTACGGTGAAAATGTCTTTGTCACCCCTCCCGCACATATTTAAAAGAATAAGTTTATCCTTAGGCAATCTAGGGGCAATCTTCACAACGTGAGCCAATGCATGACTAGGTTCTAAAGCTGGGATGATCCCCTCTAGCTCGCAGCATAGCTTAAATGCATCCAGCGCCTCAGAATCGGTTACAGAAACATATTTTACTCGTCCAAGATCATTAAGCCATGCATGTTCAGGGCCAATACCTGGGTAGTCAAGACCTGCAGATATAGAATGACCCTCAATTATTTGTCCCTCAGAGTCTTGTAACAAATACGTCTTGTTTCCATGTAGCACACCAGGAGAACCTCCAGTCAACGAAGCTGCATGCCTCATTCTACTATCTATACCTTCTCCACCAGCCTCAACTCCAACTATATCAATATCTTCATCGTCCAAAAATTCATGGAAAAGTCCAATGGCGTTTGAACCACCTCCAATACAAGCTACAATGGTATCAGGTTTCCTTCCTTCCAACTTTTCAAGTTGCAGTCGCGCTTCTCTTCCAATTATCGATTGAAAATCTCTTACCATTTTTGGATAGGGGTGCGGGCCAGCAACTGTTCCGATACAATAGAAAGTATTATCCACATTTGAAACCCAATCTCTTAAAGCTTCATTCATTGCATCTTTAAGTGTTCCTCTCCCAGATGTTACCGACCTTACCTTGGCGCCCAATAATTTCATCCTAAAAACATTTGGCGCTTGCCTCTTAACATCAGTTTGACCCATAAAAATTATACATTCTAAGCCAAATCTGGCACAAACTGTTGCTGTTGCTACACCATGTTGACCAGCACCTGTTTCAGCAATGATTCTTTTTTTTCCCATCCTTTTCGCTAATAAAATTTGTCCAATTACATTATTAATTTTATGTGCTCCAGTATGATTCAATTCGTCTCGCTTAAAATATATCTTTGGACCATTCAGATACGAAGTAAGTCTCTCGGCGAAGTACATGGGGCTCGGTCTGCCAACATAGTTATTTAACAAATCCTCATATTCTTTCCAGAAGCCATCATCTTTTTTAAGCTCTTGATAACTTTTTTCTAATTCAATAATCAGAGGCATAAGTGTCTCCGAAACGAACCGACCCCCATAATCTCCAAATCGACCCTTATCATCAGGTCCATTACGAAAACTATTTGATCCCGTGTCTTTAAATAAATTCTCCATTAACCCTTCCAATAAATTCTCTCATTTTTTCAAAACTTTTTTCCCCTGGTTTAGTTTCCACACCAGTTGAGACATCTAACATTTTAGCCCCGGTTATCTTAACTGCATCTATAACATTATTTGTATTAAGTCCTCCAGCTAAAAACCAAGGTTTTTTAAATTTAAACCCTCTGATTATGTTCCAATTGAAGCTAATTCCTCTTCCTCCCTTTAAATGTCCATTTTCTTTCGCTTTTGAGTCCAGCAATATGTAGTCTACAGAACTCTCATAATTTCTAATCTTAAGAAGATCACTCTTCTTTTCAACTCCAATTGCTTTTATTAAAGGAATATTAGTTATCTTCGCGATCTCATCAACCCTCTCCGGTGATTCTTCGCCATGTAGCTGTATATAATCCACTCTGGAACTTAAAAGTACTTTTTCTAGAAAATGATCTGAAGGATCAACCAACAAAGCAACTGATTTTAAAGGTTTACTAACCATAAAAGAAAGTAACTCTAATTTTTTTAGGTCTATAAATCTCTTTGACTTTTCTACAAGAACAAACCCAACAAAATTAGCTCCAAGTTTTCGAGCGGCCTTAAGGTCTTGCTCAGAAGTAATACCACAGATTTTAATTAAATATTTCATCGATTAATCTAAAAGGTTAATTATCTTTTCCTCTTCCGTTAAAAACTTTTCTTTGTTCTTCTGTAGCTCTTTTTCAATCTTCAAAAGCTTTTTGTTATTTTCATTAAATGCCTTTCGTAACTTGATATTTCTCAAATATTCAATCAATACTCCGGTGATCACTCCGACAAATATTGCTAATGAAGTTAGCAAATAAATTGGTAGATATATGCTTTTACCAGAGACTATTCCTAATATGTTAGGTAAGCTTATCATTATCATATCATCGTTGGCTAACGCAAACAAAGTGCATAAGGTTAATAAAAAAATACCAAAAATATAACGCCAAAGCTTCATAAATTAAGCTTCGTTAAGTTTCTGCCTTAGACCCTTACCACACTTAAAAAAAGGAACGGTTTTTTGATTTACATCTACATCAGAACCGGTCTTTGGATTTCTTGCTCTTCTAGCTTTTCTATCTTTTGTAGAAAATGCACCAAAGCCACGCAATTCTACCCTGTTCCCGTTTTCTAACGCAATTATGATTTCGTCAAAAATAGTGCCTACAATTTTTTCTACATCTCTGTAGTATAAGTGTGGATTGTCTTCTGCAAGCTTTCTTATCAAATCTGATTTGATCATTTTCTACCTATTTCACTCTTTTTTAGTATACAGAAATTATATTCATCAGAAAAGAATTGAATATAATCTGAAGCCACTATTTGATAGAAAGTTTTTTCCTAAGTTAGATATATCACCTTGTCTAAAAATTAGATCAAATAATGATGAGCTCGATGTACTAGAAGTCCAATCAACAAGCGGAAGTCCTATAGTATCCATTTTTTCTTCTAAGTATTTAACCGCTTCCCTCTCACCTCCAATTAGATCAACTAAACCTAATTTTTTGGCTTTTCTACCAGTAAAGACATCGCCTTGCGATACTTCCTCTAAATTTACATCTGATAGTTTCCTTTTTTCAGCAACTATCCCCTTGAACCATAAAAAAGTCTCATCTATGACTTGTTTATGCTTCTCAATGGCTTTAGGTGTTGGTTGCTCAAATAAATTGATAGATGCCTTTAGATCCGAAGATCTGATAGTATTTACATCTATTCCAATATTTTTGAGAAGTTTCGACAAATTTGGATATTGAAGTATTACTCCTATAGACCCTGTTAGAGTGTTTGACCGTGAGATTATTTTGTCCGTCGCCACCGCGATTAAATATCCTCCTGAGGTGGCTGTTTCACCCAGCACAGACACCGACGGTTTTTCTCTACTCAACTCTGACAAAGCAACAAATATTGACTCCGCTCCAACAACTGAGCCACCTGGACTATTGATATGAACAATCAAAGCCTTTACATTTGGGTTAAGCCCCAGCTCGTAAATTAGTCTATTGAAATTTATATCATCAAAAATCGGGCCATCTATTTTTATTCTTGCTATATGCGGACCTTTTCTTTCAAAATCTAAAAAGCTGTTGAGAGTTATGATTGCAACTAAAATTAAAAAAATTATAAATAGCGCAAATAAAAAACCTTTTCTTCTTGCCCTTTTTTTTGCTTGCTCGAAAACCTCTGCCTCGATGGACATCTGTTAACTTTTTTTGTCTTGATCTTTAAGCGCTGCACCAAGAATGTCGCCAAGAGAGGCGCCAGAATCTGTAGAACCGTACTGTTCAACCGCTTCTTTCTCTTCTGCTAACTCTAAAGCCTTAATTGAAAGATTGAATTTTCTTGAAGCCTTATCCAAATTAACTACTTTTGCATCAACTTTGTCCCCCTCAGAAAACCTTTCTGGCCTCTGTTCATTCCTATCTCTTGATAGATCGGAACGCTTTATAAAACCTTTAACTCCATCACAATCAACTTCAATTCCTGCTTCATCCACTTTTGACACTACTGCAGTGAGGGTACTTCCTTTCTTAACAGTTTTTGAAACCTCGTCGAAAGGATCCCTTTCCAGTGCCTTTATCGATAATGAGATTCGTTCTTTTTCAACATCTATATCGGTCACTTTCGCTTTTATAACATCTCCTTTTTTATAATCCTTGAGTGCTTCTTCTCCTGTTTTTTCCCAATCCAAATCTGAAAGATGTATCATTCCGTCTATATCATTGCCCAACCCAACAAATAAGCCAAACTCAGTTATATTTTTTATTTCAACTTCAAGGATTGCTCCTACGGTGTTATCTTGGGCAAAATTTTGCCAAGGATTTCCTTGGATTTGTTTAAATCCTAAACTTACTCTTCTCTTTTCCTTATCAAGTTCAAGAACCATAACCTCCACTTCCTGACTAGTAGACAATATCTTTCCTGGATGGACATTTTTCTTTGTCCAAGACATTTCCGATACATGCACGAGACCCTCTACGCCCGCTTCTAATTCAACAAAGGCACCATAATCTGTTATATTCGTTACAATACCCTTCTGGTTTGATCCGATTGGGAATCTCCCTTCAACATCCGCCCATGGATCTGTCTCCAACTGTTTCATTCCAAGACTTATCCTATTGGTTTCTTTATTAACTTTAATGATCTGGACCTTAATAGAATCTCCTAAATTCAACACCTCAGATGGATGATTAATTCTCTTCCATGCAATATCTGTTACATGAAGAAGACCATCTAACCCTCCTAGATCTACGAAAGCTCCATAGTCTGTTATGTTTTTGACTATACCTTCAACGGTATTACCTTCTGCTAAATTTCCAACAAGTTCCGCTCTTTGTTCTGCACGAGATTCCTCTAAAACTGCTCGCCTAGATACTACTATATTCCCTCGTTTTCTATCCATTTTTAATACTTGAAACGGTTGAGGTACATTCATTAAAGGATTTGTATCTTTTATGGGACGGACATCAACTTGACTGCCAGGTAAAAAAGCAATTGCCCCGTCTAAATCCACTGTAAAGCCACCTTTTACTTTGCCAAAAATTATTCCGTCCACCCTCTCCTCAGTTTTTGCAGCCTTTTCTAATTTATCCCAGGCTTCTTCGCGTCTAGCCTTTTCCCTGCTTACAACAGCCTCGCCCTTAGCATTTTCCACGCGTTCTAAGTATACTTCTACTTTATCACCAATTTTTAATTCTCCATCTTTACTTACAGAAGTTGTGAATTCTCTAACATCAACGCGACCTTCCATCTTATAACCGATATCAATAATGGCCTGGCCCGCTTCAATAGCGATGATTGTGCCATTTACAACAGTATTTTCTTTCGGTGTCCCGCTCTCAAAACTCTCCTCAAGTAGAGCTTCAAATTCAGCCAATTTGTTAGCTGTTCCCATTAACTATCTCCTTTAAAAAGACTAGGTCGTTCACTTTTTTTTCTAATATTTATATCAAGATTTAGACTTTTATACTTTTTTTCCACAATTTCAATAATTTCTTTATTCAGCCTTTCAAAGGAGATTTCAGAATTATCAAATACAATTGCATCAGGCATGCAAATCAACGGTGATACTTTTCGGTTTTTGTCTCTTTTATCTCTTTGCTTGAGTTTGTCGGTCAGATCTTTGAGGGAATACTCTTGTCCCATTTTTTCATAGTCTACTTGACGTCGCTGAGCTCTTACTTCAAGATCTGCAGTAACAAAAAGCTTAATTTTAGCATCAGGGAAAATAACACTACCTATATCCCTACCATCTAAAACTGCGCCAACTTTTTTCTTAGGAAAATCTCTTTGAAAAAAAATTAGTTCCTCTCTTATTCTATCGCTTTCTGCTAGCTTACTAGCCAAATTACCACAACTTTCAAGCCTTAGCTTTGGATTATCAAGATCTTTGAGCTTTATATTTTTTGCAACACGAATTGCATTATTAGTTGAGACGCTAATTTTTGATTCTAAAAATTTGTATGCCACTGCACGATACAAAAGACCAGTATCGAGATAAGGGAAATTGAAATATTTAGCAATTATCTTTCCAATAGTACCTTTTCCTGAAGCTGAAAGACCATCTATTGCAATAATTATTGGTTCGTTTGAATCGATAAGTTTGCTCCAATTTCGTTAAACTTCTCAATAAATCCAGGAAAGCTTGTATTAATTGATAAGGACTCACTAATTTCAATAGGTTGTTGGGTTACTTGGCCTAGGCAAATAAATGACATTGCTATTCTATGATCGTTGAATGTATTTATTAACTGCCCTCCTCTTACTTCCTTCATTCCCTCAACAGTCATATAGTCATCTCCGAAAGAAACATCAACTCCACACTCCCTCAAGCCCTCGGACATAGAGAAAATCCTATCGCTCTCTTTTACTTTAAGCTCCCCTATCCCCTTCATTTCAGTCTTACCTTCAGCTAAAGACGCCAATACAGCTAAAATGGGAAACTCATCAATCATTGAAGCGACAAGATTTTTTGGCACCTCAACACCCCTGAGCCTTGAGAACTTTACCCTTAAATCTGCTATAGGCTCGCCACACATGGTACTTTTGTTTTTAACCTCGATATTGGCTCCCATCTTTTTTATAACTTTCAGAAAACCTATTCTTGTTTCATTCATACAAATATTCTTTATTGTAATATCGGAGCCCTCTACCATTAGAGCTGCAGCTATAAAAAAAGATGCAGATGATGGATCTGAAGGCACCGTAATTTCTTGTGGTTTAAGTTCTTGTAGTCCTTGTAGGTAATGAGCGTACCCTTTTTCAGTTTTCTCAGTTTTTATCTTGCCTCCAAAAAACAATATCATTCTTTCGGTATGGTCACGCGTTAAAGTTCTCTCGACATATTTTGTTGTACCACGACTATTAAGGCCCGCTAACAATACCGCTGATTTTACCTGCGCAGAATCAATCTTTGCCTCAAGCTCACTAGGCATTGCACTTGATACCCCTTCTAGACTTATTGGTAAAAAAGAGCCTTCCCTAGCACAGCATTTAACACCTATTTCACTTAAGGGCTCTATTATTCTATCCATCGGCCTTTGAGATAAACTCTTATCGCCAACAAATATTGCTGATATAGGAGTTGTCGAAATAGCTCCCATAAGCAACCTGCAAGTTGTACCAGAGTTCCCACAATCAATTACATTTTCAGGACTCGAAAAGCCCCCTACCCCAAAACCTAGAACCTCCCATTTATCATTTTTTTTATCAATCTTTGCGCCTAGCTGTCTAACAGCTTCAATTGTTCTTTGAACGTCCTCAGACTCTAGCAGTCCCTTTATTGTTGTCTTCCCAACACACAGAGAACCAAAAATGATAGCCCTGTGTGATATAGATTTGTCACCTGGTATTAAAATATGTCCAGACAGTGCTTTGGATCTGTGTACTGTTATCATTGGCCTAGAACTCAAATTCCTATGACAGTTAGCAGTGTTAGACCTTTTTGTAAATAAGATAAGAAGGAGATACTCCTTTGTTAATTGCTTTCTGCTCATATTTTGTTTTAATATCTAAAAAAAACTTAAAGTTTTTCTCTTTGGGTGAAACGTGTATCCTTTTAAATTGTTTTAAATTTGAAACAGTATCTTCAATTTCAATGCAATAGTCTTCCACATCAGTGGCTATACAAAGATAACCCCTTGATTTCAAAATTTTTGAAAAATATCCGAAGTTAGACGATGAGAGTAGTCTTCTTGATTTATGCCTCTTTTTTGTCCAAGGATCTGGGAACAAAATATAACATCGCTCAACAGTTTTATGTTTAACTAAGTTCAACATATTTCTTACGTCTCCATGGAAAACTTTTGCGTTCTGTATTTTATTTTGAAAAAGTGAAAAACATGCAGAAGCAACGCCTTTTTCATAGACTTCACTTCCTACAATAAGTTTATCATAGTTTCTTTTTGCTAGCTCAACTAGGTGATGTCCATTCCCAAAACCAACTTCAAGCCAAATTTTTTTCTCTGTTTCTAAAAAATTGTACTCTTGCTTATGTAATGCCAAGCCTAACTTTTGGTTTTTTGAAAGAGGTCTTCCCTTTAACCGCCCAAACGTCTTTATCAACCTAAGGTTTTCATAGTTATGTAAGTCTGACAAAGACTTTCTCTGATTAAAGATGTTTGGTCAAAAGACCTATAAGATCTGTTTTTTCCCAGGAAAAACCACCATCAATTTCTGGTGTTCTTCCAAAATGTCCATACGCTGCGGTTTTTTCGTAAATAGGTCTTCTTAAACCTAGTTTTTCAATTATACCCTTTGGAGACAAATCTACTATTTTTGGCAATATTTCCTCTAATTTTTTTTCATATTTAGTTGCCGTCCCATAAGTATCTATATAAATTGATAATGGCTCTGGAACCCCGATCGCATAAGAAAGTTGAATAAGACACTTCGGTGCCAGTCCAGCAGCAACTATATTTTTAGCTAGATATCTCGAAATATAAGCTGCCGATCTATCCACTTTGGTTGGATCTTTGCCGGAGAATGCTCCTCCTCCATGAGGTGCTGCCCCTCCATAAGTGTCGACAATTATCTTTCTGCCCGTCAAGCCTGCATCACCATCTGGCCCTCCAATTACAAACTTTCCAGTTGGATTTATGTGCCAAATGGTGTCCTTAGAAATCCATTTATCCGGGATTACCTCCAAAATATATGGCTCCACTATTTCTTTAACATCTTGCGAAGAAAGCGATGGGTCAAGGTGCTGAGTAGATAAAACTATTGACTCAACGCTAACCGGGCTACCATTTTCATACTTCACTGTAAGTTGGGATTTGGAGTCTGGTCCCAAACTAGTGGCCATCTTATTATGCCTAGCGTCCGCCAGAGATTTTAAAATTAAATGGGAGTATTGAATTGGAGCAGGCATTAATTCCTCCGTTTCATTGACTGCATACCCAAACATTATACCCTGGTCACCAGCTCCATCTTTATCAACTCCTTGAGAGATATCACTAGATTGTTGGTGTATAAAATTTGATACATTTAAGTTATTCCAGTGAAATCCTTCCTGCTCATACCCAATCTCCTTTACCACATTAACGACAAGCGGCTTTATCTCAGAAGCAAGAGACTGAGAATGAGAATCAAACTGAAAACCCACTTCACCTCCAACTACAACGGTGTTAGTTGTTGCAAAAGTTTCACATGCTACTCTGGCGAAGGTATCCTTTTTTAAACAGAAGTCTAAAACTGCATCAGAAATTCTGTCACATATTTTATCGGGATGCCCCTCTGAAACTGACTCAGAAGTGAACATGTAATCTTTTCTAGCCACTTTATCCTCCCTTTTTTCTATTTTTCAATATTGAATAATATAAAATAGGCAGTAATAAAAGCACTAAATGGAAATATGATGAGATGTTTTTCCCAATAATTGTGTAAAATGTACTTTGTCTTTTGATGTTTAAACCAAGCTCAACATCTAAAAACTCTCTTTTATTTAATGAGATATGTTTTTCGACTTTTCCATTATTCGAAATCTTAGCAGAAATGCCATTATTTGCAACTCTTATGAGGGGGATATTATTTTCCAAAGCTCTCATTCTTGCAATTTTTAGGTGTTGTTGTGGACCGCCCCCATTCCCAAACCAAGCATCATTTGTTATGTTTAATATCCACTGGGCCTCTTTAACTACCCCTAAAATTTCATTTGAAAATAGTGCTTCATAACAAATAAGTGGGAGAAATATTGGGAACCCTGAGTTCTTTATTAACTTCAAGCCCGTGCCGCTACTAAAGCCATCAACTGAACGATAGCTGTTATTAAAAATATTTAAGTATTTCAGGAATCCTCCTAGAGGCAGATATTCTCCAAACGGAACCAAAAATGTTTTGTCATAAATGCTTTGAATTTTTCCTTCCCTATCAATCAAGAAAATTGCATTAAATAGTTTTTTAGTGTCTCTGTTGAAACGTAAAGCTCCAAATATCAATGGAGATTTCACCTGTTCAGCTATAACTTTAAGTTTTTCTGGATTTTCTTCTGGAAGCCAGTAAACAGCAGTTTCCGGCCATACAATTAGATCAGGTTTGGGACTTGCTTTGCTCAAGTCAATTAATATTTCCATATGATTTAATTCATTCTCCTTTTTCCACTTATCTCTCTGTTTGATATTTGGTTGGACCAACCTTACAGTTAAATATTCATTAGCTTCTTCGAAGCCACTATCTAAAGATTTATTCTGTAAGCCCAAAAGCGCTACAAAGAGAAAAATAGCTTTGAACGTACTAGTCACTGGTGAAGAGTAGAATAAGTTGAAGCCTGTAATAATGATTATCGAATTAAAAATATAAGGCCCAAGCCAGGTTACAAATACAGATACTGGAGTATCTAACCAAGCGTAAGATAGTATTGCCCAAGGGAACCCTGAAAACAGATAACATCGGAATAACTCAGCTATTGCAAAAACGATTGACAAACAAAATACTTTTTTACGGTTTTGCTGTTCATCCCTCATGAAATAGCTGGAAATATAAAATGCAAGAGCCCAAAAAAGGGAAAGTAATGAGACAAAAAGAGTATAAGCAAAGGGCACCAGCCAAATATTCTTTTGAGGGTCAACCAAGAAGGGGTTAATTATCCAAATGAACGTTAAACCGAAATAACCGAGACCGAAAGCAAACCCACTTAATAAATACTTTTTTGGCGTTTTTAAGAATCTTATCACTAAAAATGAAGCTAAAGGTAAGACCAAAAATGTGCAATAGGGTAAGTTAAATGGTTCTTGTGTGAAGGCTAATGCTAAGCCTAATAAAAAAAATCCTAAAAAAACAGACTTTGAAAGTGTAGTTATCCTAGATATCACAGATCAACTTCTTAAATTTAGCCTCAATCTTTTTATACTTCGAGGGTCTGCTTCTAATACTGAGAATTCATTCCCTGAGGAATCCGTTACTACTTCACCTCGAGAAGGTATTCGATTGGTGATATTAAATACCAAGCCTCCAATGGTATCATATTCTTCTCCATTCCTTCTTTTTGTTAAGTCAACACCAGCCTGTAATTTAAAATCTTCTAAGTTTAGCCTAGCATTAACTATGAAAACGTTTTCTTTTTCTCTGCTCCACAAAAGATCTTCTTTAAGCTCATGTTCATCATTGATCTCGCCAACTATCTGCTCTAACAGATCTTCAATTGTTAACAGCCCCTCGACCCCTCCATATTCATCAATAACCAGTGACATATGAATTCGCTCAGCTTGCATTTTTTGTAATAGAGTTCCCAATGTCATAGAGGGAGGAACATATATTAAAGGTCTAATTAAATCTTTAATATTAAATTTTTTCTGCTTACCAAACCCATTTCTGAGAGCCAGATCTTTTAAATGCACAAAACCAATTGGATTATCCAGGGTGCTTTTAAATATAGGCACCCTGGTTAAGTTTGATTCTCTAAATATTTTTATGAGTTCCGACAAGGTGATCTTGTCAGGTGCGGCCACAATATCTGCCTTTGGTATAGCGACATCATCAACTCTTTGATTATGTAGATTAAAAGATCTTTCTTTCTGTACAATGTGTTTGTTCGATGGCTCTATTGTTTTCTTCTCATCCAAATCTATCGGCCTTTTTTTAAGAGACAATGCGCCTAAAAATTTTCTCACGAATAACTTAAACATGAACTTTAAACTCTATCTAGATGTTATATAACTTTGGTCTGTTTGTCAGGACAGAATTTAAAACTCTGGTTTCCATTAACTGCATTCTCTTAGTCCTCACAGATACATCATGCTCATAACCCAATAAATGAAGTATTGCATGAGCTAACAATTTACAGCAATGTTTGTTGAATTGAATGTTCTGGACTGATGCTTCTTTCAAACATCTTTCATAAGATATTGCTATATCTCCTAAAAACAAATATTTATTTTTATTGAAATACTGATAGTTTTTATCAAAAATAAAAAAACAATGGATAGCTGGCCACGCTAAAACGTTTGTCGCTTTATTTTTTTTTCTGTATTGCCTATTTAGCTCTTTAATCTTAGCGTCGCTACAAGCTAAAATAGACAGAGAAAAATCGTTTAATTTAATCTGATGAATCTGAACAACTTTAGATACTAATAACCTCACATATCTGGTTAAGTCAAACCGTTTCCATCTTGGATCATTATAATTTACTGATACTCTAACCGTCATTTTTTTTATTTTTTTAAGTTTACGCTTTGTATTAACTTTTTTCGTAAGCTCTAGCTATTTTTCTCACTAAAGAATGTCTTACGATATCAAAATCATTGAATTTAATAAAATCAATTTCTTTCATTTTAGACAAAACTTCTGATGCATCAACCAATCCACTTTTGAATCCTTTGGGCAAATCAATTTGAGTTATATCACCTGTGACAACCATTCTTGAACCTATTCCAAGTCTAGTTAAAAACATTTTCATCTGTGAAGGTGATGCATTTTGGCCCTCATCTAAAACAATAAACGAATCTTTTAGCGTTCTGCCTCTCATAAAAGCTAACGGAGCTATTTCTATCGAGCCCCTCTCATACATTTTTGATACAACTTTACCAGGTAAAAAGTCATTCAGTGCATCGTAAAGAGGTTGCATGTAGGGATCTACCTTTTCTTTCATGTCGCCAGGCAAAAAACCTAATCTTTCTCCTGCCTCGACAGCTGGTCTAGTTAAAACAATTTTTTCAACCAAACCTTGAGAAAACAAAGAAACTCCAACAGCAATAGCTAGATATGTTTTTCCCGTGCCAGCTGGGCCAATCCCAAAGACCAGCTCCTTACTTAGAATTGAGTTAATAAAAGCATTTTGATTTCTTGATTTTGCCTGTACTAATTTTTTTTGAGTTTTAATCTCTAGGTAGTTTGTTTTTATATTCACTACTTCATCACTTACATCTTTGCTTTTAATTTTTTTGACTTTTTCGTCTTCGATTTGTTGAAAATAAACGTCCAACTCACGTTCATCTAAAGTTTTTCCATGCTCAAGATCTGAGTATAAGTCACTTATTAACTTTCTTGTAACATCACAATCTTCCTTAGTGCCGTGGATTGACAAGGCATTTCCTCGACGCACTATCTGCACCCCAGCCCAGCTTTCAATCTTAGAAAGATTTATATCTAGTTGGCCACAGAGTTCTATCAGTAACTTGTTAGAACTGAAACGGAGAGTATTTGAGCTTTCTATGAAACCCATGCTATTTATATAATGACCTCATTCCTTTAATATTATTATCATAAGAAAATTATTCAATATTACGGTAGCAATTTATTTTAAGACACCCTTTAAGGAATGTGACATAACTGAATTAATTTTAACCATTTGTATCTCTCCTACTATGTTCTCTTTACTCACCACAGTAACTGGTGAAAACTGCTCAGTTCTACCAATATACTCATCAATTCCCCTACCAACTTTCTCAAACAACACTTTATGTATTCTGTTTTTCTGTTCGTTGAGAAAGCTTGTTTGCTGCTTATTTAATAAGTCTTGTAAAACATGCAATCTTGTCTTTTTCAAGTTCTCATCCAGCTCTTCTTTTCTCGAGGCTGGTGTTCCAGGTCGCGACGAATAGTTGAAGCTGTAAGCCTGTGCGAACTGAACTTGTTTACATAAATCAATGGTTTCCTGAAAATCTTTATCAGTTTCTCCTGGATATCCCACTATGAAATCACTCGAAAAACAAATATCTTTTCTTACCAATCTTAGTTTGTTAACTATTCCTTTATATTCCTCAACCACATGACCTCTATTCATTGACTTCAGAATTCTATTACTTCCTGATTGAACTGGAAGATGTAAAAAAGGCATTAATTTAGGGATTGCGCCAAAGGCATTTATCAATTCGTCGGTCATATCCCTCGGGTGAGAAGTCATGAATCGAATTCTCTTGATCTCATCTATTTCTGCTATCGAATAAATCAATGATGAAAAACTTATGCCCTCAAAAATATATGAATTAACATTTTGTCCTAGAAGAATTACTTCTTTCACACCTTTTTTTGCACTTTCTTTTATCTCGCTTAAAATATCGTTGTGACTTCTAGATACCTCTTTTCCCCTTGTGTAGGGAACGACACAAAACGTACAGAATTTGTCGCAGCCTTCTTGAATTGTTATAAAAGCTGATGGTTTAGGTACCCCTGTCAAGGAAGCTATACTGTTAAATTTGTCTGAGGCTTCGAAGTTCGTTTCAATTATATTCCTCTTTCCATCTTTCAACTTAGAGATGATCTCAGGAAATTTATGATATGATTGAGGACCGACAATAAAGTCTACCGCTGGCTGCCTATCAAATATTTCCAAAGTTTCTGCTTGTGCCACGCATCCTGCAACACCGATTTTTAAATCAGTGTTCTGGTCCTTGAGTTTTTTTATTCTACCCAGCTCCGAATAGACTTTCTCAGCAGCTTTCTCCCTAATGTTGCAAGTATTAAGCAACACCATATCAGCTTCTTGAATGTCCTCTGTTTGTTCATAGTGATTTTTTTCAAGATCTAAAACCACCTTTTCGCTGTCATATTGATTCATTTGACAGCCATATGTTTTTATAAAAACTTTCTTTTTGTTAGACATATATAATACCTAGTCTAAAATATTATGAGAATACTAAATACGCTTTCTTATACCTTTTTTTGATAAAAGGAAAGAATTTTGGGGGGAACATGAAGACTAATTATCAGGCTGTTGTCGTTGGTGGTGGTGTTGTAGGAGTGAGTATAGCATACCATCTTGCGCTTAAGGGTTTGAAAGACGTCTTACTTTTAGAAAGGGACGAGCTCACCTCAGGTTCAACATGGCATGCAGCCGGTCTTCTTCCACTATTCAATATGTCCTACGCAACGTCACACATACATGACTATTCTCTTAAGTTATATCCATCATTAGAGAAACAAACTGGGATGTCTGTTGGGTTCTCACAGGTTGGTAACCTACGAATGGCTCAAACAAATGAAAGAATGGATGAATATAAACTGTATGCATCAACAGCAGAAACAGTTGGAATTCCATATGAGTGGCTTACACCTCAAGAAATTAATGAGAGATGGCCTCTTATTAAAACCTCTGATCTTATTGGAGCAATATTTCATCCAACAGATGGTTATATCAATCCAGCAGACGTAACTCAAGTTATGGCAAAAGCAGCAAGAAGTCTAGGAGTGCAAATTGTAAGAAAAATTGAAGCGAAAAGTTTTAATTATGAAAAAGATATTTGGAAAATATCCTGTGATTATATGGAAGAAAAAGGAGGAAACCTTGTTCCAAACGGGGAAAAAATATCCTTTGCGAGCGAACATTTAATTACGGCTACAGGAAACCATTCTCAAGCTACAGCAAAGAAGTTGGGAATAAAAATTCCTGCTATTCCTGTGGAGCATCAATATATCGTTACAGAAAAAGATCCGAAGCTTCAAAAGTATAGAGAACAAAACGGAGAGCATCCTGTTATTCGAGATGCTGACGCAAAGTGGTATGTAAGAGAGGAACGATCAGGTTGGATATTAGGTCCATATGAAAAAAATGCACCAGCAAAATTCGAATTCACGGTACCAAAAAATTTTCGATCTGATTTGTTTCCTCTTGATCTAGATAGAATAGAAAAAGAATACATGTCTTTTATCCATAGAATTCCATCGAGCGAAAACCTCGGAATAAAAGATGACTACAATGGCCCCATTTGTTACACGCCAGATGGAAATCCATTACTAGGACCAGTTCTAGGGTTAAGAAATGCTTGGATCGCTGAAGGATTTTCATTTGGTATAACTGCTGCTGGAGGAGCAGGTTACTATTTAGCACAATTGATTATTGATGGAGAAGCAGAGATAGATATGGGATCTCTTGACCCAAGGCGATACGGGAATTGGATGACCACTCAATACGCAATGAGAAAGAATGAAGAAGCTTATGAACACGTTTTTATCTTGCATCACCCTGATGAAGAGAGAGAAGCATGCCGACCTTTAAGAACGGCACCATCTTACAGTAGGTTTAAGGAATTAGGAGCGAAATTCGGTCAGGTTAATGGGTGGGAACGACCCAACTATTTTGCTAAAAATGACTTCGATGATAAGAAATCTAGAAGCTTCAAGAGGGGTGGATGGTGGGAATATTCTAAAAATGAAGCAGAAGCAATTCGATCAGGTTTAGGCCTAATTGACTCAACCTCTTTCACAAAACACCTTGTTAATGGAAAAAATGCAAAAAAGTTTCTAGATTGGTTTACTTGTAATAAGTTACCTAGTGAGGGAAGAATTAATCTTACCTATGCTTTATCTATTTTAGGGACTATTCGGACTGAATATACAATAGTTTGTCTCTCCGAGGAGAGCTACTATCTGATTTCAGCCGGAGCTTGGACTGAATATGATTCTGATTATTTACACAAGTCCTTGAGTGACAGCAAATTCGATGATGTAAGCATTTATAACTGTACCAGCCAATGGGGTGTATTTTCAATCGCTGGACCAAAATCCAGAAATTTTTTAAAAAAATTAGTTGTAAGTGAAGATCCTGATAAAACTCTGTCAAATAAAGAGTTTCCATGGCTTTCATACAGAGATATTGAAATTGGTATGTGTCCAGTTAGAGCTCTTAGAGTTGCTTATACAGGTGAACTCGGCTGGGAGCTCCATCATCCAATTGAGATGCAAAATTACTTACTAGATATATTACTAAGTTCAGGGGAGGAGTTTAATTTAAAATTAGTTGGGGCCAGAGCACAAAATTGGCTGAGGCAGGAAAAATCCTACAAAGCATTTGGATCAGATCTTGGAAGAGACGCTGGGCCTTTCGAGTCTAATCTTAGTAGATTTGTGGATATTAATAAAAACTTTTTAGGGAAAGACGCCCTACTAAAAAGGAAAACAGAAGTGTCATGTGTAACTCTACTTATAGATGGTCCAAAGGGTATTGATCCTTGGGGACGAGAAGCATTATACAATCAAACAGAAGACTCTATACTTGGTAGATTAACCTCGGGAGGGTATTCAGTACATTTTCAAAAAAGTATTGGTATAGGTTATGTTAAGTCCTCATTTTCTGAAGTGGGTACAAAACTTAGGATAAAAATCGATGATGCGTTTTGGGACGCAGAGATAGTTCGAGATAGTCCATATGATCCGCAAAACGAAAGGATTATAGACAGAACTAATTAAATTACAGAAAACGCTTAAATGATTTAAATACTCGTACCACGTGCGTTAGTAGTGTCAGGGTGAAAAAAATATAAGCGGCGTGAGCGTATACATTTGGAAAAAAACAAATAAATAAAAAGAAACAGATAGTTTCAAAACCCTCAATCAGTCCAAAAGAGTAAAAAAATCCCTTATCCGCTTGGTCAATTTTAATATTATATTTTTCTATTATGATAGCTTCGGCAAGAAAGCTTGATCCATTCACATAAAAAGCCGCTAGTAAAAAAGCTGTCGGCAATGCATTTTCATACGGGGAAAAAACTGCGAAACCCAAAGGGATTAAAGCATAGAATGCAAAGTCGGACGTAATATCAAAAAAAGCACCAAACTTTCTCGGTGTGCCAAGCCGTGCCAAGCTACCGTCTAAACCATCTAAAAATCGATTAATTAGGATTAATATTAATCCCAAATAAAATAGCCCGAATGATAAGGCTACGAAGCATAGAAAAGCTAAGGCTAATCCCAATAACGTAACCCAATTTGGATCTACACCCTTTTCATACAAAACATTTGCGATACGGTCTAAGTGGCCACTTGTATATCTGTTTAATTCTCTATCAATCATTTGTAAAACTCTACTCTTTAGTGTGCACGTACTTTATTTTTTAGACTTAACTTACCACCTGCTTCTTTATATAGAAATTAACAAAAAATTTTTTAAAAAATATCTTTTATTTTTATTAAGATTTGAGGAAATATTTCTTCCTTAGCATAAATTTTTCAAGAAAAGAGCCTCTAATCGCATTTTTTAGGCTGCTATTAAAAGTTGATTTAACTAGTCTCGTAAAGCGTATTAACTTCCGTTAAAATCTCCTCATTCCAAATCTTTGTGTCTAGACCGAATTCAAGACAACTCATTATATATTGAAGGCACTCACTGTGTCTTTCCTCTCTGGTTTTAAATACTACAGAGCTATCTAAATTACAGGAAATTTGAACTGTACAGCCGTTAAAAATTATAGTTTGGCCGTCTAAACGAATAAAGTCATTCCAAGTCTTTTCATTTTCTTTGAATAATTTTTTCACATCTCTCAAAGTGATTTTTTTTGAAATAGATTTATATGATTCGTACATACTCATAGGTAAAAATAGAACAAAAAGTGAACATTTGTAAATGTTTTTTTGATTATCTTTCATTACGGCTATTTATTAATACATGACCAAAAGAACATATGAAATAGACGCCGATAATATAGAAGTAGCCCGAGATTTCGAAGAGATCGTAAAAGATAAACGTGAACATTGGCGAGCCAATATAACCAAGAGCCGACAAAGACAACGTAGATATAAAAAACGCCTTACGAAGCAACTACTAAAAAAGTATGCTTAATATTTGAAATCAATTAAATCTAAAGCTCTTGAAAAAATGACTGGATCCACGTTTCCACCAGTACAGACAATGATGAGCACATCTGAATCAATTTGTTCATACTGATTTAATGCTGCTGCTAGTGAGATAGCACCTCCAGGCTCAACAACTAAATTATGGTGCAAAAATAATAAACTCATTGCCTCAAGAGCTTGTGCATCGCTAGCAACTAGACCAGGAGCCGCATACTTTTCAAGAATTTCAAAAGTTAACTCCCCTGGGGTGGGAGTCAAAATAGCATCGCAAATAGATCCATCCATCGTTCTATTCGTTACTCTACTTTTTTGCTTTAATGATCTAGCCATATCGTCAAAATTTTCAGGTTCACAAGTTCTAACTTTAAAATTCTCGTTTAATCCCTGAAAAGCTAAACTTATACCTGAAGCTAATCCACCTCCTCCACAACAAACTAGTACATCTGCTGCATCCAATTTAATCCTTTTTGCTTGATTGATTAGCTCAATTCCCAGAGAGCCTTGTCCAGCAATTACAAAGGGATCATCATAAGGCCGTATAAGCTTTAAATTTTTTTCTTTCTGCAGCTTTTCACCAATCTCTTCTCTACTTTCTTTTATTCGATCATAAAAGACTACATTAGCTCCATATGACTGTGTATTTTTTATCTTAAGTCTAGGAGCATCCTTTGGCATAATAATTGTAGCTTGAATTTTAAGTTGATTTGCAACGGCTGCTATGCCCTGAGCATGATTTCCAGAGGAGTACGCCAATACACCCTTTTTTAGGTCTTCGAAGTCATTATTTACAAAAGAAGACCAACTTCCTCTATATTTAAAAGAACCTGTTTTTTGTAGGCACTCAGCTTTGATAAAAACACGCTTATTTAGTCGTTCACTTAGGAAAGGCGATTCTAATAACGGCGTCTCAACTAAATGCTGATGGATTTTATCGTAGGTATCAGAAATAAGAGAGAAATCTACCAACTCATGCCTTCTCAATATTATCTAGTTTCGGCATACCCATAACATGGTAACCACCATCTACAAAGATTACTTCCCCAGAAACGTGCATTCCATAATCACTCAGTAAAAACGCAGCTGTGCCCCCTACTGATTTTAATGTCGGGTTTGACTTTAAGGGAGAATTTTTCTCGGAAAGACGGAAAACTCTTCTCGCTCCACCTATAGCGGCTCCCGCAAGTGTTTTCATTGGCCCGGCACTAATAGCATTCACTCTAATCCCATCTTCACCCAAGTCACTTGCAAGATATCTAACCGATGATTCCAAAGCTGCTTTTGCTACTCCCATCACATTATAATTTGGAGTAACTCTTTGCGAACCTAAATAACTCAGCGTTAAAATCGCTCCACCTTGTTTCATAAGAGGCGAGCATCGCTTTGAGACATCAATTAGACTGAAACAAGATATATCCAGAGAGTTTAAAAAGTTCTGCCTCGAAGTATTGATAAACCTACCAGACAGTTCAGATTTGTCAGAAAAAGCAAGTGCATGGACTACAAAATCTAGCGATCCCCACTCCTTTGATAAGTGATTAAAACATCTGTCTACCGAACTTTCATCTGTGACATCAACATCAAATATGAGCTTTGAGCCTAAACCCTCGGCCAATGGCTCTACTCTTTTTTTAAAGTTTTCACCCTGATAAGTTAAAGCTAAACAAGCTCCTTCTGCACTTAATACTTCAGCTATTCCCCATGCTATAGATTTCTGGTTGGCTACACCCATAACCAAACCTTTTTTATTTTTCATGAGGCCAGACAAGGAAGTTATCCGGTAAATTTGCTTAAGGCTATTGATGCATTGGTACCTCCAAACCCGAAGCTATTCGATAAAACAGTATCCAATTCAATACCTTCGACCAATCCAGTAGCTACTTCATTGGGATTGATTTCTTCATCCAAATTAAAAACATTGGCACTTGCAGATATAAAGTTATTTTCCATCATAATCAGTGAATAAATAGCTTCTTGGACACCTGCGGCACCTAGGCTATGGCCAGTAAGTGATTTCGTGGAAGCAACTAAAGGTTGTTTTTCTTCACTGAATACGTTTCTAACCGCTTGTATCTCAGTGACATCTCCTGCTGGAGTTGAAGTACCATGTGCATTAATATAATCAACCTTCCTACCGTTCAAAGAGGCCAAGGCTAATCTCATTGATCTCTCAGCTCCTTCGCCTGATGGTGCTACCATGTCATAACCATCGGAGGTTGCGCCATAACCTGTGACCTCAGCATATATTTTTGCTCCTCTAGCAATTGCGTGGTTTAACTCCTCTACGACAACTACTCCACCGCCACCTGCAATAACGAAACCATCTCTATCTCTGTCGAACGCTCTTGAAGCGTTTTCTGGTGTATCGTTATATTTGCTGGACATTGCACCCATTGCATCGAAAAGACAGGAGAGTGTCCAATCTAATTCTTCTCCTCCTCCTGCAAACACTACATCTTGCTTGTTTAGCTGTATTTGCTCAACTGCATTGCCTATACAATGGGCAGAGGTTGAACAAGCAGAAGTTATAGAGTAGTTAACACCCTTTATTTTGAAAGGCGTAGCTATACATGCTGAATTTGTAGATGACATGCCCCGTGTAACCATAAATGGCCCCATCCTTTTAGGGCTACCTTTTTCTATTACAGTTTTATGCGCTGCAAACAAGTTTTTTGTTGAAGGTCCTCCTGATCCCACTATAAGCCCTGTTCTTTCATTAGAAACTTCTTTTTCCTCTAGCCCACTATCGTCTATAGCTTGTTGCATCGCTATAAAGTTAAAGGCTGCACCATCTCCCATAAATCTTAGCTGCCTTTTATCTATAAAATCCTCTATATTAATATCTGGTTTTCCATGAACTCTACTTCTGAATCCATGTTCCTCGTAGTCTAAACTTTTGCTTATACCAGAAGTTCCTTTTCTAAGACTCTCTTTTACTGCTTTCTTATCAATCCCGATACATGAAACAATTCCTAAACCTGTAATAACCGCTCGACGCATAATCGTACTTTTCTCCTATAGAAATAAATCAGCTCTGAAACAACCCTACTTTCATATTTTCAGCTGAATATATTTTTTCATTATCTGCATACATAGTCCCATTAGCCATTCCAAGCTTTAACTTTCTATCAATAACTCTTGTAAAATTTACTTCATATCTGACAAGTTTTATATCTGGAGTTACCATTCCTGTAAACTTTACTTCACCAACGCCTAGAGCTCTTCCGCGACCTTTCATTTCTCTCCATCCTAGATTAAATCCGGTTAGTTGCCACAATGCGTCTAAACCCAGACACCCTGGCATTACAGGGTCTCCTTCAAAATGACATTCAAAAAACCATAATTTTGGATTTATGTCGAACTCTGCTACCACATGTCCTTTATTATGCTCACCACCATCATCTGATATCTCTGTTACCCTATCAATCATTAGCATAGGGGGCATTGGAAGTTGAGGGTTGCCTATTCCAAACAGTTTGCCCTTAGCGCATGATATTAGATCATCGTAATCAAACTTATTTTTTCTGGATATCATAGTGTTCTTTTTACCATACTATTTTTAGCATCATACAAATCAAATTCTATCAATGCGTTAAAAAATATTCTTTTTTTTGATCATTATTTTCTATCACGAAATTATTAACGGAGATCCTATCAGGGTATGTTTACAAAAGATAGGTAAAATAATTTTCATATCTGCTGTACGCCAAAGTACAAAATTGAGTTGGACTTTTTATTCGTTTACAATTAAAAAGAACAAATAATGAACAAAATAAAATTAAAAAATAGATTCGCCTCCATTTGGTTTCCACGATTACCATTAGAAATAATATTAACTAAGGAACCCCTGTTAGATTCATTACCTCTAGTTATTTCTTTTTCTGGAAGGGAGGAAATAATATGTGCGAATGGACTAGCTAAAAAGCTAAATATATCCACCGGAATGTCTACTAAGGAAACTCTGACATTAAATCCTCATGTGATTAGTAAAACAGTTCAGCATTCGGATCTTAAAAAAAAACTAATTAAACTTTTTAGTTTCACATATCAATTCACACCTCTTATAAGATTAGATGGCTATGATAGCTTGATGCTTGATATAACAGGATGCGAGAAATTCACGGGGAAAGAGGAAGACTTTATACATCAACTAACAACTCATTTTTCTAAAATTAATATACTCAGCATTATAGGGATTGCTGGAACTCAGGGAGCTGCTTGGGCAATAGCAAGATTCCGAAATAGTTCGAATCGAAAACAACCAAGGGCAGATCTTAGAAAAATAATCAATGATCAAAGTAGAGCTACAAGAATTAAAATTCCCAGCGATAGAGATACCGAGAATTCACAAAAGAAATTGTCTATCTTTAATACAGGCTATTCTGTTAATGACCCTGTGCATAGGTCTAGAATAATTGATAATGATAAAACAGAAAAAGCTCTTATTTCCTTACCAGTGGAAGCATTGAATATAGAAAGTACCGATGTAAATCTATTAAATTTATTTGGTATCTACAAAGTTGGAGATCTAATGAACATAGATTCGACTTCTATTAATAGAAGATTTGGCAATCATATAACCAAAAGAGTACGGCAAGTTTTGGGCAAAGAAACAGAATTATTCAATAAAATTGTCTTAGAAGAAAAATATTCCTTTTCAACAGAACTGTTCTTAGAAGAAATAACCCTTAAGGGTATAAGTGAATTCATTAAAATTCTTATTAAGAAACTATGTGATAAGCTCGAAAAAAATAAGAAGCTAGTTAGAAGATGTAATATTAAATTTCCACCAGACGACAAAATACTTATAGAAATAAACTTCAGCAGCCCCACACAAGACAAAGCCAAAATAGAGCTGGTAATGCTAGAAAAACTCAAGACTATTAAAAATCTCAAAAATATAGAAGCAATAATACTCGAGGGAGTACATATTGAAGAAGCAAGAGAAAGACAAATAGCTATAAGTGTCCCTGGTGGAGATTACACTTGTAAATATCTAGATAAGGAAGAAAAAATAAGTTTATTGATGGCCAGAATTGAAGCTAGATTAGGGAAAAATAAGGTAAAATCCTTCGCACAACACCATAGTCACATACCAGAGAAAACCTTTTCTTTAGGAGAATTTAAAACAAAAAGAAAAACAAGTAATCAATGGAAGAAAAGTAAATTTATAAGACCAATACTTTTATATTCACCAGATCTCATTAATGCTACTTTGTATAGAGATGAGCATCTGAATCAATTTAGTTGGAGAGGAAAAAAGTATAAAACCTTCTATGTACGTGGGCCTGAAAGGATAGCGTCTGAATGGTGGAACAAGGATAAAGGAACAAATTTTGGATTACGCGACTATTGGGAAGTGACAACAACGTGTGGTGCAAGGTTGTGGATGTTTGAAGAAAAGAATAAGGTTTCAGAAAATAGATGGTTTGTACATGGTAATTTTTGTTAGTAGTTTAGGCTGTGAATAAGGATGCAATTTCAAAAAAATAACGCATTAGATACTAAAGCTCTTGGGCTTGAGGTTTCTTTAGCGGTAGCAAAATTTGTTACTGGGAAAGAGAACATGCACTATGGCGTTTGGGACAACCTAGATCCTTGTCTTGAGAATTTGGGTAAGGCTCAAGAACAGTATACAAAACTACTGTTCAAATATTTTCCAAAAAAGAAAAAGCTGAAGATCCTTGATATTGGTGGAGGTGCTGGAGAAATAGCAAAGAAGTTAATATGCTTGGGCCATAACGTCACTGTTATTGTACCTAGCGATATACTAAGCAAACGATGTTTAGAAAACACGAACAACAAAGCCAAAGTTCATAATATAAAGTTTGAAGATTATGAACCCAAAAAAAATCAGACATTTGACTTGTGTCTATTTTCAGAAAGCTTTCAATATATTCCCGCAAAAATTGCATTAAAAAAAGCTAAAGGATTACTAAGCAAAGGCGGGCAAATATTAGTTGCGGATTGCTTCCGCTCTGAGGTCAAGCATACCAGTCACAACAGAAGACCAGGAGGAGGACATCCTTTATCAGAAATGCTAAAACTAATTAAAGATATAGATTTAAATATTATATCAAAAAAAGAGATAACAAAATCTGTTGCTCCATCTTTAGACATAGAGCAAAAATTTTATAATGTAGTTGGCGTTGGAATAGACAAAGTACAGCAAGGCTTAGTAGCAAGCCATCCTTGGAAGATGAAACTATTTAATCTGGCCTATAAGACTATAGTAAGTCAGAAAAAGCGCAGACGTTTACACGATAGAATTTACGGAAACATAAGAAATTCTGACAATTTTATTAAATTCAATCACTATATGATCTTTCAACTGTCTTCTAATAAGGCAGGTTGAATAGCTTAATAAGATAGAGCTTTTAGTTGTCGTATTCAGAGCTTTGCATAACATCTAATTTCAGCTTCCTAGAAGGAGCCAGCCATCCTGAAGAGTATGTGGAAAGAGCAATAGAATTTGGATTAAAATCTATAGCAATTGCCGACAAAAACTCCATTTCTGGAATAGTGAGAGGGCTTAGGGCTATAAAGGAAATCGAATATGATACTAAAAGTAAACGCTCTCCTCTAAAGCTAATACCAGGGGTTACTATCGTCACAACTCATAGAACTGAAATAACATGCTTAGCTCAGACACGACAAGGATGGAAAAACATATGTAAAGTTTTAACTACTGGAAAGGAGAATTCGAAGAAGGGTTATTGCCATATTGACTATGAAAGTATTCTCAAAAACCAAGATGGCATTATATTCTTAGCCCATATTTCAGAAAAAAATCATAGCCTTTCAAAGAGACTTGAGTGGTTGAGATTTATCCAAACACTCAAGAGAAATAATAGTAAATCTATATACATAGTTATGGCGCCCAGATATGACGGTTTGGATGAAATACGTTTTTACAAAATCAATAGGTTTGCAAAAAACGCTAAGTGTGGAATTATAGGGTCTTCTACTCCTCTAATGCATCACGGCTCCAGACGAAAAGTCAGAGATACTTTATATGCAATAAAAATGAAATGCACCATAGATGACCTGGGGGTTGAATCAAGCATTAATGGAGAGCAAAGAATGCGATCACCCCATGATTTTATAAGTATATTCAAAGATTATCCTGAAGCGATAGACAACACTAACTTTATAAGCGATAGATGTTCGTTTTCTTTAGACGAACTCAGCTATACATACCCTAAAGAAGTGCTCAAAGGAGAGAACCCCGATACAATATTACATGAGCTAACCTTTAATGGATTAAATGAATATTATACAAAAAATATTCCTGTGAAAATATTGAAGGGAGTAAAAAAGGAACTTCTGTTAATAAAAAAACTCAAATACGCTCCCTATTTTCTCACAGTGTATGACATAGTGAAATTTGCAAGAAGTAGAGGTATTTTGTGTCAAGGCCGTGGCTCTGCTGCTAATTCCATAGTTTGTTTTTCTTTGGGAGTAACGTCCGTTAGCCCAGAGATTGGGTCTATGGTATTCGAGCGCTTTATATCAGAGGCAAGAAACGAACCCCCTGACATTGATATTGATTTTGAGCATGAACGCAGACAGGAGATAATAGACGAAATATACAGGAAATATGGCGATGGAAGAGCTGCCTTATGCGCTACAGTCATCCACTACAGAGCGAAAGGAGCGATAAGAGATGTCGGCAAAGTAATGGGGTTAAGCAAAGAAATAATATCCTCGATGGCTGAAAATATTGTTGGATGGGATAGACATAAGGTACCTCATTACAATAATACCAACTTAGAAGGTAAGAATGACCATACTAGAATATTGGAGACTTTGGCCCTCAGCGACCAATTGATAGGCTTTCCTAGACACTTAGGTCAGCATGTAGGTGGCTTTATAATTACTGAGGATTATTTGGATGAGATTACATCTATTGAAAATACTGCTATGGAAGGAAGAAGTATAATAGCATGGGATAAAGACGACATAGACTTTTTAGGTATACTAAAGATAGATATCTTAGCTCTTGGGATGCTGACATGTATAAAGAAATCTTTTGATTTAATAAAAAACCATCATAACCGGAAAGTTAGCCTAAACAATATTCCACATCGAGATACACGCGTCTTTAATATGCTTTCCAAAGCAGACACTGTAGGGGTTTTTCAGGTTGAAAGCAGAGCCCAAATGAACTTCCTTCCAAGATTAAAACCACAATGCTTTTATGATCTGGTAATACAAGTTGCCATCGTCAGACCTGGGCCAATTCAAGGGGATATGGTTCATCCCTATATAAAAAGAAGAAATGGACAAGAAAAAGTTACTTTTCCTTCCGAAAAACTAAAAGAAATCCTTGGTAAGACTCTTGGCGTGCCACTATTTCAAGAACAAGCAATACAAATTGCAATGAAAGGTGCGGGATTTTCACTGAAAGATACTGATAGACTAAGAAAATCATTAGCAACGTTTAAGAGAAACGGTACTGTAAGTAAGTTTAAAAAAAGATTTATTGATGGTATGCAAAAAAATGGATATGACAAGGATTTTGCTACAAAGTGCTTTTCTCAGATATCGGGGTTTGGTGAATACGGATTTCCTGAAAGTCATGCTGCAAGCTTCGCTATTCTTGTATATGCGTCGGCTTGGATAAAATATCATTATCCTGATGTTTTTGCCTGTGCTTTACTAAACTCTCAACCGATGGGATTCTACTCTGCTTCTCAAATAATACGTGATGCAAAAAATCACGGGGTAAAAGTTAAAGAAATATGCATAAACAAAAGCGAATGGAACCATTCTCTAGAAAATCACGGCGAACCTTGTTTTAGTTTACGACTGGGGTTCAGGCAGATCAAAGGACTTTCAAAAAATGACGTCGATATAATTATTAAAGAGAGAGGCAATGGTTATAATGATCCCCAAGATTTATGGCATCGTATTAGACTGAGCCCAAGTATTATAAAGCTCCTGATTAAAGCAAATTGCTTTCACTCTTTTAATAAAAACAGAAGACTATTACTTTGGGATGCTCAAGCTATAAAAAAAACAAATTCTTTAGCCCTTTTTGAAGATTATTCTGAGAAGGAATACTTACCAGAGAAAAGCGTCAATCTTCCTAATATGACTTTAGGTGAAGAATTGATTTTAGATTATCAATCTCTACGGTTAAGTCTATCTACACACCCCGTAAAACTACTAAGACCCTTTCTTAACGAGAGCTTCATAGAAGAGTATTGTAGCCGTAGTATCTAACGGGTTTAACCGCAATAGACGCTAACTATCTTCTTCTGACTGCCAACAATAATACTCAATCGTTTAGGGTTAGTATTCTCAATACTTTCATTTCTATCTAAGAAAATAATCCTAGTATTGGATGGGTACTCCATTGCACCGAGCGCCGATTCAGGTTGCCCCACTAAGAAACTCAAATTACGTGCTATACACTGACCATCATCTGTTAGCTTGACCTTATTCCCAATTGTTGGTCCAGTGTAGTTCCCGGTAATATTGGGTTGCTCAAAACTAGTTTGAGTTGTTTGACAAGCAACTGTTAATAAACAAAAAGTTATAATAAAAAAATTTTTGACCACAGATATCCTCATTAATTTAATTCACTTTAAAGCTTCTTACGATTAGCAATAAGATCATCAACGACAGCAGGTTCTGCTAAAGTAGATGTATCACCTAAATTGCTAAAATCATCCTCAGCGATTTTTCGCAAAATCCTTCTCATGATCTTACCTGATCTAGTCTTTGGAAGACCTGGAGAAAATTGAATAATATCAGGCTTTGCAATAGGACCAATCTCTTTTCTAACCCAATTCTGAAGCTCCTTCAAAAGTTCATCAGAGTTTTTCTCTCCGGACATTAGAGATACATATGCGTATATCCCTTGGCCTTTAATTGGGTGGGGGAAACCGACTACTGCACTCTCATTAACTTTTGGATGGGCGACTAAAGCACTTTCAATTTCTGCCGTTCCCATTCTATGACCTGAAACATTTAATACGTCATCGACTCTTCCAGTGATCCAGTAATACCCATCTTTATCCCTTCTACACCCATCACCTGAGAAGTAATAACCTTTATAATCATTAAAATACGTCGAAACAAACCTATCATGATCTCCAAAGACAGTACGCATTTGTCCTGGCCAACTATCCTTAATAACCAATATGCCTTCACACTCCTTATTAGGTATCTCTTCTCCAGAATTTGCGTCAAGAATTGCGGGCTCAATACCAAAAAAGGGTAAAGTTGCAGAACCAGGCTTGGTTGTTGTAGCTCCTGGTAGAGGTGTAATAAGAATTCCACCTGTTTCGGTTTGCCACCATGTATCGACTATTGGGCAATTGTTTTTACCTACTACCCGATTATACCACTCCCATGCTTCAGGATTAATAGGCTCTCCTACGGTGCCTAGAATTCGAATGCTAGACAGATCATTTTTGTTAACAAATTCGTCACCTAGCCCCATTAAGGCTCTTATAGCTGTTGGAGCCGTATAAAATTGATTTACTTTATATTTTTCACATATTTGCCAAAATCGTGATGCGTCAGGATAGGTAGGAACGCCCTCAAACATAAGAGTCGTTGCTCCATTTGCTAAAGGCCCATAAACGATATAGCTATGGCCAGTTACCCAACCTACATCAGCAGTACACCAATAGATATCTCTATCATTATAATCAAAAACAAATTTGTGTGTCATCGAAGCATAGAGAATATATCCCGCCGTTGAATGTAAAACACCCTTAGGTTTTCCTGTTGAGCCAGAGGTATAAAGGATAAAGAGCGGGTCTTCTGCATTCATAGGTTCAGGAGGACAAACAGCACTTACTTTATCCATTAAATCATTTAACCAGAAATCACGCCCCTCCTTCATGCTAACTTCTGTTGAAGTTCTCTTCAAAACAAGAGAGGTTATATCTCCGGATATATCCAAAGCCTCATCAACATTCTTCTTTAAAGGTGTTTGTTTTCCACCTCTTGGCGCTTCATTGGCTGTAATCACCGCTTTTGCTCCACAATCAATAATTCGACTCGCAAGCGCTTCTGGAGAAAAACCTGCGAAGACGACAGAGTGTATGGCGCCCACTCTGGCACATGCTAACATAGCGTAAGCCGCCTCTGGAACCATTGGCATATATAGAATTACTCTATCCCCTTTCTTTATGCCTCGATCCTTTAAAACGTTTCCAAACTTACACACATTTTCATAGAGTTCTCGGTACGTAATTTTTTTAGAAACCCCTGGCTCATCACCCTCCCATAAGATTGCCACTTTTTCACTTTTGTTTTCTAGGTGTCTATCTACACAGTTTTCAGACACATTGAGCACACCATCTTCAAACCACTTTATAGAAATATCAGGATGGGAATATGAAACATTTTTGACTTTAGTAAATTCTTTTTGCCACAGCAGTCGATTACGGCCCTGTTCCTCCCAAAACGCCTCAGGACTTTCAACTGACCTTTTATACATTTCATGATATTTGGTCCTATCTATTAGCGCTTTTTTGGAAAACTCTTCCGTGGGCTGATATCCTTCTACAGTTTTCATTCCTTTAATCCTAATTATAATTGTTTTTAAACAAATCTTTGTCAGCTTTAAATAATATTTGCAATCGCACTTGCTAAGTAATTTATCACGTCTTTACGCAAACCCGCTACATTTATTCTACTATCGGAGACCATATATATTCCATAATCTTTTCTTAAAACCTCAACTTGGTCGGAAGTTAAGCCTAACTTAGAAAACATACCCCTATGCTTATTCACAAAACTAAAACGCTCTGATTTAGTTTCTCGTTGCAATTCCGATGCAAGCCTCTCTCTCAAATCCAACATATTTACACGCATTTCTTCTAGTTCATCTTTCCACAAAACCTTAAGCATTTCATCCTGCAATATTTGATTAACTACTGCAGCACCGTGGTCTGGAGGGAAAGAAAATGTTAGCCGGTTTAATGATTTAAGGTTATCTTGAACTACATGTCGTTTCGCTGGCTCTGAAACTACAATAGCTACACCTACTCTGTCTCTGTAAACACCAAAATTTTTTGAGCACGAGACAGCTATCATTGCCTCTGATACATTTTTTAAAAGATAATTTAGACCCTCAACATCTTTAGCTAAGCCGTCTCCAAAGCCTTGATATGCAAGATCTATGAAGGGTAAAACATTTTTGTTCTGAATCAATTGTGTTATCTCTACCCATTGTTCCAAGCTTAAATTTGCTCCAGTAGGGTTGTGGCAACATCCATGCAACAATAGTATATCGTTTTCACGCATATCATTAAGGTCATTATACATTTTGTCGAAATTCACTTCACATGTGGTCTCATCAAAATAATAATAGGAGCTCATATTCATGCCCAAATGTTTCAGAATCGCTTGGTGATTGGGCCAGCTTGGATTTGAAATCCAAACATTACCGACGCTCTTTGTAGCTCTTGCTAAAAGAAGAAGTTGGTGTAAGGCCCCGGTTCCTCCAGGCGCTTGAGCAAATGAGAGCCTTTTGTCATCTACAGAATTATTTAAGACTAATCCTCCTATATTTTTGGAGAATTCAATTGAGCCTATGAGGCCAACATAACTTTTACTATCCTGCAATCTGTGCAGTATCTCTTCACTTTTTTTTACTGCTTTCATTATTGGTGTTGTTCCTTCGGCATTCTTGTAAACGCCCACACCCAAATCTAACTTATTTGTTCTTGTATCCTCAGCGTATTGAGCCATTAACTCCATTATTTTATCTGATGGTTGACTATTTAAATGCTCGAACATTTATAGATACTCCTTAATTTCCAATTGAGACGACGTACTTCTCTTATGAATCTCTGTTTTATATATATTAAATCCGGCCTTTTGGTAAAGAGGAAGGGCGCTCTTGTGGTCCAGTGTATTTGTGTTGACAGTTAATGTTTTTACATCATCCCTCTCCATTACTTCCTCAAAAACTCTGTTCATCATAAATTTACCTAGGCCTTTGCCAGTCACGTCATCAAACAACCCAAAATAGGCTAAGTCACAAACAGATAAAAGCCTGTAATCGAGAACAAAAAAGCCCTTAGGTACACCTCGGAGAATGAGAGAATATAAAATAACGTTATCGTCAGTCAGAAAGCTTTCCAACTTGCTTTTTTCGGATCGCAACCAATCGGTCCACTCATATTTTCGACCAACCTCCTTATAAAGATATAAAAAATACGATGTATCTGGTGATATTGCTTTTAGAAAGCTAACAGCAGGAATACTCGAAACATTTTTAAAAAGCTTAACATCCTCCATTTCTAAAGACAAATATGAGACAGTGTAGTTTAATATGACGCTTGGCTCTTGATGTTGCATTTGAAACTACTAATCAATTTTTCCCCATTCCGCCCAAGAACCATCATATAATGAAATTTTTGAACAGCCAATTTCGTCTAACGCTAAATATAAAACTGCTGCAGTTACTCCTGACCCGCAAGTTGTGATAATATAATTATTAAAAACAACGCCTTTCTTAGAAAAAATATCTATGATCTCTCGCTTACTTTTAAAAGTAAAATCTTCATTCAGTAGAGTTTCAAAAGGAACATTAATTGAATTTTTTATGGATCCAGATCGCAAACCACTTCTTGGTTCAGGCGCTGTTCCCATAAAACGCCCCTCTGAACGCGCATCAATTATTGAGCAATGATTTAATTTAGTTGCTCTTAGAACATCATCCCTATCAGCTACTAAACTCTTATCTTCGTAGATAGTCAGGTGTCTAATTTCTTTTTCGGTTATTTCAGCAGTAGTCGATCTATTTTCTTTTACCCACTTTGGAAATCCTCCATCAAGTACAACTACATCAGAGTATCCAAACACTTTAAACATCCACCACAGTCGAGCAGCAGACCTCATTCCTAATCCATCGTATATGATGACTTTATGTCCATCGCCTATACCGAATTTCCGGACAGTAGAATTGAACATCGCCGAGGGTGGCAGCATGTGAGGTAAGTCGCTATCATTATCTTTTATTTTGTCAATATCAAAGAACGATGCCCCCGGAATGTGACATTCTAAAAATTCTTGTTCTGCGTTTCGTTTCTCTTGTGGAAAATACCAGCTAGAATCTATTATTCTTATATCAGGAGCCTCTAAATGTTGTTCTAGCCAATCTGTAGAAACTATATTTTTGAAATCATCTTTCATAAAAACCTCAGTTAATTAACTCTTCTGCGCGAGTAAGATCGACCCCAACTAATTGGCTTACCCCTGGTTCCATCATGGTAACACCAAACAATCTGTCCATTCTAGTAATAGTTATTATGTTATGAGTAATTACAATAAATCTTGTGTTAGTTTCGTTAATCATAAAGTCGAGGATATCACAGTATTTTTCAATGTTTGCATCATCCAAAGGCGCATCAACTTCATCCATTAAGCATATGGGACTTGGGTTTGATAGAAATACTGCAAAAATCAACGCTAGAGCTGTTAATGTTTGTTCACCGCCCGACAGAAGTGAAATTGTCGTAACTTTTTTTCCTGGTGGTTGGCACATTATTTCTAAACCCGCCTCTAGTGGATCTGTGCTATCTACCAATGCGAGCTCTGCCTTTCCACCTTGAAAGAGTCTAGTGAAGAGCGTTTGAAATGTTCTATTTACTTCGGTAAAGGCCTCAGTCAATTTCTGTCTGCCATCCTTATTGATACTTCTTACCGCCGTGTTTAACTTCTCAATTGCTTGGACTACATCGTTTCTCTCAGTTAGGATTGTTTCGAGCTCATCTCTAATCTCTTTTGCGTCTTGCTCAGCTCGTAAGTTAACAGACCCAAGATTATCTCTAAATCTGATCTGTCTTTCTAATCTCGTCTCTATTTCTGCTTGAGAAAAATCCTTGATTTGATTATTTGAAAACTCATCGTGAAATTTATCAAAATTTACATTATATTCGTTATTTATTCTGCTATCTAACTCTGCAATATTATTAGCCAAACCCTCTTTTTTTGTGGTTAATCTCACCTGATTTTCTCTCTCTAATCCAAGCTCTTCCACGAGTTCCTTATTTCTGGATTGTAACTTTCTTAGATTACCTTCCGATGAAGCTAACGTATCCCGAGCATTCACGAGCTCTTTACTAGTAGCTTCCATTTTTCTATCAATAACCTCTTTACTATTTTCTAGATCTCCTGGACGTGATGAGGTTTTTTCAATCTCCAACTTTAGACTCTCTATTCTTCCTTGAATACTTGATTTTCTTTCAATAGCGATCTCTGACTGAGCCTTCCATTTTGATCGATTGATCTCGATTTCTTCTTTTCTTTGTTCTAAAGAGTTTTTATCGTCAGCAAGTTTATCAAAATTTGCCTTTTCAGTTCTTAACTCTTCTCTTTGTTTATCCAATTCCTCTAAATTACTAATGAGTAATTGGTTCTCATGATTATCTGAGCCTGGTCCAACGGGATCCCCTTTGTCACTATCATGCTCCTGATATTTTTTGAGTTCAGCAGTCTCTTCCTCGATTTTCTTCTCTAGTGAAATGATATTGTCGCTAGCGATAGCGCGCTGGTTCTTATGTCGTGCAATTTCACCTTCCAAGGCCTGAAGATCAGACCCCCCTTTAGATATTTTCAATCTTTCTGTCTCTAAGTTTCCGAATAAAGACGTTTTTTCTTCCAATATTATCTTTTTATTTTGTAAACCATCTATTTGGGACTCTATTTTTTTAAGTGTGTCTTGTATCTCGACCACTTTTTTTTGATTCCTCACTTTTAATTCATTTTTTGAGATTTCCCCTGTCGAATACCTTACAAACCCATCCCATCGCCATAAATCTCCCTCCTTTGTAATAAGCTGTTGGCCAGGAAGAAGCATTTTACTGAGTTTATCTCCCTCTTCGGTTGAAGAGACTATCCCAACATGCTCGAAGAGATAATTTAAAACATCAGGACCCTTAATACGCACAGATAAATTTTCTAAATTAGAAAAGTTCTTTTTTATTTTATTATCGATCTTATCAAGAACATTTTGCCAACCAGATATTTTTCTTTTTGTTATTTCTGGGTATTCTAACTCTGAAAAGAATAGTGCATCTAGACAGCGTTCAAATCCATTTTCAATTTCTAGTTTATCAAAAACAGTTTTTTGATAATTATTTTTACTTAGAAGACCTTTTGATGCCTCGAGCTCAGAAATATTTACAGCCTTTGTTGCATTGAGCTTATTGATTTCGTTATTAACAAGAGCAATCTCCTCCTGATTTTTTTGAAAATCTTTTTCTTTTTGAGAAAAATTATTAGCGTCAGTTTGGTATATAGATTTAAGATTATCTTGTTCCTTCATAAGGTCTTCAAGTTTCTCTATTTCATGTTGTTCAGCACTCTTTAATTTTTCTAATGCCTCATTTAGCTTTTCGGTATTTCTATTTAAGTCTAAAAGAGTAGATGAACGTTCTTCTTTTCTTTTTTCATTCAGAATTTTTTCAGCTCTCAACTCATTCAACTTATCTCTTAATGAATTATAGCTCTCGTTTACGGCTTGCATGCGTTGGTTGTTTTGTTCTATTGCTTCCTTTTCATTCTCAATTTTTTCATCAATGTCATGTAGTTTTTCGTCTACTTCCCGTAATAGGTTGTTTTGATCTACCATATTACTCTCTGCATCTGCCATCAACTGATCTTCTCTTTGCAAATCAGCTGAGCTTTGAGTCAGTTGACTCTGTAATTCGTTTGCTTTTCGCTCTGATAAGTTAATTTCATTCAACACAACTTGTCGTTCTAATAAAGTATTTTGGTGGGCCTCTGATTTTTCCTCGACATCTAATTTTTGTTTTGAGATATTTTCATTTTCAATATCGATTTTTTTTTGAAGTTCACGGTCTTCAGTCTCTAGACGTGACAGTCTTTTCAAATTTTCAGTGTAAGATGTATCTACGGAGCTAATATCGGATCTCAAACTTAGATACTGTTTTAGTAACAATATGCCCTTTAGTGTTCTAATTTCTTTAGATAATTTTGCATACCTTTCGGCCTCTCGCGCCTGCTTTTCAATGGTCTTTAACTGCACCTCGAGTTGAGAAATTAAATCTTGAAGTCTGTCAAGATTTCTCTCCGCTCCATTAAGTTTTAACTGGGCTTCATGACGACGATGGTAAAGCCCTGAAATTCCAGCCGCCTCTTCTAAAATCTTTTTTCGGTCTTTAGGCTTCATGTTTAAAAGCTCTGCAATTTGCCCCTGTTTAATGAGGCTAGAAGAATTAGAACCTGATGAAAAATCTGCAAATAGGGTCTGTACATCGCGTGCTCTCACTTCTTTCCCATTGAGTCGGTAGGACGAACCTATTTCTCTTGTAATCTTTCTCGTTATCTCAATTTCTTTGTGTCGGTTGAATTCGCTAGCAGCTTTTTGCTCAGAGTTATCAATTTCTAAGGTGACTTCAGCGAAGTTCCTTGGGCTTCTTCCTTCTACGCCGGCAAAGATCACGTCTTCCATTCCAGAAGCTCTCATTGAAGATGGTCTACTTTCACCCATCAACCATTGGAATGCATCTATAATATTCGATTTTCCACAACCGTTAGGCCCTACTATTCCAGTGAGCCCTGGCAATATTTCTACCTCAGTAGAATCTACAAAGCTTTTGAAGCCTAGGAGTCGAAGTTTTGTAATATCCAAAAAAACTCTTCCTTTTTATTTGAAAAATTTGATTATCAACCTTATAACCTTCAGTTATAAATAAATCACTATAAAAAATACAACCCAATCCTTGTGACACTACAGCAAGACTCATATTCAAAGTAGCCGGAAAATAACATGATAAAATCTACGACAATAGTTGGACTTTCTGGCTCACTCAGAAAAGCGTCCTCAAACACGAAACTACTAAAATATATAGAAAAAAAAATTAAATTGAAAGATGGTGATTTTCATTTTTCATTCGGTAATATTAATCTTCCCCTCTATAACGACGATTTGGAAAAGGAAGCCGGAATTCCAGAGACTGTTATAGAAATTGGAGAGACTCTTAGCCGGGCCTCAGGAATAATAATATCAACACCAGAATACAATAAAGGTATTTCTGGTGCGTTAAAAAATTCGTTTGATTGGATGTCTAGATTAAAGCCTAATCCGTTTACGTCAAAAACCATAGCTATTGTTTCTGCTACCGATGGCCGGTCTGGTGGGGAAAGAAGTCAATACATGCTCAGAATGTGCCTAACTCCCTTTGACTGTAAAATAATACAGACTCCTGAAGTTTTAATTGGTCATTCAAGCAGAGCCTTTAATGATGCTGGGGACCTTACTGATGAAAAATCTAATGAGTTGCTAGATAAATTATTAGAAAAATTTCTTGCACAATCCTCAATATAATGTTTCTGGAATGCCGATAGGCAATCTCATTTTGGCCAAATAAAATGCTCACACAAGAAGAAATTAGAAAAAATTTAGAGAAACAAAAAGTAATTAAAGATAAAGTTGATATAGCGAGATCACGCGTTGCTAAGGATTTTTTCCAAGTAAATGAACTTCAATTAAAGTTAGGCGAACCACTCCCTAAGTACTGGCATTGGTTTTTCTGTTGGGAGACTGCTGAAGATATGCTTCTTGGGTTGGATGGCCACATTAAGCCAG
This sequence comes from uncultured Alphaproteobacteria bacterium, assembly GCA_902537215.1. Taxonomy (GTDB): domain Bacteria; phylum Pseudomonadota; class Alphaproteobacteria; order Rhodobacterales; family Rhodobacteraceae; genus CACIJG01. Next base: position 66,496 of record CACBAM010000009.1, read on the forward strand.
GAAACAACATAATTCCAGATACTGGCTTCCCCAGAAGAATGTGGGGAGGAAGTGAAATTAACTTTTTTGAGCCACTTTTGATTGGAATGGAAATAACAAGGGTTATTACACTTGAAAGTATAAATTACAAAAAAGGAAATTCAGGTGACTTCTGTGTAATTGAAATAAAAAATGAATTGAAAAATAACTACACGACACTTCTAATCGAACGGCAAAGCCTTGTATATCTTCCCGTCCGTTTAGGATTTGATCAAAGAGTGCACAAGCCACATAACAAACACTCTGAAGCTTGTTTAAATAGGAAGTATACAGAAAATCAACTTTTTAAATATTCTGCATTAACCATGAATAGTCATAGAATTCACTATGATGTGGATTATTGCAAAACTGTCGAATACTACCCTTCACTAGTCGTTCATGGCCCATTACTAGCGCAAAACTTAATTGATGCTGCAGATCAGAGTTTTGAGGGTGGGTTACAGTATTTTAAATATAGAGCACTAAACCCAATATTTGTGTCCGATGAATTTTCTATTAACACTTCAGATACTGGAGAGTTTTGGATTACCGATAAGTCTGGGGTTTTGTCCATGTCTGCAGTGGCATCATAATTGACCAGTCAGAGCGTTAGATTAGGCATAGCTCTCATGCTTATTGCTACTCTAGTCTTTGCTACACAAGATGGCCTCTCAAGATATCTCGCTGAAAAATACTCTGTTACGTTGACGATTATACTAAGATTTTGGGCATTAGCTGCAGGAATTTCTTTATACTTTTTTTTATTTAAGAAATCGCGCTCCCTTATATTTAGCAAAAGACCACTCTTGCAGATTTTAAGAAGTAGTATTTTAGTAGCCGAAATATTTGTCACCGTCTACTCCTTTACTATAGTAGGCTTAGTTGCTACATCAGCAATTTTTTCAAGTTATCCTTTATTAGTCGTAATCTTCTCATACTTTATATTAAAGGAGGATCTTACAAAGCTGAAATTTGCGATAGTACTGGTAGGATTCTTAGGGATATTGATAATTGTCGAACCCGGTGGTGATGTATTTCAAATAAATTCAATTATTCCATTCATTGGAGCGGTCTTATTTGCCCTTTATGGAGTTTTAACAAGGATGGCAAGTTTTAGTGACAGTAGTTATACAAGTTTAATTTGGACAGGATTGATCGGAGCTTTCTTCTCAACACTTCTAGCTCCATTTTATATTATACCTATTGAAAAATCAGATATTCTCTTAATGTCAATATTATGTATTTTGGGTATCGTTGGTCATTTCGTACTTATCAAAGCATTTGAGTTCGCTGAAGCAGCCGTTATTCAACCATTCGCTTATTTCCACTTGGTTTTTGCTGGCATTATTGGAGTTCTAATATTTAATGAAAGTATAACATGGCCTATCATACTAGGCTCTTCGATAGTTATATTTGCGGGTATTTTCTCATACTTGCTCGACAACACGGCAAAAAATCTAAAAAACTGAATATTTTTCATAAAAACGTTTCCTAACTTGTTTTTTATTCGAATTTAAAAACGATGACCAAAATATTTTTTTGCCAAGTTTGGCTTTTCAATTGATCCGGAGATCTTACTATCGTATATCCACACGGCCTCCAATACACGCTTTATATAGTTTCTTGTTTCTGGGTATGGTACCAATTCAATCCATACTAGGGGGTCAATACCCTTTTTTCTTGGATCTCCCATATTAGATAACCATTTTTTCAAATTTGCAGGACCAGCATTATAGGCAGCTAAGGTAAGAACTTTACTACCTTCGTATCTTTTTAATAAATACTTCAAATAATATGACCCCAAACGAATATTATAATTCTCATCAGTTATGAGCTTTGACTTTTGATATTTAATTTTTAGTTTTCTAGCCACTTCTTTTGCCGTGTTAGGCATTAATTGCATTAAACCAAGCGCTCCCGTTCTAGACTTTGCAGCTCTAAAAAACTCGCTTTCTTGCCTTATAACTGATAAAACCAGTGACTTATCGACATTCTGGTCAAATGCAAAATCTTTATTTGTTGGGAACAATTCATTATGTAGGGGGGTTCCTTTTTCTGTTGACTTTTTCGCCACTGTCAGCGAGCCCTTTATAAATCCAGCGTCGTGGAGTATATGACAAAGTTTATATCTTTCTTGCTCTGATAGGTCCTTAGCCAGATGTCCAAATATATAATCAGATAAAACCCCCCTTTCCGCGAAATATAGACTGGCGGCTACCTCAACTAGATCCTTTTGATTATCTATCTTAAAACCTTTACTATCTTTTCTTGTCACATAACGTGTGCTAGGCTTTATCTTCAACCTCTCGAGAGAAAGCTGACCATAAAAGGAGTAATCATAGTTCGCCGATAAGGTAAAAAATTCCTGAGCACTCTTTTTGTCGCCCAATTGTGTAAAGGTTTTTCCAAGCCAATAACCAATTCTAGCGCTAGCGATGTCAAGTGAAATTATATCTTTATGATAACCAATTTCATTTAGAGAGTTAAATTTTTCTTCCCACTCTTTAAGTAATGTAAAGAAATTTAAGAAATGTTTTTTAGCTATTTTAGGGTCATTGAAGAATTCTAAAGCAATAAAACCTGCCAACCATTCAAGATAAAGAAAATCGCTTAGATAGTTTGGATTGTCGGAAAAATTATATTTGGTGTTTGCTATTTCATAAGCTCTGTTAGCATATCCTCCTCTAAGCGCTCTGAGAGAGTAGATTTGCTTAATTTGAAGCCATCTTTCATCTTCAATAATGTCAAAATGCCTTGATGAGTTTTTCCTAATAAGATTTTGAGCCAAATCAAATTGGCCAGATCTCCTCAAAAGAGAGATGTAATCATATGCCACCCCTACATCATTGAAGTCTTGGGCTTCATACGTGAGATTCTTAGACAGTTTCTTTATTTTTTTATACTTTTTTACATTTTTTAAAATTTTCAATTCGTTTTCATCTAAAAAAATTGAAACTCTATCCAACTCATTTAGATCAGATTTTTTCTTAAAGTGTTTGAATCGTTGTGTAGCCATCTCAGCTAATTTACTTTTGTGATAGGTATTCAGATAATTCCATTGTTTATCTGTCACTATTTGTCTTACAACTAGCTTTTCCAAAACCTCATTATACAATTCAGTATTAGTATTTGCGTTTAGTGTCTGCAAGAAAGCTATCGAACCTTGGGCTGTCTGGGGAAGGCAGTCGTCTTCATATAAACGGAATGAAACCTCTTTAAGTTTTTTGCAATCTGCACCGACTTGGAAAAATGTTTGTATGTCTCTTTTTTTAACACTTTCGTCAATAGAGAGCTCTCCAAATTTTTTCAATAAACGCCGTTGTGGCCAATGTTCATGATTTTTCAAAAACTCGGAATATTCCGAAAAACTGCCTTTACCCTCCCGTAATTTTAGCCATTTGATAAACAACAGCAAATTTTCATTATTGGTGTCTTTGATTTCATTTTTTGCCTCATCAAACATACTTGCATCAGAATACTTAAGTGCCTCTACTAAAACTTCTACATGATCTTTATTTATGTAATATTCCAAATCCTCAGCCATGCTTGCTTTACAAAGAACAAGAATTGAAGTGAAAATTAGCAAAAACAATTTTTTCATAATAAGGATTTTACCTATCTTGATTTGGTTATCTGAAAAAAATGCAGAATTGTAAACTCAGAGTTTTGGGAACGAGATTATGAATCTTGCGAATTTTTGTTTCCAATATATTATGTTACAATTGCAACTATTGAAAAGGTTAAAAATAATGTTTAAAGGTTCGATCCCTGCACTGATTACTCCGTTTAAAAATGGAGAAGTTGACTTTTCTGCACTTGAGAATTTAGTTGAGTGGCATATCAGCGAGGGTAGTTCTGCAATAGTGGCCGTTGGAACAACTGGTGAATCTCCGACACTGAGTCATCAAGAACATAAGGAAGTTGTGGAAGCGATAATAAACTTCTCAGGAAATAGGATACCAATAATAGCTGGTGCAGGTTCCAATAGTACTGCCGAGTCTATAGAACTTATGGAATTTTCTGAGAAAGTGGGTGCTGATGCTGCGTTAGTAGTTACTCCATACTACAACAAACCAAATCAAAAAGGTCTTCTTAATCATTACACAACACTGCATGATAACTCAAATTTGCCTATTATAATTTATAATATTCCAGGTCGATCAATCATTGATATGAACCCTGATACTATGGGTCAATTATCTAAATTACCACGAATTATTGGGGTCAAAGATGCTACTGGTGATGTCTCTAGGGTTTCCGATACCAGAGAAACGTGTGGAACGAATTTTCTCCAATTATCTGGCGAGGATGCCACCGCGCTAGGGTTTAATGCGCATGGTGGTGTCGGTTGCATTTCGGTAGTTGCAAATATTGCTCCAAAACTTTCAGCACTCTTTCAAGAGTCGATGCTGGTTGGTAATTATAAAGGCGCACTTGAATATCAGGATAAACTACTACCCCTTCACCGTGCCGCCTTCGCAGAGCCAAGCCCAGCGCCGACTAAATACGCTCTAAGCCTACTTAACAAATGTGAAAATGAAGTGAGAGCACCTCTTTGTACAATATCTACAGAGACAGAGAGCCAGATAAAATCAGCTATGCATACCGCAGGTTTAATCTCCGCTTCCGATGAGTAAAAAAAAAATATCATCCAAATCACTCGCCGAAAATCGTAAAGCTAGATACAACTATGACATTGGTGAGACACTTGAGTGTGGTCTGGTTTTGGTGGGTTCAGAAGTGAAGTCTCTGAGAGATAGCGGTGGTCTCATTGCTGAAAGTTATGCAAGTATCGAGGAAGGGGAGTTGTGGCTGATTAACTGTTATATACCTCTTCACAGCAATTCAAAAACATTTGGTCATGAAGAAAGAAGAAGGCGTAAACTACTTATAAATAAAAAGCAACTGAAGAAACTATGGGTAAATTTAACTAGGGAAAGAATGACTCTTATTCCTCTAAAACTTTACTTAAACGAAAAAGAAAAAGTTAAACTTTTAATTGGTATTGCCAAAGGAAAAAAGGTCGTCGATAAGAGACAAACCGAGAAAAAGAGAGATTGGCAAAGGGAAAAATCAAGGCTATTGAAGCAAAGCTAATATCACACATTTATTTGGCGAGCTGATAAAACTATTCTCCTAAATGGGATCAAGAATAAGGATGCCAGAACTAATTTCACCATGAAATCAGCTACAGCCATACTTACCCAAAAAGGTGTGTCTATGGGAAAAAAGTTCAACAGCGCTGATGCCTCGTTCGCCCACACTACATCATTTTGTGGTTCAATAAAGACGAATGTTGCTGAAAACGCTATAGAGAAAAATATCAAGGTATCGAGAGCTGAGCCTATTGTTGATGATACCAAAGGGGGAATCCACCATCTTAATTTTCTAAAAAAATGAAAGACATAAGTGTCACTAAAATGTGCTATCAAGAATGCAAGACCTGAGCCCACAGCAATCCTTAAGGTAACCAAAGGACCAAACTCACCTTCAATTTGACTACCAATTAAAGAACATATAACGCCGACGACAAAACCCCAAAAAATTACTTGCCTTGCTCTTCTGGGACCCTCTAATTTATTCACAACGTCATTAATCAGAAAAGCTATAGGATAGGTAAACGCTCCATAAGTTAAAAAAGCACCTAGATAAAACTGGACCAATACATTGGAAAGAATAACCACTGAGGCCATCATAATAATTGCTATAAACGTGGTCTTGTTATCTATTGCTCGCTCTTCCATTTTTTCTCAATACCTTCCCAAATTGTTTGCGCATAATTCTTGTTTTCAAAGCGCTCTAGTTCTTGTAACCCTGTAGGCGAAGTCACATTAATTTCCGTCAAATGCCGACCAATTACATCTATTCCCACGAAAAATAAATTTTTCTTTTTCAACACCGGTGAGAGCCTTTTACATATTTCAGTATCTCTTGCAGTCAAGTTTGACTTTGCAGGTGTACCACCAACATGCATATTTGATCTAATATCGTCCTGAGGGGGAATGCGGTTGATAGCACCAATCGGCTCTCCATCAACTAAAATAATTCTCTTATCTCCATTAGAAACATCTGGCAGAAATTGTTGAACAATGATTGGCTCTCTTGAGTTATTTGTAAATGTTTCAAAGAAAACATTTAAGTTTTTGTCGCCTTCGACCAATCTAAATACACCTGTTCCTCCATTTCCATATAGAGGCTTAAGAATTACATCTTTGTGTCTATTTCGAAAATCAATAATTGACCTTAGGCTTCTTGTAATAACGGTTGGTGGCATTAAGTCTATGAAGTCGAGAACTAAAAGTTTTTCTGGAGAGTTTCTCACCCAATATGGATCATTGAGAACTAAAGTTTTACCTTTGAGCCTTTCTAACAAGAAAGTCGTAGTTATGTAAAGCATATCGAAAGGAGGATCCTGTCTTAAGAAGATTATATCTACTTCCTCCGACAAATCTATTTTCTGATCTTTTTGCAGAGAGATAACAGGTTTTCCTTCCCGGTCTATATCTACTTTCTGGCCATACGCAATAATGTTCCCGCTCTCATAGACTAAGCTTTCAGGATTAAAATAGTATATTTGATGACCCCTTTTCTGGCCTTCCTCTGCCAATCTAAATGAAGTATCTCCATTAATGTCGACATCAGATATTGGATCCATCTGAAATGCTATCTTGAGTTTCATAAATACATACCAATCTAGGTTAATTGTTATCTTTAAATATCGTTAGGGCTTTTTTATATATAATTTTTTTTTGGATATTTAGCTTCTCAGCTAGAAAATCCACTGAATCTTTCATGCTCATCGATTTTTTTATTTTTCTAAGCTGTTCGTCTAGGTTTTTCAAGTCAAAATCTCGAGCCTCATTTTTTCCTACTACAATTACAAACTCTCCTTTTAAGGATCTCATTTTTTTTGTTACCTTTATACCTTCTTGTGCTTTAAACCTGGTTACCTCTTCATTTAATTTCGTTAGCTCCCTGCAGATACATATTTCAGTGGATGGTCTGCAAGTTTCTGCTAGCAGTTCCAACGTTTTTTGCAGTCGCTTGCCACTCTCAAAAATAATCAAAGAAGAGCCTAGATTTAAATACGTTTCTAATAGCTTTTTCTTCTTGCTTTTGGTATTCGATAAAAACCCCAAAAAACTAAACGTATCCGTTGGTAAGCCTGATACTGTTAATGCCGCAATAGCAGAGGAGGGTCCAGGAACGCTAAAAACCTCAAAACCCTCTTCAATTGTAGTCTTTACCAGTTTATAGCCAGGATCTGAAATCAATGGTGTGCCCGCGTCACTGACTAAAGCCACACTTTTGCCTTGTTTAATTAATTCTATTATTTTCCCTCTTGTATGAGCTGAGCTATGATCATGATATGAAATTATAGACTTTATTGATTTGCTAATTTTCAATAATTTAAATAGTGATCTTACGCTTCGAGTATCTTCGCCAGCTATGTAATCAGAATTACTTAACATATATAGTGCTCTAAAACTGATATCACTTAGACAGCCCACTGGAAGTGAAACAAGATATAAGCCCGACTTAATTTCTGGATATACGAATTCGTTCATTCTATTCATTCAAAATTGTAATTTTATATAACTTCTCAGCCTAAAGCTTTCCAGACTTTTTAAATTTTTTAATAATTCTCTCGTGTGGTCTAACTAAATATAATATTACTTTAGTTTATGCAGACAATAAAGAAGACCATAATCGAATTGGATAGTTACGGGGAAAAGTTAAATAAGGAACTTTTAGATTTAGTTATTCCCAATAATCCAAATGTAAAGACAAGAGCAAAGATAACATCCATTCTTAGAGCCTCTAATGAGCTCATGACCCAAGTCGCTTTTGATTTTCTAAACAAATGCCCTTTTTTAGGCAACGAAGCGAAAAGCCTTTTTTGTAAAAAAACAGATATATTGGTTACTGCTGTTTTTAATCTAGTTCATAAAAAATTCCATCCGTTTACTAACCCTTCTGAAAGTCAAAGCTTGTCGTTAGTTGCTATAGGAGGTTTCGGAAGGGGTGAAATGGCTCCTTATTCCGACATAGATTTATTATTCCTGTCCAATAAACGTCAGACAGGTTGGGCTAAGAGTGTAGTAGAATCTGTATTGTATCTACTTTGGGATTTAAAATTTAAAGTAGGTCACTCATCTAGAACTATATCTGATTGTGTTCAACTGGGTTTGGATGACTTAACAATACGAACCTCAATGCTGGAGAAGAGATACTTATGTGGAAGTAAAGACTTATTTGAAGAATTAGAGACTACGCTAAAGAAAAAAGTTTTTTCAAAAAAAGTGTCGAATTTTGTGGAAGGAAAGCTTTCGGAGAGAGCAGAAAGACACCTCAAACATGCTAATGCGCGGTATATGCTGGAGCCAAATATTAAAGAAGGTAAGGGAGGGCTACGAGACCTCCATACCTTATACTGGATATCAAAGTATATTTATAAAACCGATAACATCCAATCCCTTATAGAGAAAAAGATCTTTAAGAAGAGCGAGCTAGAAATATTTACAGAAGCGGAAAATTTTCTTTGGTTTATAAGGTGTAAAATTCACCAAATATCAGGTTATGCTAATGAGAAATTATATTTTAACATTCAAGCTGATTTAGCAAAAAGCCTAAATATCGAAGATGATAACTCGAGAAGGGGCGTAGAGATATTTATGCAAAAATATTTTCTACAGGCAAAAAATGTTGGAGATCTTACTAGAATATTCTTAACCGCGATAGAAGAGAACTATTTAGCAAAGAAAAAAGGGTTTAAGAGGAACCTCTCAGAACTGCTAGGGCTTTCCGGAAGATCATTAAAGCCATTGCAAGCAGGGTTAATTATAGAAAAAGGAAGACTCAATATCAGAGATAAAAATTTCTTAACAGAAAAACCCATAAATATTTTAAAGCTGTTCATTTGTGCCCTCGACTCTAAAATACTAATTCATCCACAAGCATTGCGACTAGTTTCGCAAAATTTGGAATTGGTAGACTCTGAGCTCAAAAATAGTTTTGAGGCAAATGACCTGTTTTTAAGTTTATTGATTAATTACGGCAATCCTGAAAGAGTTCTGAGAAGAATGAACGAAGTTGGATTTCTAGGTGCATTTATACCTGACTTTGGCAGAATTGTAGCCTTAATGCAGTTTAATACGTACCACTGGTTCACGGTCGACGAACATACGATTCAATGCTTGAAAGTTTTATCCGAGATTGAAAAATTACCTAAAAACTATGGCACTGCCGTAGCGGAAATATTCTCGAGGAAATCTCTTAATAGAAAAGTCCTGTATCTTTCGATACTCTTTCATGATATTGGAAAGGGGCTAGAAAATGACCATTCTATCGAGGGTGAGAAAATTGCATCAAAGTTATGCAAAAGATTCTCTCTGAAAGATAGTGAGCGTAAGAAAATTTGTTGGTTAGTGAGAAATCATTTAATGATGTCCGATTTTGCTCAAAAACGAGATTTATCAGACCAAAAAACAATCATAGATTTTCAAGAGTATGTCACAGATAGAGAAACACTAGATCTACTATTTATACTTACCGTATGTGATATAAAAGGGGTATCTTCTGATGCATGGAATAATTGGAAAAGGTCTCTACTTGAGAGCCTTTACTTTCAAACACTTCAATTAGTTACAAAAGATATCAAGGTTGAAACAAGGTCAGAGCGAATAGATTCAGCAAAGACAAAGCTTAAGGGATATCTCCAAGGGTTTAACAATGAAGATATCAAAAAGGAAACTTTGCGCCATTTTGATGCCTATTGGCTGGTTTTAGATACGCCAACCCAAAAGCTTATAGCCGAAATGATAATAAAGCTTGATCAAGATCCATTGCAGGTTGAACCTTCATATGACAACGAGCGTGATATAACAAAGATAATTTTTGTCATGGAAGACCATCCTGGCATTTTTTCAAGATTAGCAGGAGCACTAGCAATTGCGTCTGCTAATGTTATTGATGCAAAAACATTTACAACAAAAGACGGAATAGCAAATTTCATTTTTTGGATACAAGACAATCTTAGAAAAAAATATGATGAAAGAAAAACTAAGAAGTTGTTAGAAACAGTTAAGAAAACTCTCTCAGGGGAGATTATCACAAAATCAATGTTAGAGAAACAAGACAAAATAAAAGACCGTGAGAAGTACTTTGAGGTTCCCACAAAGATTTCTTTTGATAATAAAGGGTCGCATAAACAAACTATGATTGAAGTTGATACTCGAGATAGATTAGGCCTTCTACATGACATAACAAACACACTATTTCGAAATCAAATTACAATAAGGTCTGCGGTAATTGCTACATATGGAGAGCAAGCTGTAGACACATTTTATGTAAATGATTTATTTGGCGAAAAAATTACATCCTCACAAAAACTAGAGCAAGTAAGGAAGGAGCTCTTGTTTTATCTTGATAAACATTTTAAGAAGGCGCTAAAAAATTAATGACAAAGAAAACCTCTCTTATTGATAACTTCTCAATTGTTAGTCTTTGGACACTCTTTAGCCGAATATTAGGATTTTTGCGCGATATTTTTCTGGCTCTTTTTCTTGGTTCAGGTCCCGTGGCTCAGGCTTTTTTACTCGCATTTACTATTCCGAATATGCTTAGGCGAATATTTGCTGAGGGCTCATTTAATAAAGTGTTTATACCCATTTTTATAGGTGTAAAAGGTAGCGAAAAAAACGCTAACGAGCTGGTAACGATAGTGTTTTTTTCTCTTTTTACAATCTTAGGTCTGATTTCAATTCTAGGTGTGGTTTTTATGCCTACTTTAATAAAAGCTCTTGCGTTTGGTTTTTTAAATGACGAAAGGTTCGAATTGGCAGTATCATATGGAAGGATAATATTTCCGTACATTTTACTTATTTCATTGGTACAATTATTCAATTCAGTACTTAATACTCTCAACCTATATCACATCAGCACCGCTACACAGGGCGTTTTAAACTTATTTCTTATTGGTTCTTTAATTTTTTCTGGCCTTTACTCAGGTGATTTTGGCTATAATCTTTGCGTTGCTGTATTGGCCTCTGGCTTTTTAAACTTAGTGATGGTTTTCATAGCATGTAGGTTGAATGGAATCTCCCTTGTTTCAGTAAATTTATCTGCTTTGAATCCGAATCTAAGTATCTCAAAAGAACTGTTATTAAAATCAATACCCATCAGTTTAGCAAGTGGCGTTTCACAAATAAATCTCGTAGTAGGCAGACAAATATCATCGCTTTTTGATGGTGCTATGGTATGGCTTATTTATGCTGATAGGCTTGCACAGCTTCCAATTGCGCTTATTGGGGTTGCTTTAAATGTTGTTACTTTACCAAAACTTAGTTCACTCAAAAAAAATGGTAGACAAGTCGAGGGCATCTCATATCTTAACCGGTCTATGCAATTGTCCCTTATTTTTGCACTGCCTGCCTCTGTAGGTTTAATATATTTAAACTCCGAGATCATATCGTCTCTGTTTCAAAGAGGAAATTTTTTAGCGAATGATGCTATTCAAACTAGTAAAGCTTTATCAATTTACAGCTTGAGTATCATACCGATAAGCTTGCAAATGCTATTACTTAACTTTTATTTTGCAGAGAAAAATATTAGGATACCTTTTTATTACTCGCTGGCGTCTGTTTTCTTAAACGTTAGTTTTGCTTATACCCTATTAGATACATTCGAGTTTCTTGCGCCTCCAATAGCATACGCTATCACAAATTGGTTGGTGTTTATTTCACTAGTCTATCATACCTACAAATTTGGTTTTTATTTTAACAGTACTTTTAAACAGGCCCTACCAAAGATTGTACTTAGCAGTTGTTTTATGCTCATTTTGTTAATATTGACGAAATCTGTTACACTTCAGTATTTTTCTACTCAAATCCTGACAATGCTATGGTTAAGTATGGTCATACCGCTATCAGGAATTAGTTATTTTGCATGCCTAAAGTTTTTGGGTATATTAGATAAAAATTTTTGGATCAATGACCTTAGTAAATAATGTAAGAGACGTTTTTTGATGGATAGTAAATTAGTTTTTTCTGGTGTGCAGCCCACTGGAAACCTCCACTTAGGAAATTATCTCGGAGCCGTTAAACGATTTGTAGAGCTTCAGGATGCAAACGCCATGTGCATTTATTGCTTGGTAGATCTTCATGCAATAACTAATTGGCAAGATCCAAAAGAATTACGCCAAAATACTATCGAAGTAACCGCCGCTTTTTTAGCTTGTGGTTTACGGCAAGAAAATTCAATTATATTTAATCAAAGTCAAGTCTCGACACATACAGAGCTAGCGTGGATATTCAATTGTGTAGCAAGAATTGGGTGGCTGAATCGCATGACACAATTTAAAGAGAAGGCTGGAAAAAATAGAGAAAATGCCTCTCTTGGACTTTATTGTTACCCAACTCTAATGGCAGCGGACATTCTTGCTTACCACGCCACTCATGTACCGGTGGGTGAAGATCAAAAACAGCATCTTGAATTAACTCGCGACATAGCTATGAAGTTTAACAATGACTTCAACGCTCCGGGCTTTTTCCCAATACCAGAGCCAATCATAGAAGGAACAGCCACTAGAATAATGTCTTTGAGAGATGGAACCAAAAAAATGTCTAAATCAGGAGCTTCAGAGATGTCCCGTATAAACCTAAGCGACGATAGCGATTCAATAAGAAAAAAAATTCAAAAAGCAAAGACCGATCCCTTTGAAATACCGAGCAAAAAAGAAGAACTTGTGAACCGTCCAGAAGCAGAAAATTTACTTGGAATCTATGCGACTTTAGCGGATCAATCCATTGAAAAAACGCTGGAGCAATTTTCAGGATCGGATTTTAAAAAATTGAAAGATGAGCTTTCAGATATCCTTATTTCTGAACTTGATCCAATAAATAGAGAGATAAAAAAGCTCCTTAATGAAGAAACATATATTATAGAGATTTTGCAAAAAGGCTCTGAAAAAGCTAATGATATTTCTCAACCAATATTACAAAAGACACGTGAGATAGTCGGATTTTTGAAATAAAAATCTAAGATTTCTTAGATTTTTAGGTTAAAATAGTTCTTGATTTTAATTAAAGGGGAATTGTGAGAAAGTTTTTAGTAATAATGGATAATAGTCCTGAGTTCTTAAATGCACTTCACTATGCAGCAACCAGAGCCGCTAAAACTGGTGGTGGTGTCGAAGTGCTGGCGATTATCACACCTCAAGATCAAACACACTGGCTTGGTGTTGCCGAAAAAATGAGAGAAGAAGCAAGGGAAACGATTGAAGAAAATTTTCAAATATATTCAAACTGGATGAAAGATGAGCTAAAGCTCGAGGCTGAATTAGTTATTCGAGAAGGAGAAAAAGCTACTGAGGTTCTTAATCAAATCTCGGAAGATAAGGAAGTTGGGGTGCTTGTTTTAGGAGCAAACAATTCGAGTGAAGGCCCTGGGCCATTAATTAGCCAATTAGTTTCACGAGATGGTGGCAACTTGCCGATACCTGTTACTATCGTTCCAGGCTCAATGACAAAGGAAAGAATTGAAGCTGTATCTTAACCTTGAAAGATGCTACAATAAAAACTATATAAATTTCAAAGAATAAAACTGGAGAAAATTCATGTTTATCCAAACAGAAGAGACACCCAACCCGGCAACGCTTAAGTTCTTACCTGGTCAAACCGTTTTGGGTACGGGAACCGCCAACTTTAGTGAGGGAGATAATATTGAGAGTTCACCGCTAGCAAAAAAGCTGTTTGGCGTAGAAGGTGTGGTTGGAGTGTTTCTTGGAAGCGACTTTATAACAATTACTAAGAATGAAGATTTTTTATGGGAACATATAAAACCAGCTTTGCTGGGAACAATTATGGACTTTTTACAGTCAGGCGAGGAAATATTAAACGAACAGTCTAGAGACTTATTGCACGAAGCTCATGATGGACCTGACGGGGAAATAGTAAAAAAAATAACAGACCTTTTAGATACTAGGGTTAGACCGGCTGTTGCCCAAGATGGTGGAGATATAACTTTTCAGAGTTTCGAAGAAGGAGTAGTATATTTGCATATGCAAGGGGCTTGCGCTGGATGTCCTTCATCAACTATGACATTAAAAATGGGCATTGAAAATTTACTTAAACACTACATTCCTGAAGTGACTGAAGTTAGACCTGTAGCTTGATAAATAGGGTTATGAATACACTGGCTATTGACCTTACCACTTCAGATATAAAGTTGGGGCTCGACTTTAATGGCGTGTTATCTGATTACAAAAATATAGAGCAACAAAATTTTGATAAAATTTTTTTTTTCTCTCTGATTTTCTAAATAAAAATAAGACAGAAATAAATGAGATTAAAAGAATTGTAGTCTGTACTGGTCCCGGAAATTTCAACGGGATTAGGGCTTCGATATCTGCCATGAAGGGTGTTTGTTGTTCTTTATCTATTCAGCTATTAGGTATAAATAAATTTCAAGCTCTGTCAAAAATATATAAGTCCGCTTTGATTTCTCTCAAATATAGAGAGAATAAGATATACTGGTGCATATTAAAAGATGAAGAGCCTATTTTTATGTCCTCTTCAGAAATAGAAGACATAAAAACCTCCGACGAGCACTCTGACTTAATGGTTGTTGGATATAGAGCGGAGGAAATAGCAAAAAGTATTAAAGTAAAAAAATTTACCGAACAAAGTGAGATATCTATCCTAGATTTACTTTATTTCTCAAGAGAAGTAGTAAGTCCCAGAAAATTTTTGCCAAAGCCTTTATACATATCACCGGGTCAATCTTTATTCGCTAAGTATAAGGGACCTAAAATACTCTATAAACCATTAGATGTCAGCTGAGAAATATTTTAATCTCTATAAGAAGTGTGTAGACATTGATTCAATTCAGTTCTCTTTGGAAGATTTCAAACGATTTCAGAAGTCTAAAAATATCAAGATCGAAAAAGAGAAAAATTGCATAGCTATACTAGGTCTTACTGATCGCGAAGTAGAGATATACTTTATTGGCGTTGCAGAAAGTCTTAGAGGTAGGGGATTAGGTAAAAAATTACTAAATAATATTATATGCTTTTCGAAATATTATGGAGCCGACTTTATAATTCTTGAAGTAGGAATTAATAACATCCCAGCAAAAAATATGTATCTTTCGTTTAATTTTATAGAATACGGAATTCGAAAAAACTATTACAGAAACAGTTCAGGTAGTCAAGAAGACGCAATGATAATGAAGCTTAATTTAAATTAGCCTTCTTTGCTATAGGGGACGCCTATGGCTCCTGGTGCCCTTGCTTTTCCGATAAAGCCTGCTAACAAAACTACAGTGAGAACATAGGGTAATGCCTGCATTACTTGCACTGGAACTTCCCCAATCCATATTAACTCGACCCCCTCCAGCCTTACCCCTAATGCCTCTAAAAATCCGAATAAAAGGCACGCAAATAGAGTTGGAATTGGGTTCCATTTACCGAATATCATTGCTGCTAGCGCGATATAACCTTTACCAGCAGACATCTCTCTTCCAAATCCCGCACCATGAGCAATCGATAAATAAGCTCCTGCAAGTCCGCATAACATTCCAGCGATTAAAATAGATTGATATCGCATTTTAATTACCGAAATTCCAGCAGTATCAACTGCTTCAGGTTTCTCCCCTACAGCCCTTAGTCGAAGACCAAACCTCGTTTTAAAAATTACATAGTAAGTGAAAAAAACAGCTAAAACTGAAAGATAAACCAGAATATTATGGCCTGAAATTACTTCAACAAATAATTCTCCCAAGACTGGAACAAAACTCAACTGATCCAGAAAAGCAAAATCAATAGGCATAAATCGTTGTTCTGATGCTAAAGACGGCGTTTGACCACCTCTAGAAAATAGAGCTATTCCTAAAGTTATTGTCAAGCCTGATGCCAAAATATTGATAGCCAAACCACTTATAACTTGGTCACCCTTATTTGTAATACAGGCGAACCCATGGATTAAAGACGCACTACATGAAGCTAAAATAGCAGCAAATAATCCAAAAATTGGAGACCCTGTCAAGAATGTCGCTGTTGCAGCTACAAAAGCAGATAGCAGCATCTTACCCTCTAATCCAATATCTATGATACCGCTTCTCTCAGAAAAAATACCGGCCATCGCACAAAATATTAGTGGTGTTGCAATCCTAATAGTTGAGTCAAGTAATGAGATTATAATTTGAAAACTTTCAAGCATTATTATAATCCCCATAGTACTTAAGGTAAATTCTCTCCATCATAGGGTTTAACATATAAGCTAGCGCTCCAGAAAAAAGTATTATTAAACCTTGAATGAGCAAGACCATTTCTCTTGTTATCGATGAAAACTCAAAGTCTAATTCCGTTCCGCCTTGGTATAAAGCTCCAAATAAAAGACTAGCCAGAAATATACCAACAGGATGATTTCTTCCCATCAAGGCAACTGCTATACCAGTAAAGCCATATCCCGCTGTAAAACCCAAAAGTAGCTTGTTGTGAACTCCTAAAAGTTCATTAATTGCAACCAGACCAGCAAGACCCCCAGAAATAGCCATAACAATTATAATTGTAGATGATACTTTAATACCAGCGTATATGGCTGCTGTTTCCGAGTGACCAAGAGACCTCACTTCATAACCAAACTTTGTTCTCCACACTAAAAACCAAAAACCAACCGAGACAGTTAAAGCGACTATAAAAGAGAGATTTAAGGGGGACATTGCCATTTCTAATCCCACATATTTTGCCAATATATGTATTTGCATTAACCCTACACCTGATGCAAAGTCTCTTGTCTCAGGAGACATCTGTCCAGGTTCTATTATTACATTAACCAATAAATACACCATCAGTGCTGCTGCTATAAAGTTGAACATAATTGTTGTTATCACAATATGACTACCTCTTTTCGCTTGAAGATATCCTGGAATTGTACCCCAAATTGCCCCAAAAATTACTGATCCCAAAATAGCTAATATCGTAACTAGAAAACCCACAACATGCTGGTCAAAAATCAAACATACTAGACCCACCCCAAGTCCACCTACATATGCTTGTCCTTCCCCACCGATATTGAAGAGCCGAGCGTGGAATGCCAGAGCAACTGCAAGTCCGGTAAAAATAAAATTTGTTGTATAATAGAGCGTATACCCTATAGCCCCTGGATAATAAAAGGCGCCTTTTATCATGACAAAGATAGCTCTAAACGGATTCTCTCCAACAAAAAAAATAAATAATCCGGACACACAAAAAGCCAAGAACAAATTCATCAGTGGTATCACGCCTACCGAAAGCCATTTAGGGATGATATTACTATCACTCATTCTAACCTCTTAAACCTGTTCGAGACCTGACATCATTTTTCCAATTTCTAACTCAGTTGCATTTGAGCTACTAGTTTCTCCAACGATAGTGCCTTGGTTCATCACTATAATTCTATCAGATAAAGACATAATTTCATCAAGCTCGACTGAAACAAGCAAGATAGCTGTACCTCTACTTTTTAACTTCATTAAATCTTCATATATTCGTTCAATTGCTCCTATATCAACTCCTCTAGTCGGTTGACCAACTAAAAGGATATTTGGACTGCTTTCTATCTCTCTTGCAAGGACCAACTTTTGCTGATTTCCACCAGATAACTTTCCTGAAGAAATTGAAGAGCTTCTGGGTCTTACATCAAAATTTTCGACTAGGTCATCCACAAAATTTAATATTTTCCTTTTATCCATCAACAAGCCATTAGAATAATCCTCATTCCCGTGGTAACCCAATATGCTATTTTCATAATTAAAAAACGGTAATACCAAACCTCGTTTGTGCCTATCCTCAGGCACGTGAGCAATGCCAAACTCTCTTGCTTTTTTTGAATTCCAATCTTGATGTGGCAAAATTGTTTTATCATTAATAGTAATTTGCCCTCTCTGAAGGGTTTCTATACCCGACAAAATATCCAAAAGTTCCGATTGTCCATTACCAGCTACTCCTGCAATTCCTAATATTTCTCCTTCCTTTAAATCGAATGAAATATTTTTAAGCACAAAGACACCATCTTTGCTTTCGTGGCTCACGTTTTTTACTTCAAGAACTGGTTTCCCTACCTTTAAAGTAGGCTTTTTAATTGATAATAGCACCTTTCTACCGACCATATTTTCAGCCAATTCTTCAGGTGATGTTTCTGCTGTAGAAAAATCTGCAACAACCTTTCCCCCTCGCATCACAGAGACTGTATCAGTAATACTCATGATCTCTTTAAGTTTATGTGTTATTAAAATTATGGTAACCCCCTGTTCCCTTAACGATCTGAGAATATCGAATAAACCGATAGTTTCTTGCGGAGTTAGAACACCCGTTGGTTCATCTAAAATTAGAATTTTAGCTCCTCTATTGAGAGCTTTTAATATTTCTACCCGCTGCTGCATTCCGACCGGGGTATCTGAAATTATCGCTTCAAAGTTGACATTAAGACCATAATTATTTGATAAACCTTTTAATCTTTCCAGAACAAACTTCTCCCCACTTTTCAAAAGCATGCTTCCTTCATTACCAAGCATTGCATTTTCTAAAACAGTAAATGTTGGAACCAACATGAAATGCTGATGCACCATACCAATTCCTAGAGCAATCGATTTTTCTGGAGAGTTTACGTCAACTGCTTGACCATTTAAAAAAATCATCCCATTGTCTGGCTTATACAAACCAAATAAAATATTCATTAAAGTTGATTTTCCAGCACCATTCTCTCCAACAATTCCATGGATAGTACCTGTGCGGACTTTAAGGTTTACGTCACTGTTTGCTACAACATAACCAAATTTTTTAGTGATATTTTTAAGCTCAATTGCTGATTTATTAGAGGGAGGCAATGAAGCGATTGCCTCATTGCCTCCCTTATTTTCAATATTTTTCATTAGAAGTTATTTCTATGATGGGCAGTTATTATCGCTCATATAGTCGTGAACTTTTATAGATCCACTTTTAACTTTGTCTGACAAACCGTTTATTGTTGACTTCATTACATCAGTAATGAGGGGCTTATTATATTCATCAAAAGCCCAACCAACTCCATCTTCAGCTAGTCCAAGAACCTTTACTCCACTTGTGAAGTTGCCTGACTTTACGTCCATAAAGGTTTCATAAGTGGCTAAATCAACCCTTTTTAGCATTGAAGTTAACATGGTCCCTGGATGCATGTAGTTTTGATTACTATCAACACCTATTGCTAATTTGCCTGAGTCTGCGGCAGCTTGATACACTCCTGCTCCAGTACCTCCTGCAGCAGCGTAAACCACATCGGCTCCACGATCAAATTGAGATTTTGCAAGCTCTGATCCCTTTGCAGGATCATTCCATGCTGCAGGTGTTGTTCCCGTCATGTTTTGATATACCTCTACCTTGGAATTTACTGCCTTAGCTCCCTGAACATACCCACAAGCAAACTTTCTAATCAAAGGAATATCCATTCCTCCCACGAAACCAACTTTACCAGTTTTAGAAGCCATAGCAGCTAATGCACCGACCAAAAACGAGCCTTCATGTTCCTTAAAAACATATTGGCGCATATTAGCGTTGTCTAACCAACCAACATCAATGATTGAAAATTTTGTATTTGGAAACTCTTTTGCGACTTTATCACACGCATCAGCTTGCGCAAAACCAACACAAACAATAACGTTTGCTCCTCTCTGAGCCATTTTTCGCATACCTTGCTCACGCTGAGCTTCATTGGTAACTTCAAATTCCATAACTTTGATGCCGGTTTCTTTGGTAAAACGTTGAGCTCCATTATAAACACTTTCGTTAAACGATTTATCAAATTTTCCACCCATATCATATATTACTGCAGGCTTTATATCTGCAGAAAGTATAGAGGCAGTGAACGCAATAATCGCTACAGTAAACAGCTGAATAAATTTACGCATCTAATTCTCCCTAATAATTTTTTAAAAAAAGTAATGACTTGCATTATAACTATAATATAACACTTTAACGGTATACCATTAACTTAAAGTTTTAAACCATAAATGTTAAATAAAACTACCATCAGAGTGATAAGCTAAAAAAGTTATTCTAATGCAAATTTTTCTACCAATAGCTGATGTGCCTGTAGATTTGTTTGTTCTTCTAATACTTGGCGCAGCCGTAGGTTTTCTATCCGGTGTTTTTGGAATTGGAGGGGGATTTCTTATGACCCCACTCTTAATACTTCTCGGAATTCCCGCTGCCGTCGCTGTTGCAACCGAAGCGAACCAAATAGCGGCATCTTCTTTTTCTGGCGTATTAGCGCATCTTAAAAGAAGAGCAGTGGATTTTAAGATGGGAAATATTCTGGTTGTCGGTGGTCTGCTTGGTTCTGCAGTTGGTGTTGAAGTTTTTAGAATAATCAAAAGTTACGGGCAAATAGAGCTGTTCGTTTCTCTTTGCTACATTTTATTTCTTGGTAGCATAGGAACTCTTATGTTTCTTGAGAGCTTATCTACGATTCAACAAAGTCGGAAATCAGCAAACACTTTTAAGCATAAGAAAAAACATAACTGGATTCATGGGCTACCATTTAAGACCAAATTTAAAAGTTCCAACTTATACATTAGCGCAATCCCCCCTGTTATCATTGGTTTCATTATAGGTATTTTAGCATCAATTATGGGAGTAGGTGGAGGTTTCATACTGATACCTGCAATGATTTACATTTTAGGCATGCCCACCAAAGTCGTAATCGGCACCTCACTCTATCAGATAATGTTCATCACAGCCTTCACCACCTTCATGCATGCTACGCAAAATAAAACTGTCGATCTTTTACTTGCTTTGATTTTAATTGTTGGTGGTGTTTTAGGAGCACAATTAGGAGCAAGAGTTACCGTTAAACTGAAGGCTGAGGAAATTAGAATTCTTTTGGCAATAATCGTTCTTTTGGTCTGTCTAAAGCTTGCCTTAGATTTAATGATTACTCCCAGTGATTTATTTTCAATAACGTATGGGAATGAGTAATGAGAGCAGTGATTTTTGCAATAATTTTTTTATTTTTAACATCTCCGTTCTCTTTGAGTTCAGTCATATCTGATATCGATAAATCTGATATCGAGCTGTCAACACGTTTTGATGGAACAAGTATCTTAGTTTTTGGGGCTCTTTCACCGGAAATTGACAGTACATCTTTATTAGTAGAAGTTGTTGGTCCTTCAGCATCAGTTAATATAAGAAAAAAGGTTCAAATATGGGGGATTTGGGTTAACAAGAAAATTGCACATTTTCAAGATATACCAAGTTTTTACCAAATAAGTATTTCTAATCCTGAACATCCAATTTTGAAAGAAATCGAATACAAGAAATTGAAATCACTATTTTATGACTTTCTAGAAATAAACTCTACACCGGAAGACGGCAATGCTGTAGAACAATATTACGATGAGCTTACTAGATTAAAGAAAAATCTTGGGAAGTTAAGTACTTTTGAAGAGGAAGTAAATATAATCGATAAAAAATTGTTCTCATACAAAGTCAACCTTCCCAAAAAAATTCAACCGGGTTTATACAAAATCAAGATGACATTAATTGATCAACAGGGCAACGAATTAAGCAAGTCTGAGCAAAGCGTCAAAGTGTCAAAAGTAGGGGTACAAGAATTTCTTTCATATAATTCAAAGAATAATCCAATTTTTTACGGATTATTTTCAGTAATAATCGCCCTATTTCTGGGGTTTTCTGCAGCTCAATTATTTCGTTGGTTGTACAGGTAGTTTTACTAGATGCTAATGCTAACGTCCCTAGCATCCTCGATTGTCCTGAGACCTGTAGTGGGAGCACCAACCAAAACAGCCATATTTCCTGGTTTATGCATATTATCCATCATTTTGGTATGCGCATGTGGTATCTTATGCCAGGGGAACACTTCCGACATACAAGGGTCTATACGCCTATCTAACATCAGTTGATTAGCTGCGCTTGCTTGAAAAAGATTAGCAAAATGGCTACCCTGAACTCTTTTTTGATTCATCCACAAATATCTTGCGTCAATAGTAAGATTATAACCCGTAGTTCCAGCACATATCACAACTATACCCCCTTTTTTTACAACAAAAACAGATACGGGGAACGTACTTTCACCAGGATGTTCAAACACCATATCAACATTTACACCCTTGCCGAGAATATCCCAAATTGCTTTTCCAAACTTTCTGGCTTCTCCCATCCACGTACGGAATTCTACACTATTAACGGTCGGCATTTGACCCCAACAATTGAAATCTTTTCTATTAATTACTCCTTTTGCACCTAAACCCAATACAAAGTCTCTTTTATCCTCGTCGGATATAACCCCTATTGCATTAGCGCCCGCCGTATTTATCAATTGTATTGCATATGAACCTAAACCTCCAGACGCTCCCCAGACTAATACATTTTGACCGGGCCTTAACTCATGTGGCGCATGACCAAAAAGCATTCTATACGCTGTGGCAAGGGTTAGTGTATAGCACGCTGCTTCCTCCCAAGTTAGATGCTTTGGCCGTGACATGAGTTGTTGGGACTGTACAGCTGTGAATTGACTAAATGATCCATCAGGAGTTTCATATCCCCAAATACGTTGGCTCGAAGAGTACATAGGATCACCACCATTGCATTGCTCATCATCTCCATCATCTTGATTGCAATGAATCACTACTTCATCACCAACCTTCCAGCGGTTTACTTTTTCGCCTACCGCCCAAACTATCCCAGACGCATCTGAACCAGCGATATGATAATCGGCTTTATGGACATCAAAGGGAGAGATAGGTTCGCCTAGACCAGCCCAAATGCCATTATAATTTACACCAGCAGCCATAACGAAAACGAGCACCTCATTACTATCAACTCTAGGGGTATCTACCTGCTCAATTTGGAAACTTTTTTCTGGAACACCATGTCTTTCTCGTCTTATAGTCCATGCGTACATTTTTTTTGGTACTTGGCCTAGTTGGGGTATCTCACCCACTTCGTAAATATTTTTCGCTTTTACTTCAGACATTACATTA
>CACBAM010000010.1 GCA_902537215.1 uncultured Alphaproteobacteria bacterium
CAGAACATACTTCTGGGGAATGACTATAATTTTTTTAACAGCCATACCCATGTCTATTGTTAGTGGTAATGTTTTTTTATTTCTTATTGCTATATTTTCATTCTACTTAGCTTATGCAGGAATGAGGTTTGCAAGAAACAGAACCGGAATAGCAAATATATTTGATTGGGTTGCCGTCGGTTTAATGATTTTATCAGGGATGGTAATGTGGTGCTTAGCGATATTCTATTTCATAAACAATAATTCTCAGTACATCACGCTTATTATTTTCGGGTTTATAGCAATTAGTCTGGGGTATACTGACTTTAGAGGTTACAGAAATAAATCAGCTATCGGTAAGCAAAGAATTGCTAGACATCTAACGAACATGTTAGCGGGTACGATAGCAGTAATCACGGCTGTATTAGTAACAAATATATATATTGAACCAGTTTTTATATTATGGATACTGCCAACAATAGTTATCACTCCGATAATTTTTTGGTGGAACAGAAAATATACTGTCTCAAACAAAGCTATTTAGGAAAAAGTCGATTGAAGATAGCAGATATTATTTTTTATCTCATGAAATATGGAGACTTAATCATTAGGAAGTATTGGGTTTACTCTTATATATTAGGCTTCCTATTATTATTTAATATTGTTTTGATGTTATGGATAGATAACTTTTAAAATATAGTTATATAAATATGTTTCTTATGCGCTCTAATTTAGAAGATAAAGAGAAGTATAGAGAAATTATGTTTTTGGTGTAACATCATCCACAAGAACAATACCTCTATTTGCAAACACCTTTACTGCTTGCTCCGCCTTCATATTGCTTTCAATTTCTTGCCATATCTCTTGACAATCTTTATATGCCTTCTCGTTCTTATATTCGAACAGATATCCTATTCTGAATACGCCTTCCTTATTCCAAACCCTAGTAATTGTGAACCTCAGCATGCCCTTTGCTTGGAGTTTAGGTAAGTACTTATCTCTCTGCTCCTGCCATCTATATATCCGGATTTCCATATCAGCTTTAGTAGAAAAATCTGCAGTGGTATAATTCAATAATGTTGATTCTGTCATAGCAATCGTAAAATTTTTTTCCGGACTGATGTTAAGGTTACTTATTTTTTAAGTCAATATAGGTGCCATCTTTTATAAGTAATGAGGGTCGAGCATCATGCTCGAGGGGCAAAGAGAAACACCTAAAGTTGATTTTTATCTAAAAATATATGCGACCGTGGGTGTGTAAAAAACCTCTTAAGATATTGATTGCTATTAGCTAATCTACAAAAGCTTCGCCACTCAAAGTGGCTCAATATCGAGTTTTGTCACATCACATGGTAGAGATAGGTAAGCTACCTCTATTTTTTATCTATAGTCTCTTTTTCCATCTACTCTTACTCGCTGATACAACGTTTCAGGTAGATTGTAGGCTTGGTAGATATTGTTAGATATTGATGTTCTGTTTTGGTAAACAGTCTTCACAATCCACTTGGCTCCTTTGAAGCCGAGATATCCCAACATGCCGAGAAACATTAAACTTGTCATTACACACATGTACTAGAAATAGCATTGTTTTGTAATTTATCAAATGCGACATTTTGAATTACCAGGAAATACCAAAAAAAACGAAGTTTTACCCAAATAGTGCATTTTTATTCCAAAAGTTGGAAATTATTACTTTTCAAAGCGTTGAAAGCAACAAACAATGGTTACTGTGGTTGTATTAAAATCAAGGAGATATACATGAGTGTAGCAAGAATAAATATGGTCGATTGGCGTTCTGAGGAATTATTTGTTGAAAAGACAAAAAACACAGCGTCAACAATGCGTCAATCTTTTCCAAATGCTGAGATAATGCTGCGCATTAAAACTACTCCCACATCGGTGGTGGCTATATCTATATATCCCAGTCAAGAGAAAGCTGATGACGCAAGAGCGGAGTTAGACAAAAGAATGGCAGACTATGGGGATGCTGTCAAAGACCATTGGTTTTTAGAAGGGGAGGTTATATCTGCTCATATAAATGAGGAGTGGGTGAAGAATAGTATTAAAAGATAACTGGTGTTTGTTACTTTAAAAATAAAACTACTACCATCTAATTACACTTTTCTGTTTGATGACCCAAGAACATGAATATGACTTCCTTTTGCTTTCTTTAGCGAAGGTAAGGAAAATAAGTTGAATATTTTTAAAGAAATAGTTGTGTAACGAAGGTTATTGTAATAGTCCTCGGGGTGGGTTCAGTTTTTTTCCTTATTTAGAGATTAGAGGAAATTTATTTTCCTCAAACAAATTTAAAACAATAAGGATAGAAATTATGACAAACGGAATGGTAAAATGGTTCAATACAAATAAGGGGTATGGTTTTATACAACCCGACAACGGTAATAAGGATGTCTTTGTACATATAAGCGCCGTCGAAAAGTCTGGATTGAAAACCCTTTTAGAAAATCAAAAAGTTTCTTTTGAAATAAACCAGGATAAGGGTCGGTCATCTGCTGCCAACATAAAAGTTATTGGTTGATGAAAAAAGTAACTGTTTAAAAATCCTTCTTTTGCATACCTAATAAACGTATGACTTCTTACAGTTCGTCCTAGGCGTGGGAGAGGTAACTCAATGAGAACAAAAATAGTTCAGTTTTAATACTAATTGTATTAGAGTTTTATATCATACAAAAAGGGGGAAAATTGTGACAGAAGAAATAGTGAGAACTGGAGATTGTCTTTGTGGGAAAAGTCGTTACCAAACGAAGGGAGACTCTCCGAGAGCAAAAATGTGTCATTGCCGATATTGTCAAACATATACGGGAAGCGCTTTTGGAACGCAAGTCTGGTTTCCAGAAGATAAGGTTACCTTAACCTCTGGAGAACTATCGAAATATGAAAATAATACTGAGTCAGGAAATGTAGTAACCTTAAATTTTTGTAAAAATTGTGGTTCTACCATCTTTTTGAGACTTAATGTTTTTCAAGGTATGGTAGCTATTCCTGGAGGAAGCTTTGACCCTCCAACATTCTGGTTTGAACCACAAGTTGAAAATTTTTGTCGTACAAAAGCACCATTTATACAAACTTCTACTGCTGAAAAACACGATACACATCCAATGTATAACTCGAAAACGCCGGATAATCACCCAGCGAAATAACTTGTTAAATAGCGTAAATCAAACACTTAGCCCACTTGGGCTTCTCCGAGACTTAATAATTAAGAAGGGAATTTTGAAATGAAAACAAAAGTACCACCACCAATTATAGCACTTGTAATGATAGCCATAATTTATTTATCTTCCCTCATTATTGAACCAATTGCTTTTGGTTATCAAACAGTAATCAGTATATTAGTTGTTGTTATTGGCTTGTCATGTGCCATACCTTCTTTTCGGTTGTTTGCAAAACATAAAACAACCATTAGTCCTTTTACCCCTTCAGAAACTACTGCACTCGTAACAGAAGGCATGTATCGATATTCAAGAAATCCCATGTACTTAGGGCTTGTCTTATTAACGATTGCAGCAACAATTTTTTTCGGAACTTGGTTAGGAGTTGTAATCGTTGTAGCGTTTATTTTTCTCCTAAATTTTTTGCAAATTTTACCTGAAGAGAAAGCCCTTCTAGATATTTTTGGCGAAGAATATGTGGAGTATCAAAAAAAGGTAAGAAGGTGGATTTGATAAATACTTTTAAGCATACTTAATGACTACGAAAATATAGAATGGTGAAGGGCTATTTATTAGGACAAATCACTATTAGTGATAAAAGCCAATATAAAATATATGACTCTAAAATCGGAAAAGTAATCGAAGAGTTTGGAGGAAAGTACCTAGTGAAAGGCGGATTGCGGATTGTTAAAGAAGGTAATCCTTCCTTTCAAAGAGACGTCTTAGTTGAGTTCAAAGATGTCAAAACTGCTCAACGTTTTTTCTCATCGCAGCAATTTAAAGAAATCAGTAAGTTTAGAAAGGCTGGGTCAAATGGGGTTCTGTTACTCTTGAACGGGAAAGAATAGGATTTGGAATATTTTATGAGCCATTGGCATACCAAAATACAGATTAAATATTCAAAAAAAAACGCTTATTTCAAATTAGTTAACATTTGTTGGATTTCCTTTGTATCTGCGATAGGGCGCTTTATTTTAACAGCCATCGTAATAACAAACTCTCCAGCTCCTAATGAGTCTAATTTATCAATTATAGTTTGTTCGCTCTCTGCATACCAATTGCAAAAAAAGAAATCTGCTTTACCCATGAAAATTTGAACAACTCTGGCTCTTTCATGAAAAGAATTTTGAGGGTCATTCATTCTATCAACCCACATATCATTTGTTCTACCTTTGACTCTCTTTAGAAATTCTTTTTTTTTCTCATCGGAATGATACGTGTGAGTAGCTAGATAATAATCCATGATTTCTTTTCTATAAGTGTTATTTATAGTTTACGAGAAACACTTCACAAATCAATATGACAACGACCAAAAATTCTTCATTAGTCAAACTCTTAATAATAATATCGGCACAAACTTCTTTCCCCCAGAGTGGGAGGGGTAGACCAAAATGGTTTAGTTTAACAAATAATGCGTGATATAATAAAACCTATTAGCTGAGTAATCGCTTTGTTATTATGGTAGACGCAGCGAACTCAAAATCCGCCGGTAGTAATGCCGTGAGAGTTCGGGTCTCTCCTTGGGCTCATTTAGAATAAAAGTATTATCGTTTCAGAAAAAAGCTATCAGTACCCATTAAATCTAACCAAAGAGGTTAAAAATTTGTTTTTATCGTCGTTTATGTTATTTATATAAGGGGGACAAACTAGAGTAGGCGAGATCAAATCATCCTACTGGTTTGTTTCCTTCAAGCATAAGATATTCAGTCAAATGTTTGTCTCTTTGCTGTTATGATTATAAAAGACAACAGACTTATTATTTATAATTCTGAAATGTCATTTTGATCTAGTAAGCAGAGAACAGAAAAATGAAAGAACTCCTACTAATATTAAAAAATAGCACACAAAATCTAGTGGGTTTGCTTCTTCAATATAGATACCTGTTAAAAACGCCGCAAATGAAGACATTAGGGTCATTATAGCTGAACCTAAACCAGAAGCGCTTCCCGCCAGATGTGGTATCGCCTTTACTATTTCAGCATTTGATGCAGGCCAAATAATCCCTGACCCAAAAGTCATTATAAGTATGGGTAGAAAGAAGCTTAAAGGATGGAAGAAAAAGTTAGAAAGCAATAATGAAAAAAACGGTCCCAAAAACAGTATTAAACTGCCTGATACCATTAAATTTTTCGTTGATACTAAATTAGCGATTCTGCTGACCAATATATTACCTAACACATACCCAAGAGAAGGAAGCGCTAGGTATATTCCCATAACTGTTGGAGATAAGTTAAAAACTTTTACTGCGATGTATGGACCCCCAATAAAAAAAATCCCGAAAATAGAAAAACTTAGAGCGAACGTAGACGCCGGCAACCAAAAGTTTAAGCTAGTGATTAAAGAGGGATATGTTCTTATTTGAGAAAATATATCTTTGCTTTTATGGAAATGAGTCTCTCTAAGATCAATCATTATTAATGTAAGAAGCAAAAGACTAAGGAAAGTAAGAAAAAGAAAAATACCTCTTGGACCAAAATAGTCATTTATTATTCCACCTGTTAGTGGTGCCAGGGAAGGGGCAATGCCCATTGCAATTGATAATAATCCCAACATCTCCACAGTATCATCTTTCGTTGAGAAATCGCCAATGATGGCTCTAGATAGAACCAACCCCGCTGCAGAAGAAGATTGACAAAGTCTGCAAAACATAAAGCTATTAAGATCTTCTGAAATATAACACCCCAGTGAGGAAGCAAAAAAAATGGAGAAGAACGCCAACATTATTGGACGCCTTCCAAAGCGGTCGGATAGTGGACCTGCTATAAAATTTACAAACGCAACACCCAAAAGGTAACCAGAAATAGTATATTGGATGGTTTTATAATCTGTTTTAAACAGTTCTTGCAGGTCAGTAAGAGAGGGAACAATTATGACTTGGACTAGTATATATGTTCCCGCTAAGAGAGAAAGCGTTAAAAGATGAGGTCTTTTTTTAGTCATAATAATGGGTTTAGGCAATTGCAACTTCCTAAACGCCTATCATCCTTGTAAATTCATGTAAAGATTTTGTTTTGGGTTCATGAAGCCTTAAAATGTTTACTTCATAAAAATACCTATGAAAGCATATGGAAGGGTCCTCTTTCCCTTAATGACTATTATTTTAGTTGGCGTGGCAGCCAAAATTTTTGACTAAGGAATATTAATTTTTTTGTATGATAAATTTTAGGATTAAACAAATAGAGTAGCTTTAAGTTTTGCCATAAATAAAATAGTCTGTAAATTATCTGTGATAGAGAAGGATAAAAAAATGAAAACATCTAGTGAATATTTGAAAGAAGCGAATGCGTTAGTTGAAAAAATTGATGTTGAGATGGGAATTGACCGCCATAAATCGGGGAAAGCGATTTTCATTGATGTTCGAGACAGTGCCGATATCGCGTCAACTGGAACGATAAAAGGTTCGTTGCAAATTCCACGTGGGTTTATTGAGTTTGCTGCCGATGAGTCAACGCAATTTTACAACAAAGCACTATCCAAAGATCAAGAAATTATTCTGGTGTGTGGTGCAGGTGGTATGGCTGCACTCACTGGAAAAACTTTGATTGAAATGGGTTACAAGAATGTAAAAAACGTTGGAGGGATCGGAGACTGGATCAAAGCTGAAGGACCTGTCGAGAAATAATAACATGACTTTTTGATTAGTGTTTAAATGTAAAGGTATAAAGTAGAGAGTTCTCCTGGTTCCCTTCAGGGAAACTCCTTTAAAGGGGTTTGCATATTAAATGAGTATAGATAGTTTTACCATAGCTTTTATAGGTTTGGGAGAAGCCGCCTCTTCAATTATCTCAGGATGGGGAAACCTTCGAAATAATCAAATAAAAGCCTACGATATTAAATTGCATAAAGTTGAGTCTAAAGAAGAGATACTTGCCAGGGCAAAGGAACTAAATATCCATATAACAGTGTCTATACAAGAACTTGTTGAAGATTCTGATCTAATTTTTTCTACAGTTACTGCTGATCAAGCTTTAAAAGTGGCGAGAGAGTCATGCCACTTTATAAAAAATGGGGCATATTTTTTTGATCTCAATTCATGTGCCCCTTCTTCGAAAAAAAGTGCATGTAAAAGTATTGAGACTAATGGAGGAGGGTACGTAGACGTTGCAGTTATGGCACCTATATATGCAAAAAAAAACCTTGTTCCTCTATTAATCTCTGGCGATAAAGCAATTCAGGCACATGCTTTATTAGAAAAGCTTCCAATGGATGTAAAAATTATTGAGGGGCCCGTTGGTAAGGCATCTACCATAAAAATGGTTCGTTCTATAATGGTAAAGGGGTTAGAGGCTCTCACCGCCGAGTGTGCTC
Organism: uncultured Alphaproteobacteria bacterium; assembly: GCA_902537215.1. Lineage (GTDB taxonomy): Bacteria > Pseudomonadota > Alphaproteobacteria > Rhodobacterales > Rhodobacteraceae > CACIJG01. The sequence goes on from CACBAM010000010.1 coordinate 7,461, forward strand.
TCGCAGCAGTCGAAGCTGATGTTTTAGATGAGGTATTCAATTCATTATCGGCTGAGCATCCCCACTTTGATATTATCAAGCATTCTATTTACAATTTCGAGAGAAGCATTTCTCATGGCAAGCGTCGAGCAGAAGAGCTCAAAGAGGTATCCAAAATGCTTGAAGACTTGAGACTTGCAAATCATATGTCAAAAGCAACTGCTGTTTGGCAAAGCAATATTGGTTCATTAGGGAAGACAAATTCAAACTCTGAAATCAAAGAAAATTTTGTTTCTTTTGCTAAACAGTTATCCTCTGAACTTAGAGACATAGAAGAGTAATAATATTTTTAGACCTTTTCAAAATTATTATTTAGAATTAACGGGAACTAATTGATTAGGATCTTTTTTATAAATGACTGAGAAAGAATACGATAAAATCCCTGGCACCATTGTCTTTGATGCAGATAAATCAAGAGAGGGGTATCATTTAAACCAATTTTGTATATCACTTAGGTTGCAGGAAAATAGAGACGCCTTCAATAAAAATGAAGAGGCTTATCTTGACGCCTACCCTATGTCTAAGGAACAGCGCGAAGCTGTTTTGAAGAGGGAGTGGAATCTACTATTAGAATTGGGAGGTAATATTTATTATACCTCCAAATTAGCGGCTAACGATGGGATTAATTTCCAAAATCTTGCGGGACGAATGACTGGTATGGGTGTAGATTCTTATCGAGAAATGATGCTTAAAGGAGGACGTTCTATAGAAGGCAATAGAGATAAGTCTGAGTGGGGAGAAGATTAATGGCTAAGATTATAGCGGGAGTAGGATGCTCACATGTACCGGCAATTGGTGTTGCAATGGACACAGGTATAACACATGAGGAATATTGGAAACCAGTTTTTGAAGGGTTTAAAAAATCTAGAGAATGGATGAAAAAACAAAATCCTGACGTAATATTTCTTGTTTACAACGATCATTGTACCGCTTTTGATGCGAGATGCATTCCTACCTTTGCGCTTGGATGTGGGGTTGAATTCCAACCTGCAGATGAAGGATGGGGGCCTAGGCCAGTACCACCAGTAAAAAACCATCAAAAAATGGCTAGCCATATAGCACAATCTTTAGTGCTCAATGAATTTGATATTACAATCATGAATGAGATGGAAGTTGATCACGGTCTTACCGTTCCTTTGTCAGTGATGTTTGGAGATATAAAGCAGAATGATGAATGGCCTTCTCTAGTCATTCCACTTTGTGTAAACGTTGTTCAATACCCAGCTCCCACTGGTAATAGGTGCTATAATCTGGGTAAAGCTATACGAAGAGCCATTGAGAGTTATGAAGAAGATTTAAATGTTATTATTTTTGGCACAGGGGGTATGAGCCATCAGTTGCAGTATAAGAGGGCTGGGCTTATTAATTCTGATTGGGACAAGCGTTTCCTCGACCTTATGACAGAGGATCCAGTTGGAGCCAGCCAAATCACGCACCTTGAGTATCTGAGGGAAACTGGTAGTGAAGGAATTGAAATGGTGATGTGGTTAATTATGAGAGGTGCTTTGAACGAAAATGTAACCGAAGTCCATCGCCACTATCACGTTCCTGCCTCTAATACAGCTGTTGGACATATAATTTTAGAAAATAATGCATGAGGAAAAATAAATGAGAATTTGTGTTGCGGGAGCCTACGGTGCATTTGGCCTAAAGCATTTAGATGCGTTAAAAAATATTGAGGATATAGAAGTTGTGTCTATTATGGGGCCAAACAGAGATAAAATAGCGGCTTTAGCAAACGAGCGGCATATAGAGCACTTCAGTAATAGTCTTGAGGAGTGTATTTCTTTACAAAATGTTGATGCTGTTATTCTGTCAACTCCTACCCAGATGCATGCTAATCAAGCGATTGAATGTATGGATGCTGGCAAACATGTTCTTGTAGAAATTCCGATGGCTGACACCTTAGCTGATAGCAATCGTATTGTTGATAAGAAAAGGGAAACTGGCCTAGTCTGCATGGCAGGTCACGTGCGGAGGTTCAATCCATCTCATCAATGGATAAACAACAAAATTAAAGCAGGGGAACTTAAAATTCAGCAAATGGATGCACAAACCTATTTCTTTCGCAGAACAAATACTAATGCAAAGGGTGAACCAAGATCATGGACCGATCATTTACTTTGGCATCATGCCTGTCATACGGTTGATCTATTCCAGTACCAAACACAAAGTAAAGTGGTGCGCACCTATGGTTTGCAAGGACCTTTACACTCAGAACTCGGCATTGCTATGGATATGTCTATCGGTATGAAAACCGAAGATGAGGCAATTTGTACTCTTTCTCTTAGCTTTAACAATAATGGGCCTTTTGGTACGTTTTTCAGATATATATGTGATAATGGAACATATTTAGCGAGATATGATGATCTTTATGATGGGGACAATAAACAGATTGATTTGAGCGGGGTTGATGTTTCAAACAATGGTATAGAGTTAATTGATCGAGAATTTATTTCCGCTATCAAGGAAAACCGCCAACCAAACGCGTGTGTTACCGATGCTATTTCAGCAATGCAAACTCTTGATAAAATAGAGAGAGATTTACACAGTGACTGAAAATAAAACAGCACTGATACTTTCAGCACATGCCGCAGACTTTGTTTGGCGTTGCGGGGGTGCTATAGCATTGCATGAAAAGCTTGGATATAAAGTTACCATAGCTTGCATGTCATACGGTGAGAGGGGTGAGAGCGCTAAGCTATGGAAGCAAAGTGAAATGACCTTAGAAAAGGTAAAAAGCAACAGAAAAAGTGAAGCAGAAAAAGCAGCTAAGGCACTAAACGCCCATAATATTATTTTTTTCGATCTTGGTGATTATCCTTTGGAAATTGATAAAGAAGCAAAGTTAAAAATAGTGGATCTCATTCGAAGTATTCAGCCAAATTTCATGATGAGTCATTCTAAATATGACCAGTATAATACAGATCATATGCTTATGACTAAGATAGCGATCGAGACTCGTATGATTGCGCAGGCTTGGGGACACAACCCAGGGGAAAAGGTGCTAGGCGCCCCTCAACTATATTTATTTGAACCCCATCAAACCGAGCAAATGGGTTGGAGACCCAATGTATTCTTAGATATCACAGAAGTTTGGGATAATAAACGAAAAGCAATAGAGTGTATGGAAGGGCAGCATCATTTGTGGAATTATTATACGAATTTGGCAGAAAACCGTGCAAATCATTTTAGGCGTAATTCAGGAGGAATGGCTGGAGGTCGTGTTGCTAAATACGCTGAAGCGTTTGAGTCAATGTATCCAGTGTGTAAGGATGAGCTTTGATGGGAGGAATCGTAGTACAAAACTTTGAGCGAGTAGAGCAAGAAATTATTGATGGATTACAATCCTGCGGAGTATCTACCATCCATGAAGCACAAGGAAGAAAAGGTTTGCTGGCAAGTTATATTTCTCCCGTAATTCCGGGAAAAAGAATTGCAGGATCAGCTATAACAATATTAGCTGCGCCTGCCGATAACTGGATGGTGCACGTAGCAATCGAACAAATAAAGCCTGGTGATATAATGATATTGGGTACGACATCTCCCTCAGATGCGGGGTATTTTGGAGAATTGCTAGCGACATCCGCAATTGCCAGAGGTTGTAGAGGTTTCGTGCTTGATGGTGGCTGTCGAGATATTGCAGAATTACGAAAAATAGGTTTTCCAGTTTGGTGTAAGGCCCACAATGCGCAAGGGACTGTGAAAGAGGTTGTTGGTTCAGTAAATATTCCTATTGTTTGTGCAGGGGCTTCTGTTGATGCAGGTGATGTAATAGTAGCTGATGATGATGGAGTGTGTATTGTTAAGAGAGACGAAGCAAAAACGGTTCTCGGACTAGCACAAGAAAGAGAAGAGCTCGAAGTTGAAAAACGAAAAAAATTAGCTTCCGGTGAACTGGGATTAGATATCTATAATATGCGAGAGAAGCTAAAGAAATACGGTTTAAAATATGTCTGAAGGCACCCCAGCGATGTGGATGAGAGGAGGAACATCAAAGGGGCTATATTTTTTAAAAGACGACATTCCGAATGATATTGCGAAAAGGAAAGACTTTTTACTTTCTGTTTTTGGTTCTCCAGATAATTTACAAATAAATGGTGTTGGAGGAGGAAACCCCTTAACGTCTAAGGTTGCCATTGTTTCAAAATCAAAAAGGTCTGATGTTGATGTTGACTACCTGTTTCTTCAGGTTGCTGTCGATGATTATGTGGTATCCTCTACCCAGAATTGTGGCAACATACTCGCTGGTATTGCGCCCTTTGCAATAGAGCGAGGATTGATAAAACCGGAAAAAGATAAAACATCCGTAAGAATTTTTATGGAGAATTCAAAACAAATTGCCATTGCCACTGTTGACACGCCTGATGGTACGTTAACTTATAATGGAAATACATACATAGATGGTGTTACTTTGCCAAGTTCGCCCATTTCATTAGAGTTTCTGGATATTGAGGGATCTCTATGTGGTGAGCTTTTACCGAGCGGTAATATAAAAGATGAAGTAGACGGATATACTGTAACAATGATTGATAACGGAATGCCATGCGTAATTATTGAAGCAAGTCAACTAGGTCTTAATGGCAACGAAAAAGTCGAGGAACTGGAACAAAATAATGCTCTGAGAGGAACTCTTGAATCCCTTCGACTTAAGTGTGGAAAGATAATGAATCTTGGAGATGTGAAAGAGAAAACGGTACCGAAAATGACAATTGTGAGCAAACCTCTAAACGATGGTATGATAAATACGCGAACATTTATTCCGCACCGGTGCCATCGCTCTATCGGTGTTTTTGGTGCAATTTCAGTCGCAACGGCTTGTCTAATAGAAGATACTCCTATCAATAAATTGTCGATAATTCCTAATGGTGAAAAAAAATTATGTTCCATTGAACATCCCTCAGGACAGATGCATGTTTTAGCAGAGTTGGGAGATAAAAAAATCAAATCTACAGCTATTTTAAGAACGGCCCGAAAGCTATTTGATGGTTTTGTATTCCCCCATAAAGAGAGTGAGAAGGCTAATTGAAATCATGGATGCAGATTGGCTACCTTTTCACCCTAATCCTCGTAAACCAAAGTTCAAGGTACCCCGAGGTGCAGTAGATGCCCACTGCCATGTTTTCGGTCCAGCTGCTCGATTCCCATTCGCTTCAGAAAGAAAGTATACCCCCTGTGATGCATCCAAAGAGCAATTATTTGCACTCAGAGATTTTTTAGGTTTTGAACGCAGCGTGATAGTGCAGGCGACTTGCCATGGAAAAAATAATGATGCCTTGGAAGATGCTTTGCTGAATTCAAATAATATGGCTAGAGGAATTGCCGCAGTTGGACCAGAAATCGATGATCAAACGCTAAAGCGCTTGGACCATGCAGGTGTCAGGGGCGTGAGATTCAATTTTGTAAAAAGGCTAGTAGATAATACGCCGAAAGATATATTCAAAGATATATCGAATATGATCGCAGAATATGGATGGCACATTGTTGTATACGTTGAGTCACAAGACTTAGAGGAGCTGATTCCCTTTTTACAAGCACTTCCAACACGTGTAGTTTTTGATCACATGGCACGACCAGATGTAGCGAAGGGCACCAATGGTAAGGACTTTAATTTATTAATGAAGCTAATGGAAACAGAAAAATTTTGGTGCAAAACAACTTGTCCTGAAAGACTGACTAAAGTCGGACCAGAAGAAAACTATTCCGATGTTTTACCGTTTATGAAAAAACTTGTGGAAAACTTTCCTGACAGAGTTTTATGGGGCACGGATTGGCCTCATCCGAATATGAAGTCGCATATGCCTGATGACGGTCAGCTAGTGGACATCATAGAACTCTTTGCTCCAAAAGAGGAAGCACAGAAAAAACTCCTGATTGATAATCCATTAGCTCTTTACTGGAATGATTGAACCAAATTAGCGCTTTTTAACTTTTGCTTTGACGAGCATCATGCTAATGACGGTAACCAAAGAACAATGCCTGGAAAAGAAATTAAAACGGCAATGGTAAAAGCATCCGCAATAAAAAATGGAGTTACTCCTTTAAAAACATCTTGCACACTTAGGTCATCTCGGACACCGGCAACGACGAAGCAATTTAATCCAATAGGTGGCGTTATCAAACAGAACTCTGCCATTTTCACAACCAGTATACCAAACCATATCGCGCACATAGTGCCAGACATTCCAAATGCACTATCAGCGGCTGATACAGTCTCACCTCCATTTAGTGCCATAACAGCTGGGTAAACAACTGGTAGTGTTAATAGCAACATACCTATGGCATCCATGAACATGCCGAGAACAGCATATCCAAGTAATATGCAAACCAATATCAGTACAGGAGACATATCCAGCGATGTAATCCAAGATGAAAATGCATCTGGAAGCTTCGCAAAACCGAGGAAGCGAACATAGATTAGCACACCCCAAATAATGGTAAATATCATTATCGTTAATTTTGCAGTTTCTAGAAGAGCTTCCTTAAGCTGTTTTATTCGCATGCCTCTGTAAATAGCCATTAAAAAAACAATAAAAGCACCTATGGCCCCTCCCTCTGTAGGTGTTCCCCATGCATCACCGAATGGGTTATAAACGAAAAAGATTATTATGATTATAACGGCAACAATTGGAAAAGCTGGTGCTAGGCTTTCAAAACGCTCTTTCCAAGTAAATCCGCTAACGGGAGGCCCAACATTCTTAAAATAAAGAGCAATGCAAACAATTAATCCGCCATAAACTAATGCTGAAACCGCACCTGGAATAAACCCAGCTAGCAATAATTTCCCTACATCCTGTTCCACTATTATAGCATAAATTACAAGAATTGCAGAGGGGGGTATTAAAGACGCTAAAGTGCCACCAGCAGCAACAACACCAGCCGCAAATTGTTTGTTATACCCAATTTTGAGCATCTCAGGAATTGCAATTCGTGCAAATACAGCAGCTGTTGCAACAGAGGCTCCTGATACTGCAGCAAATCCAGCGGTTGCAAAAACAGTTGATACTGCCAGGCCACCGGGTACCCAAGCAATCCATCGTTTGGCAGCCTCAAACAGAGCAGATGTCAACTTTGCATAATAGGCTAAATATCCAATTAAAATAAAAACGGGTATTAGACTTAACACGTGGGCGCTTACTTTAGAGTGAGGGGTGAGGCCTGCAACCTTGACGCTTATCTGAAGTGCTTTTAAAAAACGATTAGGATCATAATCAAACCCATTCCAACGAAGCCAAACCAAACCAATAAACCCAGCTAAACCCGCAGCAAATGCTACACGCATACCTAGAACAACAAGAAGCAACATTCCTCCGCTCACCCATAGACCTATAGTTATATTTTCCATCAACTAGATCTATCAATTGCATCGGTCTCAAGTTTTGCTTGTTGAGAGGCACTTAAGACTAAAGGTACTGCTGATGGTTGATCCAATCCTAATACTAAAGCTCTTGTATATCCAATAGCTTGCAAAAATAGACGAAGGGCCAGAACACTAAAAGCAAAGGGAACCACAAGCTTAGAAGGCCAAATAGGCAATCCAATATCAATAGAACTATCTCGACTACAAAAAGGACGCGCACAATCAAATGACCTATCGAAATGCACCCACGCACCCCATGTAAGTGCTAAGATAAGGATTAGGATAAGAACTATCGACAGCAATTCAAAGAGCCAAAGAGCCCGCCCTCTTAAAAAAGAAACAAAAATGTCCATCCTAATATGACTTCCATCTCTTTGCACATAAGATACACCCATTATTGCTATTATAGGCATTGCAGCCTCTATATAATCAACGTATCCAGCTAGGGGAGCATTAAAAAATTTTCGACCCGTAACAGAGTAAACGGCCAAAAACATAAGAGACAAAATCGCTAGGCCACTTATCAAAGCACAAAATTTCTCAAGCTTTAGCAGATATCTGTCGAGGCGACTCAATAAATGCCCATCCTCAATTACCGCAACTTGGCCAGCCATTAGATAATCCTTAGTTGAAATGGTTAGGTCAAAACAAATTGACCTAACCATAAGTCAGTATTAGTTTGAAGCCTTTGCTTTAGCCAAAGTCTTCATAACTAAATCGTACAATTCTTGACCTGGCAACCCTTGGGCTTCCATATCTTTTATCCAGGCATCACGAATAGGATCAGCTGCCTTTTTACGAAACTCCGCAATTACTGAATCGCCTATTTCTATCTTTTTAACACCTTTTTCAGCAAGCACAGAATCCCACTTGCTTAAAAGTTTCCCATAATTATCTAGATAGTGATCAAGTGCTTCTTCTATTGATCCATCAAGCGCGTTTTTATGTTTAGATGATAGTCCTTCGTAAGCATCAATGTTGACTACCACTGGGCAATTTACTGTCCCTGGATTAAGGTTAGATGTCCACCAGTCGGCTTGATTGATTGTTCCAAATGATAAATGTGCGTGTTGCGCGAAGGCTACTGTATCGACAACGCCTGACTCCATTGCTTGATAAGCTTCTGTAGCAGTTACCGACGTCGGCACGGCTCCAACTGCTTTAAATGCCTGACCTAAACCACCAGTTGCGCGCACTCTCATCCCGTTAAACTCTTCAAGAGTATCTCTTGGATCCCCAGTTCCCACCAAGTTATATTGTGGCATAGGTGAAGTCATAAGAAGCTTTGCATTCCATTGTTCCATTTCCTTAGTCGCTGCTGGATGTGCATATACAGCGCTTGAAACAGCTACTTCTTGTTCTAAAGTCTCTACCCCTAGAAAAGGTAGTTCCAAAACAGTTACTACTCTGTTTTTATCACGGTGATAGCCAGCACAGAATTGAGCCATCTCAAATGCACCTATACTTATACCATCTAAGTTTTCTTTATTTTTGGATAATCCACCATAAGAGATATTCATAGTGAACTCTCCGTTTGTTTTCTCGCTTACGAGCTCTGCAAGTTTTTCAATATGTTCGGTGAACGCTCTACGTTTACCCCATACTGAAACATTCCACTCTTCAGCAAATGTCTCTGTGCCAAAGCAAAAAACTATAGTAACTATGCACAGTTTTTTTAAAAATTTCATACTCTTCTCCTTAGTGATTCCTTTTTTGCATCAATTATTATGTTATATAATGTACTAGTTAACCCCCATCTAGCTAGCTTAAAGAGTCCATTTTAATCGAGCCAGATAGCACACATACAATAATATTGGATTTGCTTTATCAGACAAGACGTTATCGTAGAAAATTTAATTGGCTCGGAGTGCTTATTGCTTCTTAAAGAATAAAAAACTTAGTGATAAATTTAAAAAATGATAAAAACTTCTGATATTAGTTTTGAAAATATTACTCATAGATAAATTGTGAAAATAGAAAGCCGTATTCAATTATGACAGAGGGGTTGTTTGGAAAATATGTTTTAACAGCGATTATCCCCATTACCTTTAAAGAATTTTTTGGTTTGAAAAAAAACCCTTTTTTTCTTTTCCTGATTATTTGTTTTTGTGGCTACATAAACAGTACCTATGCAGAAGTTAGAGGTAAATTGTTGTATTTTTATTCTGATACATGCGCTTATTGTAAAGTATGGGAGAATGAAATCGCCAATATTTATCTTAAAACAGAATTCGAAGACGAATTTAAACTTAGTTTTATTAATTTTTTTTCTAATGTTGAATTAGAAAAATATGGAATTTCAAAAACAGTAAAAGTTACTCCGACCTTTATATTCGTAAAAGACCAAACGGAAGTTGGCAGAATAGAGGGATACAACGGCAAAGAGTTATTTTGGTGGCAAGTTGATGAAATAATTAAAAGCAGTAGTATAAAGTAAAATTTTTGCAAGTAATTATGTCTAGGAAACCGTTGCTCTTCCTGTATGAGTAATATATGATTAAAACGTAGTTAGGGGGAATTGTGAATATAAGCCGTAGAAAAGCTGTAAAAATGATTGCTGTTTCCAGTGCACTTTTCTGCTCTGGCGTTGGCGACGTTTTAGCCGGTAAGCCTGAAGTGTCTGATCAAATTAATAACATAATTTCTGGATCACAGGCTAGAGAAGTGGACGTTTTTTTAGATGTTCCCGAAATTGCTGAAAACGGAAATCAGGTTAAGGTTGCATTTGAGATAGAGAGTCCAATGTCTGAATCAGATTTTGTGCAAGAAGTTTATATAATGGCAGATGGGAACCCGGCTCCAAATGTTGCTAAATTCAATTTTACTCCCTATTCAGGTGAATGTTTTGCATCAACAAGGATGAGGCTCTCTAAAACTCAGGATGTTTATTTGGTTGCAAAGTTTAATGACGGCACCCACTCAATAACTCAATCAACTATAAAAGTTACAATAGGGGGCTGTGGAGGATAGTAATGTCAAAAATTAAACCAAGAGCCAAGATACCAAAAGAAGCAGAGCTTGACGAAGTAATAGAGATTAAGACCCTTATTAGACACCCAATGCATAGTGGAAGAGTAAAGGACGTCGATGGTAAAACAATTCCTCGCCTAATTATTAATAAATTCAATGCAATGTTCAATGGTAAGGTTGTGTTTACCGTAAATTTAGAGCCATCCATTTCGAGCAATCCATACATATCTTTTCCCTTTAAAGTAAAAGAGGAAGGTACCTTTGAACTTTCATGGGAAGAAGATGGTGGCAACCAGTATAAATTGACGAAGAGTTTAAAAGTCATCTAGCAGCAAATTGGTTTGATAGAAGGTAAAATACTTGAAATTCAGTCGCCGAAACTTGATTAAATCCTTCGCTGCTCTTGGCTCAGTAGGCTTTTCGACTAGGGTTCTAGCTCAAGACAAACCAAATCCAAACAACCTTCCTCCAAACTTACCTGAATGGACACCAGACTTAGGTGCGGGGGTTGATGAAAATCCTTATGGAAGTCCCTCAGAGTTTGAAAGTAATGTTATTAGACGAAATGTCCCTTGGCTTACTGCTTCGCCTCAGTCATCAGTTAATTTTACACCTTTGCAGGATCTTGAAGGTATCGTAACCCCAAATGGCCTATGCTTTGAAAGACATCATGGTGGAGTAGCTGAAATTAATCCAACTGATTACCGCCTAATGATAAATGGATTGGTGGATAGAGAGATGATCTTCAGTCTTGATGATTTGAAGAGGTTTCCTCAGGTCAATAAATTTTATTTCCTGGAATGTGCTGCTAACGGGGGTATGGAATGGAAAGGGGCTCAACTTAATGGGTGCCAATATACTTTTGGTATGGTTCATAACGTGCAATATACTGGGGTGAAGCTAAGTGATCTACTTAGAGAGACGGGATTAAAGCCAAAGGCAAAATGGGTTTTGGCTGAAGGTAGTGATACTTCAGGAATGACGCGATCAATTCCCATCGAAAAGATTTTGGATGATTGTTTGATTGCGTGGGCGATGAATGGTGAAGCTTTAAGACCAGAGCAAGGCTACCCTGCTCGCCTTGTAGTGCCCGGGTGGGAAGGTAATATGTGGGTTAAATGGATAAGGAGACTTGAGTTTGGTGACAAGCCTTACATGACAAGAGAAGAGACATCAAAATATACGGACTTACTCACAGACGGAAAGGCAAGAATGTTTACATGGGTTATGGAAGCAAAGTCAGTAGTTACATCGCCAAGCCCTGAAAAGCCAATCCTACACAAGGGAATTCAACAATTAAGAGGATTAGCTTGGTCTGGAAAAGGAAAAATAAAAAGGGTTGATGTCTCTTTAGATGGTGGGAAAAATTGGAGAACCGCTCAGCTACATGCACCAATAATGTCCAAATCTTTAGTAAGATTCACACTCCCATTTGAATGGAGTGGTGAGGAGCTTTTGATCCAATCGAGAGCAATAGACGAAACTGGATATGTCCAGCCATATATCCAGGAACTTCAAAAGATAAGAGGTAAAAATTCAATTTACCATAATAATTCAATTGCTACTTGGTTGGTAAGTAAATCTGGCAAGGTCGACAATGTACGTTTGGGTTAAGATAGTATCAGCATTGATGCTGACTAGTTTAATAAGTACATTTTCTTCGGACGCATCAGACAGAGCATTTAATCTAGGGAGTATAGCAACAAGTCAACAAGTAAAAGGCTGGGACATTGATGTAAGACCAGACGGGGTAGGTGCTCCCATTGGCTCAGGTACAGCTTTTGATGGTGAAGAAGTTTTTGCAGAGCAATGTGCGTCGTGCCATGGAGACTTTGGAGAGGGAGTAGATAGATGGCCTGAATTAGTTGGGGGTGATGGAACTCTAAACACCCATGATCCTTTAAAGACGACTGGCAGCTATTGGCCTTATGCTTCGACAATATTTGATTATATTTATAGGGCGATGCCTTTTGGTGCATCACAATCTCTTTCCTACGATGAAACCTATCAGATAGTTGCCTATCTTTTATATATGAATGATATAATTGACGATGATTTTGTTCTATCTGATCAAAACATTGGGTTAATCAAAATGCCTAACCAAGATGGCTTTCTTTTACCAGACCCCAGACCAGATGTATCCAACATTAATGGCAATCCCTGTATGGAAAACTGTAATGTACCAGTGAAGATAATCGGAAAAGCAAAAGATATCGACGTAACTCCAGAAGACTAACTTTTTTCATTTTTATATTTAAGAAATTATCATTACACTGAGGTAATGTTTAGCAGAAGAGAATTTCTACAATATTTGTCGGTAATGGGTGGTCTTTTTTCTACCAGTAGCTTCCCAACAATCGCCTCTCCAAAAAACATAACGGAAGCTGACCTTCTAAAATTCGACTCAAAGGGGCAAGTTACCTTGTTACACATGACCGACATGCACGCACAATTGAAGCCAATATATTTCCGACCACCATCAGAAAACTATGGAGTAGGAGACTTTGAAGGGATTCCACCTCATTTGGTAGGCAGGGATTTTTTGCGACATTTTGCAATAGAAAAAAATACGCCTTTGGCTTATGCGCATACCATGGTGGATTATGTAAGCCTTGCCAAAGAGTATGGGAAATTGGGGGGACTGGATCGAACCGCTTACCTAATTAAATCTATTCGTGAAGAAAGAGGAAATGATAGGGTTCTGCTATTGGACGGTGGCGATACATGGCAAGGATCATACACATCTCTTCAAACACAGGGTATGGATATGGTCTCTGCTATGAACCTACTTTCACCAGATGCCATGGTAGGGCACTGGGAGTTTACACTCGGGAAGGAGAGGCTAAAAGAACTTACTGAATATCTTGACTGCCCATTTATAGGTGGAAACGTTTTTGATACAGAATGGGAAGAACAAGTTTTTGATAGTACATCATTTTTTGAAAAAGGGGGGGTAAAGGTAGCAGTTATTGGCCAGCATTTCCCATATACGGCTATTGCAAACCCGAGCTACTTGGTTAAAGGGTGGTCGTTTGGAATACGCACTGAGTTGCTACAGGAGAATGTAAATAAAGCGAGAGAAAATGGTGCAGAGGTAGTGGTTTTGCTTTCGCATAATGGGTTCGATGTAGATCAAAAACTTGCCAGAATTATAAGTGGTATAGATGTCATTTTGACAGGCCATACTCATGATGCCATACCCCATGCAATTAGATTAAACAATACTCTCTTGTTATCTTCGGGGTCTCATGGGAAGTACTTGGGGCGAATAGATTTAAAGGTTAGTAACGGAAAAGTTGTTGATAGCACATCATCATTAATTCCAGTTTTTTCTGAAATATTAAAGTCAGACCAAGAGATGATGGAGAAGATAAATGAGGTAAGAGCTCCTTTCGAAATGGCTTCTCAGAAAGTCATTGGCCGAACGGGGGTACTATTATACAGGAGGGGTAATTTTAACGGAACCTGGGATGATGTGATTTGTGACTCAATAATTGAACAAAGAGATAGTGAAATTTCATTAAGTCCAGGTTTTCGATGGGGAACGACCCTTTTACCTAACCAAAAAATAACTATTGAGGATATTTACAGTCAAACTGCTATAAACTATCCGGAAGTCTACAAAATTAAAATGACGGGGAAAGCAATCAAAGAACTACTTGAAGATGTTTGCGATAATATTTTTAATCCTGATCCGTTTTTTCAGCAAGGTGGAGATATGGTCAGAGTGGGTGGCATGACATATGAGTGCTACCCAAAAGAAAAGATGGGGCATCGCATAAAAAATTTAAAATTAATACGAAATGGTAAACATATTGAGAAAACCAAAGAGTATATAGTGTCTGGCTGGGGATCCGTAAATGAAAACGTAGAAGGTCCTCCTATATACGAGGTACTAGAAAACTACATATTTGATAAACAGGAAATAAAACCAGAAAAGCCCTCACCAGTAAGGGTCATTGGAATGTAAATAGGAAGGCAGTTGAAAGACTGCCTTCCTCAACAAAAACTATGAGAACATATCGGTAGTTATACCGTTGTACCACCCTATAGACTCTTCGTAGGTCTTCTTACGCTTAGCGTTGCCCTCATCTGTTTTAGAGACGAATTTATCTACTACTTCGATCTTTTCTTCTCCAGCTTTGTAATTCGCTCCAACCTTTATTCCGTCATTAGTTGCTACCAAGGACCAACATGTATTTGAGAATTTTGCAGGAAATACTCTGCTATCAGTTAGTTCGCCCCTTATATGATTTGCTGCAACCTTTGCTTGGCTATTCGCAGAGAAACCAGATTTTGGCATTGCTGACGCAACTGATGCATCCCCCAGAACGTAAATATTACTATCTGCCTTGGTTTGCATAGATGCAGGAACTATTGGGCTCCAATCTCCATCTGTTACACCGGCATTCATTGCTATAGCACCCGCCCTCTGGGCTGGTACCACACAAGCAACGTCCGCTTTAAATGTATCAAGATCAGTCTCAATTTCCATTGTTTCTGGGTTTACGTTTTTAATGCCACCGTGAGTATCGTTATCAATCCACTCAACCATTCCAGGATAGTGCTTTTCCCAGCCGGCCATAAATAGACCTTGTTTAGAAAACTTATCTTTTGGATCTATAACAACAATTTTCGCAGTGGGATTTTTTTCTTTAAGTATATGAGCAACCATAGAAATACGCTCGTAAGGCCCCGGAGGACATCTGTATGGGTTTGGTGGAGGAACCATAGCAAAGGTACCACCCTTAGGCATATTTAAGACTTGATCTCTCAAAACCTTGACTTGAGTTCCAGACTTCCAAGCATGAGGCATTTTTGTTTGTGCTTCGACCGAGTACCCGTCAATACTGTCATATTTTATATCGATCCCTGGTGATAATACCAACCTATCATAACTGACAGTGGCCCCGGAGCCTAATCTCACTTTGCGTGCAGACGAGTCTACAGATATAGCCCAATCATGTACTACATTAACTCCATGATTAGCGCTTAAATTATCGTATGAATGACCAATTGAATCATAGTCTCGAAAACCTCCTAAATAAAGGTTCGAGTAAAAACATGTGTAATAATGTTTTGATGCTTCAATTAACGTCACATCAATCGCGCCTTTCGAGTCTTTTGCAATGTATCTTGCAGCCGTTGCTCCACCTGCACCACCGCCAACAACAACGACCTTAGGTCGAGCTGATCCTGTAGAAATAGCAGGCATAGCTAACAAAGATGTTGAAGCAAGAGCAAAAGATACAAAGGAACGTCTAGATAGATTATTCATCGTGTCCTCCCTATATTATTTTTTTAAGTGTAACAGGATTATTATTTTTTTGAAAATAAAATTGAACAAGTGTTAATTGTTTCTTTACATATTTTTGATTAAGTTCAGTTTATTTTTCCAAGCTATTAAAATAAATCGCTAAAGACGCTATTTGCTCTTTGTCTAGAGCACCAGCAACCAATTGCATTACTTCATTCTCCAGCTCTTTATTTTTATATAATATTAGCTTCTTAGCGATATAAAGGGCTTCGGCACCATTTATTGCAGGAATACCTTCATCAGATGAGTTTTGATGACACGTTAAACATTGTCCTGATAAATATTCACCATAATCAAAGTCAGCTCCATCAAGTAACGGTTCTGCTAGTAGTCCCCGAAATATCAGCAAACAAGAAATGGCTATAAAAAATTTAAAAACAATATTTACCACGTAGTAAGTTTACTCTCCGAAAAGCAAAATTGTAAATGACTTTTATACCCAGGAACAAAATTTACACATATGGCTATAGATCATCCTTATGAGCTTACTGGCCAAATCTTAGATTGTTTATTTTCTTGGTTTATAATCGGAAAGTTGACCTCTTTAAGTGTAACTTATAAACTAATAGATGTTTAGAAATGACGGAGCCCAAAATGACAAATAAATCAACTGGAAATAAAGTAATAGTAGCGGGAGTTGGAATGATTCCTTTTGCTAAGCCTGGAGCTTCAGAGACCTATGATATTATGGGTGCAAAAGCAGCTAAGTTAGCGCTCCGAGACAGTGGTGTAGACTATAAAAAAATCCAAAGTGCCTTTGTTGGATATGTATTTGGAGATTCCACATCAGGTCAGCGGGCTTTGTATCATGTTGGCATGACAGGTATTCCTATTATAAATGTAAACAATAACTGTTCCACAGGTTCCACAGCACTCTATTTGGCAAGGCAAGCGATAGAAAGTGGTTCTAGTGATTGTATTCTGGCTCTGGGCTTTGAGCAAATGCGACCTGGAGCGCTAGGTGACATCTACACTGACAGGCCAAGTCCTTTTGGTGAATTTAATGAAACCTGCGAACAGTTAGTAGGGAATGCAGAAATTCCATTAGCGTTACGTTACTTTGGAGGTGCTGGAAAATCACATATGGATAAGTATGGTACCACCATGAAAGATTTTGCAAAAATTAGAGCTAAGGCAAGCAGACATGCTGCTAAAAATCCGTTAGCCCTATTCAAAAAAGAGGTCAGTGAGGAAGAAGTAATGGAGTCTCCAATTATGTGGCCAGGTGTTATGACCAGATTAATGGCTTGCCCACCAACCTGTGGTGGGGCTGCTGCTGTCTTAGTTTCTGAAAAGTTTGCGAATAAACACAATATCGATTCCAGTGTGAAGATTTTAGCGCAAGCGATGACAACTGATTACGAGTCTACTTTTTCAGAGAAGGATATGATGCAATTAGTAGGCTACGACATGACTAAGGAGGCGGCAAAAAATGTATATCAGCAAACTGGGATTGATGTTAAAGATGTGGACGTAGTGGAACTACATGATTGTTTTGCCCACAATGAGCTTATAACTTATGAAGCTCTTGGCTTATGTGAAGAAGGCGAGGCGCAAAAGTTTGTTCAAGATGGAGATAATACTTTCGGGGGCAAGTTTGTCACCAATCCTTCCGGAGGATTACTTTCAAAGGGACATCCATTGGGGGCAACTGGATTAGCACAGTGTTTTGAGTTGACCCAGCAACTTCGTGGGAACGCAGGCGAAAAGCAAGTTGATGGCGCTAAAACAGCTCTACAGCATAATCTCGGCTTGGGTGGGGCGTGTGTAACTACGCTTTACCAAAGCACATAATTTGATCAGCTTAGAGCTATACCCAAGAATTTTGACATTCTTTGGTTAAATTTTGCTATGTCGTTAGGGAGCTCTCCTTCCACCATCTTTGCCTGATCAAACAGTAGAAAAGAGGCATCATTTAAAGCATCTTTGTCTGTATCCTTAATCTTATTTAGTTTCTTAATAATATTATGGTTAGGATTTATCTCTAATATTCTGGGCATACCCTTGAAATCTTTATTTTGAATCTTCATTATTCTTTCCATTTGAACATCCATCCCAGTATCAGGTGCTACTAGACAGCATGCGCTGTCAACCAGTTTTGTAGACACTTTAACATCCTGTACGTTTTCACCTAGTATTTCTTTTATTTTTTCGACAAGGCCCTTCATGCCTGCCGGTGGCTTCTTCTCTTTCTCTTTTTTATCGTCTGAAAAAGCTGTTAGGTCTATATCACCTTTGGTAATTGAAACAAACTTTCGGTCTTGAAATTCACCTGCCATAGATAACCAAAATGTATCGATCGGGTCCGTTAGAAATAAGACGTCAAGCTTCTTTTTCTTGAATACTTCGAGATGCGGGCTGCCTTCAGCCATCTCTTTATTCTCTGCTGCCAAATAGTATATATCTTTCTGTTCAGTGTTCATTTTTTCGATATAGTCCGATAAAAACACGAGCTTGTTCTCATTCATGGACTGGAACTTTGATAATTCCAGAAGTTCTATCTTTAGGTCAAAATCCTCATAAATTCCTTCTTTAAGAACTATGCCAAATTCATTCCAAAAAGACGAATATTTTTCTTGGTCTTTATCTTTCATCTTTTTCAGTTCGTTAATGACCCTCTTCTTCAATGCCTTAGAGATTTTGTTCAAGGTGACATTATGTTGTAGCATTTCTCTACTAACATTAAGGTCAACGTCTGAGGTGTCGACTATACCTTTAACGAACCGAAGCCATCTTGGTAAAATGCTTTCAGAGTCATCGGTTATTAGGACCCGGTTTGAATAAAGTTTGATCTTAGATTTTACATCCATTTGAAACAAATCAAATGGTCTTGAATCCGGTATAAAGAGAAGATTTATATAACTCAATGTTCCTTCAACTTTATTGTGTAAGGTGAGTAAAGGTTTATTAAATCCAGCACCTATTTGTTTGTAAAACTCTTCATATTGTTCGGCAGAAATATCTTTCTTCTCTCTTGTCCAAATAGCTGAAGCTTTATTAAGCAATTCAGGTTCATTCTTTTCATCAATAAAATTTACAGAATACATTAAATGATCTGAATACTTTCGAGTTACAAAACCTATCCTTTCTTTATCAAGATATTCCTTTTCGCTCTTTTTTATATGGAGGGTGATTTCTGTTCCGACCTCCTCTTTATTAGCTTCAGAAATTTCGTATCCTGAAATACCATCAGATTCCCATTTGTTTGCTTTTGTTTGCCCAACACCCTTGCTTACAACTTCAACTTTGTCAGCAACCATAAAAGCGGAATAAAAACCCACACCAAACTGGCCTATAAGATTAACATCTTTTTTCTTCTTGTCTTTTCCTGCGTTTTTTTCAAGCTCTGCCAAGAATTCTGTGGTTCCGGATTTAGCAATGGTTCCCAAAGAATTTTCTAATTCTTCTTTGCTCATACCGACTCCGTTATCTTTTATCATGAGTGTGCTATCCTTTTTACTTGCTTGGATCTCAATTTTAAGATCGTCTGTCCCAACGTTATCATTTTTGTCAGTCAGAGAAAGAAAACGGCGCTTATCAAGCGCATCACTGCTATTAGAAATCAATTCTCTAAGAAAGATCTCTTTTTCCGAGTAGAGTGAATTGATTACAATGTTGAGAACGCGCCCAGTATCTGCTTCAAAAGCCTTTTTCATTTGAGAAATTTCCTTCATTATTGAATTGGTTGATCTTATTTATGTATTGAATATTCAGTAGTCAATAAGAACAAACGATTTTTTTTCGCTTTTTTTAGTATTGTTCAGGTTGTTTTTTAGGCCCAATAAGTGTAAGACCTACCTTGGCAATAATTTTAGTCACAAAGGAATGTGGATGGACTGGGATAAAAAAGGTTGGCGTGGGAAACCAAGAGTTCAGATGCCTACTTATGGTAATCTAGATGAGTTAGCATCTGTAGAGAGTAGCCTAGAAGCATTGCCCCCGTTAGTTTTCGCTGGAGAGGTGAGAAATTTAAGGGAACAGCTTGCTAAAGTAGGCACGGGCGAAGCTTTTTTACTTCAGGGAGGAGATTGCGCTGAAAGCTTTTCAGAATTTTCGGCAAACTTAATAAGAGATACGTTTAAAGTAATGCTCCAAATGGCCGTTGTGCTTACCTTTGGCTCAAAAAAGCCAGTGGTAAAAATTGGTCGTATGGCAGGACAGTTTGCGAAGCCTCGGTCTGCAGACTATGAAACAATCAATGATCAAAAACTACCATCATACCGAGGAGATATTATCAATGATATTGCGCCGGACTTTAAAAGTAGAGAGCCTGATCCAAAGAGAATGCTTCAAGCATACACGCAATCAGCAGCCTCTGTAAATCTATTGAGAGCATTTTCTCAAGGAGGCTTTGCTGATATCCGTCAAGTTCACTCTTGGACCCTAGAGAACACCAGGACAGGAAGCAGATATACACAGTTTTCAGAGCTTGCTGAGAGAATTTCTGAGGCTCTTGACTTCATGGAAGCGGCTGGTGTTTCTCCCAACAATACCCAGACACTTAGAAAAGTTGATTTCTATACAAGCCACGAGGCATTGCTTTTGGAATATGAAGAGGCACTTTGCAGAATTGACAGCCTCACAGGTAATCCAATTGCGGGTTCAGGCCATATGATTTGGATCGGGGATAGAACCAGAGATCCAGATGGGGCTCATGTCGACTTTTGTAGTGGTGTGGAGAATCCAATAGGACTTAAGTGTGGACCAAGTATATCCAAAGACGATTTGGTGAGACTAGTTCAAAAGCTCAATCCAAAAAATGAAATGGGTAGGCTCACTTTAATAACTAGATTCGGTCATAACAAAGTTTTAGATTATCTACCGGGACTAATAAAGATTGTTCGATCAGAAGGGCTAAATGTTGTTTGGTGCTGTGATCCCATGCATGGAAACACTGTTAAGTCAACCAGTGGGTTCAAGACTAGACCATTTGATCATGTATTGGCTGAGGTGCAAAATTCGTTCACAGCTCATCGATCTGAAGGGACTTATCTTGGCGGTGTACATTTTGAAATGACAGGAAAAGATGTAACCGAGTGTACTGGTGGACTTCAATTAATTGATGATGAAGACCTTTCCTTGCGGTATCACACTGCCTGTGACCCCAGATTGAATGCTTCTCAATCCCTTGAGCTAGCATTTTTAGTAGCGGAACAATTGGAAAAATAAAACAAGGCGAGTATCCACTTTTGTAATGCTAAATTTTTGTGTAGTAACATCGCATAAAGAAATACTAGCTTCTGAAATAGCTTTATTGAAGAACCATTTGAACGCCAAAAAAGTAGATGTGCTAGGTTCCTGTGGCGTTCAATTTCAAGTGGATCCAGAAAATATCACTGAGGAGCTTAAGTTAAAAAGAAGTAAAAAAATTGACATAAATTTTATTACTGAGGATGAAAGAAGTGTTCATCTGTTAGCTTCCGATATGGATGGAACTATTTTAGAAGAAGAATGCATTGATGAGATTGCTGATCTTGTAGGAAAAGGGTCAGAAGTTAGGAGGATTACGGCACAAGCAATGAAAGAGGGGTTGAATTTTGACGAATCTTTGCAAAAAAGATTAGCTTTGCTAAAGGGCACGGAATTAGAAGTTCTAGAGCATTGTTTGTCCAAAAAAATTAATGTCAGGCCTGGTGCCGTCACTCTTTTTAGAACATTTAAAAAACATTTTGGAAAAACCGCTATTCTTTCTGGAGGATTTACTTATTTTTCTGATCATATTCAGAAAGAATTGGACGCAGACTTCTCATTTGCAAATGTTTTGGAATACAAGGAGAATCGCTTAACCGGAAAATCATTAGGAACAATAGTAAACGCAGAGAAAAAGCTTGAATTGATGAAGCAATTAATTGCTCGGCAAGGGAAAAATAACTCAAGAGTTGTGGCGGTAGGTGATGGGAACAATGATGTAAGAATGATTTCAGAATCTGGAGTGGGTATTTCGTTTAAGGGGAGTGATCATCTTAATCTTTCTGCAAAACATGTGTTAAAGAATTCAGATATATCGGCTATCCTATACTTACTTGGACTAAGAGAAGAGCAGTTTGTTTATTAAATTTAATTTGTGGAGAAATTGAGCTTGTCAGAAAAAGGCGTATTAGTGATTTTGTCTTCTCCATCGGGAGCAGGTAAGACAAGCATTGCGCGTGCTTTGGTTGAAGAAAATAAAAACTTTTTATTTTCCGTTTCGGCTACTACTAGAAAATCTAGGCCAGGTGAAGTAAATGGCAGAGAGTACCATTTTTTAACCGTTGACGAATTCAGAGATAAAATTAATGACGGTCAATTTTTAGAGCACGCCAAAGTTTTTGGAAATTTATATGGGACCCCTTTAGAGCCTGTAATGGAGTCCATTAATGATGGTAAAGATTTGATTTTTGATGTTGACTGGCAAGGAGGCAAACAAATTCGTAGTTCATCTCTTAGTAAATTTGTTATTTCCATATTTATTTTACCTCCATCAATCAAAGCGCTAAAAGAGAGACTGATGAAGCGAGCTCAAGATTCTTCAGAAACTGTCAAAGATAGAATGACAAAATCTATTGGTGAAATAATGCACTGGAAAGAATATGATTATGTTATTATAAACAATAATTTTGAGCAAACCCTTCATGAAGTAAAATCGATAATTACATCTGAAAAGTTGCGACGCGTTAGAAATAGCAAATTGGAGGATTTTGTTGAAACACTTACATACGAATTTAAGGAATTGAAGTCATGACAACTATTTATGAGCTCGGAAATATGAAACCTACGCTGCCAGAAAATAATGATTTTTGGATCGCTCCGAGTGCATTTGTTATAGGTAATGTGATTATGAAAGAAGGAACATCTGTTTGGTTTGGAACAACTATAAGAGGGGATAACGAAACAGTAACAATAATGGATGGCACCAATATACAAGAGAACACAATTCTCCACACAGACTTAGGATTCCCGATTGAAATAGGTAAAAACTGCACAATAGGCCATAAAGCGATGCTTCATGGATGCATTATTGAAGATAATACTCTTATTGGTATGGGGTCGACAATATTAAATGGTGCTCGAATAGCAAAAAATTGTTTAGTAGGTGCCTGCTCCCTAGTAACCGAGGGAAAAACGTTTCCAGAAAACTCTCTCATTATGGGATCCCCAGCAAAGGTCGTCAGGCAATTAACAGAAAAAGAGATTGAGGGAATTACGAATTCTGCGCAATGGTACCAACAAAACATGAGACGTTTCAACTTAGAAATGAAAGCTATTAAATTATAAGCAATTGGAAGGTTAGATGAGTTCAATTGCTATATTCAGAGTTTCAATCGTTTTTGCTTTGACAATAACGCTTCTGCCTATGTATCTGCTTGGGTTAGCTCTAGATTATTTATTCGGACAAAGGATTGTTGTTTTGCTTATTAAAAAGTTTTGGTCTAGAGCTGTAATGAAGATAATTGGAATAGAATGGGAACTAGTAGGGCTCAAGAGAGAGGCGCATATTTTTGTCTCCAACCACATTTCTTGGATCGATATTTTGGCTATAAATAGCATTCTAGATGTAGTCTTTATTGCAAAAAAAGAAGTTAGATCTTGGCCAGGCTTGGGAGTCCTCGCTGCTTTAGGGCAAACAATATTTATAGAAAGAAAATCTTTAAATGCACTGTCGCACAAGTGGGCTGTAGAAGAATGTTTAAAAAAAGGACAAAGCATATTCTTCTTTCCAGAAGGCACAAGTACCGATGGTTCAATTATTAAGCAATTTAAATCATCCCTATTTGAAGTTTGTTATGGTGAAACGTTTAAAGAAAAGATTTTAGGGTCCGTTCAGCCTTTAACAATCATCTACAAGTCACCAATAAAAAATGATCCTGCTTTTTATAGTTTCTGGAGAGAAGAGGATACAATCTTCGAGAACATAAAAAAAATCATCAAGACAGTACGCCAAGGTAGGGTCCGGTTGGTATTCCATAAGCCCATTGAATTTACAAAATGCGGTGATCGAAAGCGTTTAAGTTACGCTTGTTACAAAGCGGTTAAGAACGGTTTAGTAAGCCCAGAAAACTCATTTTAGGATATCAGTACCAATATACTCAGCATTTTGCCCAATTTCTTCCTCTATTCGTAAAAGTTGGTTATATTTTGCCAACCTGTCACTTCTCGATAACGATCCAGTCTTTATTTGAGTACACCCGGTAGCCACTGCTAGATCAGCTATAAACGTATCCTCTGTTTCTCCAGATCTGTGAGACATTATACAGGAATAATTATTTTCCTGAGCTAGTGAAATTGTCTCTATTGTTTCGCTCAATGTGCCAATTTGATTTGGTTTTATAAGGATTGCATTCCCTGCACCCCTTTCTATCCCCTCTCTGAGTCGGATTTTGTTGGTAACAAATAAGTCATCTCCCACCAATTGTACTTTTGGACTTAGGGTTTCAGTGAGTAGTTCCCACCCTTCCCAATCATCCTCAGCCATTCCATCTTCAATAGAGAAAATAGGGTACAACTTGCATAGCCTCTCCAAGTTTGCAGCATTTTCGTCAACTGATAAAGATTTATTTTCACCCACCAAGTTATATCTCTGGTTTTCGAAATATTCTGTTGATGCACAATCAAGAGCTAAATAGAAATCTTTCTCTAAATGGTATCCACAAGATTTGATTGCCTTCACAACTGCATCTAGGGCTCTCTCAGTACTTTCTAAAGCGGGAGCAAAACCTCCTTCATCTCCTATATTTGTATTAAATCCATCTGTCTTTAGATTATTTTTGAGGGTTTGAAAAACTTCGCATGACATTTGTATGGCCATACTGAAAGTTTTTGCCCCGACGGGCATAATCATAAACTCTTGGAAATCGATGGTGTTATCCGCGTGACTACCCCCGTTAATTATATTCATTAACGGCACTGGGAGTTTATACTCCTTAACAGATCCTAGGTACTTAAAGAGTGACTGATTTTTCGAATTAGATGCTGCTCTAGCCGTTGCTAGAGAAACTCCCAACATAGCGTTGCCGCCTAAATTGGACTTATTTGGTGTGCCGTCCAATTGAATTAACATTTCGTCTATATTCTTTTGGTTTAATGGATCATGGCCTCTTAAGTGCTGATTTATTTTTTCGTTAATATTGTTAACAGCTGTTCTTACCCCTTTCCCCAAATACCTTGTTGAGTTATTATCTCGCAACTCTAGCGCTTCGTGGCTGCCAGTAGAGGCTCCAGAGGGAACTGAAGCTCTACCAAATGAACCATTTATCAGAGATACATCAACTTCAATGGTAGGGTTCCCTCTACTATCAATTATCTCACGTGCTATTATTCGATCAATGGTTCTTGTCATTTTTCTTTCCGTATAGTTCAAGTTTATGGCCGATTAGCTCATAGCCTAGCCTCTTAGCTATTTTCTTTTGGATATGCTCAATTTCTTCATCAATGAACTCTATGACTTTACCAGTATCTAGATCGATTAAATGATCATGATGTTTTCTAACCGCATCTTCGAATCGTGATCGACCGTCGTTAAATTCTAATTTTTCAAGAATACCTGCATTTTTTAAAGTTTTAACCGTCCTATAAACCGTTGCTATTGATACTTTATTGTCGATTTTGTTCGCTCTTTCGAATAGAGTTTCAACATCTGGATGATCATCAGAGTCCTCTAACACCTTAATGATTAATCGCCTCTGCCCGGTCATTCTGATGCCAACTTTTTTACATCTGGAAGATATTGTTTCAAATATCATTTTTTTTGAGCAAGTCTTTAGCATGCTCCCATATTTCATGTAATTTTTTATCTGTCAGGTGTTTATCAGATACTTTCTCAGCCTTGATTAATTTAATTGACTCACTTATTCTTTTTTTGAATTTTTTGATTGAAACACTTAAGCTTTTCTCTGGGTCTACATCAAGTTTTCGGCCCAGATTAACAATAGAAAACAGGACATCTCCAAACTCTTCCTCTATGTCAATTTTTTTATCAGTTTCACAAGCATGCCAAAGTTCTTTCACTTCTTCGTTTATCTTGCTAAGAATTTCCGAAGAATTGGTCCAATCAAAATTTAGTTGTGACGCTTTTTTTTGAACCTTTGCGGCATGAGCTAGTGCAGGAAGTGATAAGGGCACGTCTTCAAAAAATCTCTCTGGATCTTTTGTATTATTTTTTTCCAGAGATTTAATTTTTTCCCAATTATCTTTCACTTCTTTTGTGGAAATACTTCCTCCGTCTCGTTTTTCTTTGTTAAATACATGAGGATGCCGGAAAATCATTTTATCACAAACATCTTGGACTACATCATCAAAGGTGAAGCCATAATCTTTCTCAGCTATATGGCAATGAAATGCTATCTGAAATAAAAGATCTCCAAGCTCACTTTTTATTGCGTCCTTTTTATTCAAAGAAATGGCGTGCTGAAGTTCGTGTGCTTCTTCTATACAATAATGTGCTATACTTTTGTTATCTTGCTCAATATCCCAAGGGCACCCAAATATAGGATCTCTCAGTCTCTCAACTAATGACTCTAGCCTTTCCATTCCAATGTTACGGTTGTAGACTTTGCCATTTTTTGATTTGTCCATGTAAATATTTATCCTGTTATCTAACCTTCGCCTTTGTAAGGGGCCACATACTGTAGGGCCATATCCCAAGGGAAAAATATCCAAGTATCTTGACTGACTTCTGTTATAAAAGTGTCTAGCGAATCTTTGCCCAATGGTTTGGCATAAACCGCTGCGTAGTGTGCTTTTGGATATAAGCTTCTTATGGTATGAAAGGTTTTTCCCGTATCGACCAAGTCATCAACGATGAGTATTCCATCTCCGTTCCCTATATAAACTTCTGCAGGGCTCTTTAGAATTTGCGCTTCAGACTGCACTTGATGGTCATAAGATTTAACGCTTATTGTTTCCACAACTCTTAAGTCTAGCTCTCTCGCTACAACCATTGCGGGAACCATACCGCCCCTTGTAACAGCCACTACAGCTTTCCAACTACCCTTTTGAGGAGATATTTTCTCCAAGCGCCATGCAAGCGCCCTTGAGTCTCTATGTATTTGCTCCCAAGATATATGAAATCCTTTTTCGTGAGGTAACGTTTCCATATTTTTTACTCTTTTCTGCCGGTAACGACATCTATATCAGGGGCATCTTCCGCCTTCATTCCAACAATATTATATCCGGCATCGACATGCAAATTTTCACCAGTAATTCCAGAAGATAGGTCTGATAAAAGAAAAAGCGCAGCGTTCCCCACTTCATCCTGAGTAACATTTCGTCTCAAAGGCGAATTTAGTTCATTCCATTTCATAATATATCTAAAGTCCCCAATTCCAGAGGCAGCTAATGTTTTTACTGTCCCTGCACTTATCGCGTTTACTCTAATATTTTTTTTACCTAAATCCATCGCCATGTATCGTACGGATGCTTCTAATGCGGCTTTTGCAACACCCATAACGTTATAATGAGGTAGCACCTTCTCAGCGCCGTAGTATGTCAATGTTATTATTGAGCCTCCTTGTGGCATTATTTTTTCTGCCTCCTGAGCGACGGCAGTGAAAGAGTATACAGAAATGTCCATTGTGGATAAGAAATTTTGTTTTGACGTGTCTACATATCTTCCTCTCAATTCATTTTTGTCTGAAAAACCAATAGCGTGAACCAGAAAGTCGATATCGCTCCATTCATCTTTTATTTTTGCGAAAGTTTCTTTTATCGCGCTCTGGTCCGCGACATCACACTCTAAGGTGAAATTAGACCCAACACTTTCGGCTAGTGGTGTTATTCTCTTTTTTAGAGCTTCACCTTGGTAAGTGAAAGCTAATTTTGCCCCCTGGGAGCTGCATGATTTTGCTATACCCCATGCTATCGACCTTTCATTTGCCACGCCCATTATCAAGCCTTTTTTACCAGATAGCAGACCCATTTGTTAATACTCCCTGTGAATCTATTGAAATAAAATTATATAAAGGATAGTGATTTTTTTTTTAAATGCCATAACTGAGATTAAAAATTGGGAATAAAATGGAAAGTAAGTTTGATGAAAAGTTATTTGCGGGGGAGGAACCTTTTACAATCTTCCGCAGATGGTTAGAAGAAGCAAGAGAGACAGAGATTAATGACCCTGATGCGATTGCGTTAGCTACTGTCGATAAAGATGGTTTGCCTAACGTGAGAATGGTATTGCTGCGAATCATTGAGGATGATGCTTTTGTTTTTTTTACTAATTACGGTTCAAAAAAAGCGCAAGAAGCGTTTTTTACTAATAAAGTAGCGTTCAATATACATTGGAAGTCATTAAGAAGGCAGATAAGAGTTAGAGGTGATGTAGAGAAGGAAGATGGAATGATCGCAGATAAATATTTTTCCGAAAGAGAGATTGGTTCCCAAACTGCGGCTTGGGCTTCTAAACAAAGCGAGACATTAAATGATCGGCAGGAGCTCATACAAAGATGGCAATCTTATAAAAATCAATTTGAGAAAAATGTACGAAGGCCAGATTTTTGGGGAGGTATACGCATAAAACCACTTCAAATTGAATTTTGGGCTGATGGACAATACAGACTGCATGATAGGTTTCTTTGGGAAAGAGAGCTTGGTGAAGAGTCTTGGAGTGTTCGTAGGTTGTATCCTTAATTCTTTTACTGTTTTTTTTTTAAATTCTGGTATAATTTAAATAGAAAGTCCTTGTAGCGTAGGAGTGGTTGATTGAGTGTTAAATTGAAGGGAACAGTTAAGTGGTTTGACACTACAAAGGGTTTTGGTTTTTTGCTTGTTGATGACAATAAGGGCGACGTCCTTCTGCACGCAAATGTATTAAGAAATTTTGGGAGAGGGTCAGTTGTTGAAGGTTCAGCAGTAGAGTTTGAAGTTCAGGATACTGACAAGGGTAGACAGGTGTCAATAATTCATAGCCTGAATGTTCCTAATGAGACTACTGACGGTTTAGAAGAGAGCGAAGAATTTGGTATACCAGATGTGTCTGGAGTTGAGATGGTCCCAGCCCGTGTTAAATGGTTTGATAAATCAAAGGGGTTCGGCTTCGCAAATGTTTATAAGTCGCATGAAGACATCTTTCTCCACATGGAGATCCTTAGGCATTTCGGTTTTTCTGATCTTCAAGCTGGAGAAGCTGTGGTACTGCAAGTAGTTGACGGTCCAAGAGGAAAAATGGCCGGAGCTGTACATTCATGGGATAATATTTCTTGAAAGATAGCTATTTTTGGTCCAACAATAATGCACGAAGTTTGCATGATTTCCGATGATTCGCGGGGCGTGGCGCAGCCTGGTAGCGCGACGGTTTTGGGTACCGTAGGTCGTGAGTTCGAATCTCGCCGCCCCGACCACCTCAAATGGCGAGAGTATTTGGAGGCTGGCTAAAGTATAAAAAATAGCAGTCTTTTCCCAAGAATAGATGTCAACAAAAAAATTTTTATTTTTTTAAAAAATTTTTGTTGACCAGAGGGTGCTTTATCGCGCAAGTTGTATGTCAGGCTGAAAAAAGATCAACATATAGTATTTGAGACAACATAACGAGAGTTGAGCCAGTTACACAAATCTGTTGTTGGGCCAAAAAACCATTGTAGAAAAAAATTGGGGACGAGCATTATGAAATTCGAACGAAAAAACACTATTGAAGAAAGAGAAGTCTACGACAGCATGGACTTCAAAACGACTGATTCAGAAATCAGAAATCCAGATGGGTCAATTGTGTTTAGCGCAAAGAATATTGAAATTCCAGAGGCTTGGAGTCAAGTAGCAGCTGATGTACTAGCTCAAAAATATTTCAGAAAAGCAGGCGTACCGAAGATACTAAAGAAAGTTAATGAGGAAGGAGTGCCAATTTTTCTTCAACGAAGTGTCGAAGACAAAAATGCTTTAGAGAAATTAGACCCTGACCATAGATATTCTAGTGAAACAACAGCAAGACAAGTTTTTGATAGATTGGCAGGTGCTTGGGCATATTGGGGCTGGAAGGGAAATTACTTCGACAGCGAAAGAGATGCAAGAATATACTATGATGAGATGAGGTATATCCTTGCCAATCAAATGGGAGCACCTAACTCTCCCCAGTGGTTCAATACAGGGTTGCATTGGGCTTATGGGATAGATGGCCCGAGTCAAGGCCATTTTTATGTTGATTATAAGACACACAAATTAACAATGTCGACATCTGCATATGAGCACCCCCAGCCCCACGCATGTTTTATTCAATCAATCCAAGACGATTTAGTGAACGAAGGCGGAATAATGGATCTGTGGAAAAGAGAGGCAAGACTATTCAAGTATGGCTCCGGAACGGGAACAAATTTCTCAACATTGAGGGGAAGTGCTGAAGGTTTAACAGGTGGAGGAAAGTCTTCTGGGCTAATGTCCTTTTTAAAAATAGGTGATCGATCCGCAGGTGCGATAAAATCGGGCGGAACCACAAGGCGAGCCGCAAAAATGGTGATTTGCGATGTAGATCACCCTGATATTGAGGAATTTATAAACTGGAAAGTAATTGAGGAGCAAAAAGTAGCCGCATTGGTTGCAGGGTCAAAGTTACACGAAAAAATGCTTAACAAGATATTCGCTGCGGTCGACGTGGAAGGTGTCGATAAAAAAAATAGCACAAACCCAAAGTTGAATAAGGAGCTTAACAAAGCAATTAGAGAAGCACGTCAAAGTATGATACCCGATACCTACATAAACAGAATATTGGAGTACGCAAGACAAGGGTATAAAGAGATAACTTTCCCAACCTATGACACCGATTGGGACTCTGAAGCATATTTGACTGTATCCGGCCAAAACTCAAATAATTCAGTGAGAGTGACAGAC
Source organism: uncultured Alphaproteobacteria bacterium (assembly GCA_902537215.1). Taxonomy (GTDB): domain Bacteria; phylum Pseudomonadota; class Alphaproteobacteria; order Rhodobacterales; family Rhodobacteraceae; genus CACIJG01. Next base: position 37,937 of record CACBAM010000010.1, read on the forward strand.
AGATTTCTAAAAGCTGTAAAAGAAAATAAAGATTGGGAACTTTTAAAAAGAACAGATGGCAAAGCGCTTAAAAAGGTTAAAGCACGAGAACTGTGGGATCAGATATCACATGCAGCGTGGTCCTGTGCGGATCCGGGCATCCAATATCACGATACTATCAATGCATGGCATACTTGCCCAGAAGATGGAAATATACGAGCTTCTAATCCGTGTTCAGAATATATGTTTCTTGATGATACAGCCTGCAATTTGGCATCAATTAATCTTCTTAAATATTTGAAAGAAGGGAAATTTGACCATGATAGTTTTATGCATTCGGTAGAACTATGGACTCTGAGTTTAGAAATTTCCGTTATGATGGCACAATTTCCTAGCAAGGAAATAGCGGTGGGATCTTTTGATTATAGAACTCTGGGGTTAGGCTATGCTAATCTTGGAGGGTTGCTTATGAATATGGGACTATCATATGACAGTAAAGGAGGTAGGGCTATCTGCGGAGCAATAACTGCTTTAATGACAGGTACCTCTTACAAAACATCAGCAAAACTTGCTAGAGAGGTTGGATCGTTCAAAAGATTCACAAAAAATAAAAAACATATGCTGAGAGTTATAAAAAATCATAAGAGGGCAGCGTTTGGTAAGGACAGCGGCTACGATAAGGTGAATGTCAATCCGGTACCTCTAGATATAAAAAATTGCCCGGACCCAAGTCTTATTGCCGTTGCTCAAGAGGAGTGGACACAAGCATTGTCTCTTGGAGAAAAGTTTGGATTTAGAAATGCTCAGGTTTCTGTGATTGCGCCTACTGGAACGATTGGTCTGATAATGGATTGTGATACAACAGGAATTGAGCCTGACTTCGCTCTTGTTAAGTTCAAGAAGCTTGCAGGAGGCGGATATTTCAAAATAATAAACCAATCGGTCCCCAGCGCGCTAAAAGTACTTGGTTACGACCAGGAAAAAATTGACTCCATAGTTAACTATGCTGTAGGCAATGGATCTTTAGAAAACTGCCCAAAAATAAACCCAACCTCCTTGTTAGGACATGGGTTCTCCTTAAAAGAAATTGAAAAAATTGAAAAAGCTCTGCCAACTGCTTTCGATATCAAGTTTGTTTTCAATCAATGGACATTGGGACAAGAATTTTGCCGAGATACACTAGGAGTACCGATGGACAAACTTAATGACCCAAGTTTTAGTCTACTAGCACACCTAGGCTTTAGTAACGAAGATATATCTCAAGCAAATGATTATGTTTGTGGAACAATGACTTTAGAAGGCGCTCCATTCCTAGACGAAGCACACCTGCCAGTTTTTGATTGCGCCAACCCATGTGGAAAGAATGGGAAACGATATCTTTCAGTGGAGAGCCATATTTACATGATGGCTGCTGCACAATCATTTATTTCTGGGGCTATTTCAAAAACAATAAATATGCCAGGAGATTCATCTATTAAGGATTGTAAGGATGCCTACGAATTAAGCTGGTCCCTCGGCGTTAAGGCTAATGCGCTTTACAGAGATGGTTCAAAGCTTTCTCAACCTCTGTCATCAGCATTAATTGAGGATGAAGCTGATGAGTTAGAAGAAAATATGATCGAAGAAACCAACGCTCAAAAAGTATTGGAACAGATTGTTTATAAAGAGTTAGTAAAAGGTCGGTCAAAGCTTCCTGAGAGACGAAAGGGATATACACAAAAAGCAGTTGTAGGAGGTCATAAAGTTTATCTTCGTACAGGAGAATATGGTGACGGAAAGCTGGGGGAGATATTCATAGATATGCATAAAGAGGGTGCAGCTTTTCGAGCTATGATGAACAACTTCGCTATTGCAGTCTCGGTAGGGTTACAATACGGTGTACCCCTTGATGAGTTTGTAGAGGCTTTTACATTCACTAGATTTGAACCTGCCGGGCTTGTGCAAGGTAATGATACAATTAGAAATGCCACTTCAATTTTGGATTATATTTTCAGAGAGTTGGCTATCTCTTACCTAGATAGAACAGATTTGGCTCATTCCATACCTGATGATAACCTCGACACTTTAGGCGATAAAGTAGAGGCTAGTAAAGCCGTAAAAAATAATGGCATAGGGAAAGCGGAGGGTTCTCTCGAAATGATTAAAGAGCTTTCCAGCTCCGGATATCTGAGAAAAAGATTTCCAACGGTGAGTGATAAACCACAAGGGAAGGTGGCAACCGCAGGCAATTTAACAGGTGCTAATGTAAAAGGATCTCTGCAAGTTTCAGATCAAATAACGAAAGCAAAGATGCAAGGATATGAAGGCGACCCCTGCAATGAGTGTGGTAATTTCACGTTGGTGAGAAATGGAACTTGTTTGAAATGCAACACGTGTGGGAGTACCTCTGGCTGCAGCTAACAACGCTAGTTAGAATTGTCGCCTCTAAGTAACGCAACTATTCCTGTTCTGGCTATTTCTTTTAGACCCAAAGGAGCCATTAGCTCCGCAAAAGCGTCTATCTTCTCTGAAGTACCCGTAAGTTCGAAAGTAAAGCTTTTCAGAGTGCTGTCCACAACTTTTGCCCTAAACACATCTGCGAGCCTCAAAGACTCCACTCGCTGATTGCCGTTGGCAACAACCTTGAATATTGCAAGCTCTCGTTGAACAGCCTTACCTTTGAGAGTGAGATCTATTACTTCGTGAACAGGAACCATTCTGTCGAGTTGTGCTTTAATTTGGTTTATTACTTTTGGGGTTCCAGTTGTAACTATCGTAATTCTGGACCTATGTCCATCGGGATCCACCTCTGCAACCGTTAAGCTATCAATGTTATAACCTCTGCCAGAAAATAGGCCAATAACCCGTGCTAAAACACCAGATTCGTTATCAACAATAATAGAAAGAGTATGTGCAGCTTCATAGTCAAGATTAGGATCCCTAAGATTGTAAGCGCTTTGTTTATTTACCCCTTTTTTCAATTTCAAAGACATTCTTCTAAGCTCTTTCCGTATTAGTTAGACCAATACAGCACCATCATCTGAGATACTGTTTTCTTCAGTTTGTTCCCCAAGAATCATTTCGTTATGGGCTTTACCAGATGGGATCATGGGAAAACAATTTTCATGTTTTTCGACCAAGCAATCAAATATTACTGGGCCAGGATAGTCAATCATCTCTCTGATATTATCATCCAGCATAGCAGGATCTTCACATCTTATGCCTCTTATCCCATACGCCTCTGCTAGCTTTACAAAATCAGGTAAAGCATCAGACCAGCTATGAGAATAACGTTCTCCATGTAACAATTCCTGCCACTGTCTTACCATGCCTAGTCTCTCATTATTTAAAATAAACTGCTTTACTGGTAATCGGTATTGTACTGCGGTTCCTAATTCTTGCATGTTCATCAGCCAGCTCGCCTCTCCAGCGACATTGATTACAAGAGAGGTTGGGTGGGCGATTTGGATTCCAATTGATGCTGGAAAACCATACCCCATTGTCCCTAATCCGCCGGATGTCATCCACCTATTAGGTTCTTCAAATCCCATAAATTGTGCAGCCCACATTTGGTGTTGACCAACCTCAGTCGATACAAATCGATTATAAGACTTAGTCAGTTCCTCTAACCTTTGAACGGCATATTGAGGCTTTATAACACTGGAAGAATTCTCGTAGCCTAGTGATTGAACTCCTTTCCAATTATTTATGGATTTCCACCAAGCGCTTAATTTTTTCTTGTTTACTTTAGAACCTCTTTCCTTCCACCTACCAATTAGTACGCTTAGTATCTGTGAAACATCTCCAATCAAAGGTGCATCTACAGTTATGTTTTTATTTATAGAAGAAGGGTCAATGTCTAAGTGAACCTTGTAAGAGTTTGGACTAAAAGCGTCAATTCGTCCTGTTATCCGGTCGTCAAAGCGTGCGCCAATACAAAGCATAAAGTCACAGTCGTGCATAGACATATTGGCTTCATAAGTACCATGCATACCTAACATTCCTAACCAGTTTTTCCCTGAAGCAGGATAACTACCCAACCCCATTAGAGTAGAAGTTATAGGGAAATTTGTACCAGCGACCAAATTCCTGAGTGAGTTTACTGCGGATTGACCGGAATTTATAACGCCGCCTCCACTATAAATTATAGGCCTCTCTGCTAGCTCTAATCTACTTATTGCTTCATCCAACATGTTGAGATCAATAGAGGGCTCTTTTTTAATAAGGTTCTTTTTAATTTCGTTTTTCTTAGTGTAGAGACCAGAAGCAAACTGAACGTCTTTTGGGATATCTACCAAAACGGGCCCTGGCCTCCCAGTTCCTGCAACTTCGAAGGCTTTGTGTATAGTTTCGGCTAGTTTGTTTGTATCTTTAACAAGCCAGTTATGTTTTGTACAGGGTCTAGTGATACCCACGGTATCCGCTTCCTGAAAAGCATCATTTCCTATCATAAAGGTAGGCACTTGACCACTTATAACCACTATTGGGACACTGTCCATTAGGGCATCTGTAAGCCCCGTTACTGAGTTTGTTGCACCAGGTCCAGAAGTGACAAAAACCACACCAATTTTTCCAGTAGATCTTGCGTATCCTTCGGCAGCATGAGTAGCGGCTTGCTCGTGTCTGACAAGAATATGTTTAATTTTCTTTTGCTGAAATAGTTCATCATAAATTGGCAGAATCGCCCCCCCAGGATACCCAAATACTGTATCCACACCCTGATCAATCAAAGCTTTTATCACTATTTCTGCACCAGTAATTTTATTTGCCTGTGTCATATTATGGTCTCTTTGATTAAAAAACGTTCTTTGCTCTATGACTTTAAGGCAATCGTTCTTATTTTTAAAGAGTTTATTTGAATCACGACTTTTAATGACTCTTAATTGAATCAGCCTTTAATGTTTAAAATGATAAAACTTTAAAGATCGCTAAATAATTTATTTAAGGATTATATTTTTTCTATGCTTGAATTTACAAATTATCTAGGCTATACCAATAGGTTATTTATACCGATTACTTGTTTATAATCTATATAATTTTGGAGGAAATATGAAACGACGTGATTTTATTACCAAGGCGGGGCTTGGAACCGCCGCAGTAGCGGGCGCTACATTAGCAGCACCGGCTATAGCTCAAGAGAGAAAAGTCCTAACTTGCGTGTCCAGCTGGCCAAGAGACTTACCTGGCCTAGGAGCTTCGGCCCAAAGGTTAATGGAGAGAATAACTCAACTCTCCGAAGGAAGACTTACTATGGAGTATTTCGCAGCCGGTGAAAAGGTTGGGGGATTAGATGTATTTGATGAAGTTGCCTCTGGTAATTCTTCGTGCTACATATCCGCTGACTACTATTTCACTGGTAAACACCCAGGTTTGGCCTATTGGACATCTGTTCCCTTTGGCATGACGACGCCTGAGTGGTGTGCGTGGGTAAAATTTGGTGGCGGTCAAGCTCTATGGGACGAAGTTTCAGGCGAATTTGGTCTGAAAGCGATAACATGTGGAGCAACCGGAACTCAGGCAGGAGGTTGGTTCAACAAAGAGATAAACAGTGCCGATGATCTTAAAGGCCTTAAAATGCGTATACCAGGACTTGGTGGGCAGGTGATCTCGAAGCTTGGTGGTACAACTGTTACACTTCCTGGAGGTCAAATATATGAAAACCTCGTTTCTGGCGCTATCGACGCAACTGAATGGGTAGGACCTTACAATGACTACTTCATGAAGTTTTATGAAGCAGCTAAATACTATTACACAGCTGGTATGCATGAGCCTGGTGGAGGCCTCTCTTTTGCCTTTAATGCGAGTACTTGGGGTAGCTTTAGTGAGTGGGAAAAAGCTCTTTTAACAGCTGCGGCCTATGAAGAGCAGGCTGCACAATATGAAGAGGCTTTGGCAAATAATGGTCAGTACCTTAAGAAACTTGTAGATGAGCAGGGAATCGAGGTAAGAGCCTTTAACGACGAGGTTTGGGATTCATTTGGTGAAGCTTCAGCAGAACTTTTTGAAGAAATAAGAGACCATAGCCCATTGGCCAAAAAGATCGATGATGCCTTCCAAAAGGCACTCAGAGAAATAGGGGGAACAATCGCTCAGTTCGAGGGTACGTTTGTGAACCAGAGAAATAGATTTTTAGGTCTTGAAGCTTAATTGAACTATTAAATATAACGTAGTTGGTGGGCTATTCTTTTGTCCGCCAATTGCGGAACGGAACTTTAATGAGTGATACAGCCGTAAACGAAGAGACAGTTAGCGGGGCTTGGAAGAGATACCTCGGTTGGATAACTATTTTTTTATTGGCGGCTTTTCTGATTAACAATTTTCTTAACATCTATGTGGCATTCAATGGCGTCACATCTTTGCTATCGAAGCTTTCCTTCTCGGGTATAATTTCTACACTGATTTATATATTTTGCATTGCATTAGGCATTTGGCAGGTCAATCGCACTATGCATGAAAATTATCGAATGCAGGCAAAAAAGCTTCACGATTTTAATGTCTATTTTTTGAGAGGGTGCTTCTTTGCCGTATTATTCGTTGGATGCATCGATTTTTCACTAGCTTTGGTCAGATCTTTGGATATTTTAGTCTATTTGGTCGGAGAAAGTGCTAATAGGGCACTTGGGTTAGGAAATATAGTTGGTCCATTTTTACACGTACCATTAATAATACTCGGGTTCATTGTCGCATATTTTACTAAAACTTTAGGATGGACGTGGTTAGCATTATTGATAGTTTTTGCCGAACTCATCATAGTTATCTCTAGGTATTTATTTTCATACGAGCAATCTTTTATGGCCGATTTGGTAAGGTATTGGTATGCAGCTCTTTTTCTCTTTGCCTCTGCCTATACTCTTTACGACGAAGGCCATGTTAGGGTAGATGTGATTTATGCGGGATTTAGTGATAAGGTAAAAGCATATGTTAATGCTTGGGGATCATATCTACTTGGAGTATTAACCTGCATGGTCATTGTGACTATTGGCTTTAACGGTAAAACATCTATTATAAACTCTCCTTTATTGGTATTCGAAATTACTAACCAAGGTATCAATGGAATGTTTATAAAGTATCAGATGGCTATGTTTTTAGGGATTTTTGGTGCGACAATGCTAGTACAATTTATTGTTCAGTTTTTCGATAGTCTTGCCGATATAAACGAAGAGCCTGGGAAACGAGATACATCAATAAAAATTGGGCATTAAGTGGAATTATTTTTCTTAGCTTTTTTATTTTTGACTATGGCCTTTGCTTTGGGCTCTGGTTATCCTGTTGCCTTTTCTCTTCCTGGCGCCGCGATTATATCAATTATAGCAGCGGGGTTAGTTGGTTATCTGATTGAAGGAGAAGCAGCAGCATACTTTCACAGCGGTGGTCCGTATGAGTGGTTATCCGCTGGAGTAACTAACCTGAGATTTGTTTACTGGGATGTAGAAAGAGATACACTTATCGCAATACCGTTATTTATCTTTATGGGCATAATGCTCCAAAAGTCAAAGATTGCAGAAGATTTATTAGTAACGATGGCCAACCTTTTCGGTCCGGTTCCAGGAGGGCTAGGTATATCGGTCGTTTTTGTTGGTGCCCTCCTAGCAGCTACGACGGGCATAGTAGGTGCAACCGTGGTCGCTATGGGATTGATATCCTTGCCGGTCATGTTACGCAATAAATACTCTCCAGCTCTTGCTACAGGCACAATTGCAGCGTCTGGAACGTTGGGACAAATTATACCTCCATCGATTGTACTTATCATATTAGCTGACCAGCTCGGATCAGCTGCAGATCAGGCCAGTTCTCTTCGTAAAGCTTTCCATAAAGAAGCTACAGGAGACTTAACGATGCCCTCTGTCATGGATGTAACTTCAACTAGTGCAGGTGAAATGTTCCTGGGAGCTTTTGTACCAGGTATAGTACTTGTTTTACTCTATATGATCTTTATTTTGGTGCTTGCTTTGTTTTTTCCGCGTTTGGCCCCTTCTGTTCCTTATCAGGGTAAGATGAATGCCGCATTCTGGATCAGGGTAGGCTTTATCTTGATACCTCCCCTTACGCTGATCGTTTTGGTGCTGGGGTCCATTATTACAGGAATAGCAACGGTAAATCAGGCTGGTGCTATTGGCGCTGCAGGAGCACTTGTGATGGCAAGCTACAGGCTCAACCCGAAGCAGGATTATACAGCATATCTTCCGGCAATACTCTTGTTGATTTCTATTCTTATAATGGCATTGGCTCTCTCAAACTTCGAAATGAATATTTTACTCATTAGAAACTCAACGGACTTAGTAGGAATACTGGTGGGTCTGGTGGGAGCTACTTTGTTTGTTATCTCGTTAATATGGAGCTCTATTAGACTTTACAAGATAGAGGGAACCTTAAACGACGTCATGTTGGATACAGCAAAGACTACGTCGTTAGTTTTTATTATTTTATTAGGAGCGGCCGTTCTCACTGCCGCTTTTAGAGCATTCGGTGGTGAAGAATTGGTAAGAGAATTCCTTAATTCTTTGCCTGGTGGCTTCTGGGCGAAATTTATTATTGTTATGGCAGTCATATTTGTTCTTGGATTTTTTCTAGATTTTATTGAAATTGCTGTTGTAGTAGTTCCGATTGTTGCACCTATTTTGTTGGCTGATCCATCAGCTAACATTACGGCAGTTTGGTTAGGTGTCATGATTGGCCTTAATATTCAAACCTCTTTTCTTACTCCACCTTTTGGCTTTGCGCTATTTTATTTGAGGGGAGTTGCACCTGCTATTGTGAAAACTGTTCAAATGTATAAGGGTGTCGTGCCTTTCATCTTGCTACAAATTCTTGCTCTTTTTATAGTAGGCTCTTATCCTGCATTGGTTAACTATTTACCCAATAGAACGAGTTATTTGTCAGACAATGCGCCCCCTCCGAAAAACCCAAGATTACAATATTGTTTAGAGAATTATAGTGCAGATATCCTATTCTCTGGAGAGGATTACGTTCAAGATGCTGTTAGAGAATTAAAAGAACTTGATCTAGAAAATCTCCCCAAAAAAGTAAAAGCTACAATTGAGGGAGCCTCTAGTGATGCTATAAAAGCAATCGTAAGTCTTGAGGAGGCCTTAGCTCAAGAAGAAAAAATAAAAATAGCATCAACCGAATATCGACCAGTATTGAATAAGGTAAGAAGAATTGAAAGCAAAATAAACCGAAAATTGCGAGAGATAAAAGAATTAAAAAAAGACCAAGTTCTGCAGAAAACGCTTAAAGACGAAGCGTCTGTCGAATTGATTGAGAGAGAAATAGGTGAAATTCAAATTGAAATAGACGATCTTAAAAAGGAAATACCGTCTGATTGGGTAGAAAGGTATAAGACCTTTAGCGCTCTGATGAAAGAAGAGCAGAAACTAAGAAATATGTATAGGCGCTCAGGAGACAGCTCTTATCAAGAGATAACAGAATTAACGTTAATTTTGGCTTCAAGTGAGCAGATTACCAAGCTCAAAAATGATTATGTGGAACTACTGGACTCTCTAGGTAGCCTGGACAAGGAAGAGAAATTACAAGCTGTGAGAAATTTCTCCAAAATTGTTAGCAATGTGAATGGTACCAGTTCTTTTAAAAGTATGCTCTCAAAAGCAATTAGAGAGTTAAAAAAGAAAAATGTTAATGATGAAAAAGTAAAAAAGAATCTTGACGCTGCTTTGATTGAAATCAATGACTTAGATGCTTGGGTTATTGAAGCAAAAACTTCTATAGAAATACCGCTTAATACTTATTTAGAAAAAACCAAAACTTCTATCGGTCTAAGGTCCCAAGATGGGTTTAGCAGAGATCTAGCTTTGTACCTAGCAAGCTGTAACGCAAATCATAGAGATCTTTCTCTTAGCTTCTAAGAAAATTTACTGATCCGAAGGTAAGTAGATAGGCACGCCTAGTTTTTCTTTGGAGCCATTTACATTATTGGGTTTTGTATGACCAACTTTGCTAGAGCAAATCCACTTATCTTTTGTGAATACCTCAAGCGGACTAAACCTTTTTTTATAGTCCATTTTAGAGCTTCCTTTTACCCAATAGCCCAGATAAACAAACTTTAGAGTCATTTCTAATGCCAGTCTGTTATGATCTATAATCATGTATGTCCCAAGGCTTCTCTCCTTGAGGTATGGGTTAAATACTGAATAGACCATAGAGATACCATCATCCAAAATGTCGACTAACGAAAAACTAATAAGTTCTAACTCTCCATTTTTTTTTGCATAGTATTCAATTAACTTAGATTCAACATTAGTTTCTTCAATCATTGCGGTAAAGTCATTAGCATCCATATCCGACATTCCTCCATCGGGATGTCTTGTATTTATATATTGTTTGAAAAGATTATATTGGGCATCGGTTGCTAGTGCAGGATTTACAACTCTTACAATATCTAAGTTTTTTGAAAGTATTCTCTTTTGTGACTTTGTAGGTTTGAACTCTCTACTTGAAATTCTAGCTGACATACAAGCGCTACAGTTAGCGCAAGAAGGTCTATATAAAACATTTTGCGATCTTCTAAACCCTTGTTTTGACAAAGAATTATTTAGGCGTCTAGAATTGACTCCATATAAGGCTGTAAACAGTTTTCTTTCGACCTGATTATCTAAATAAGGACAATCTTGAGGGGCCGTAACATAAAATTGTGGAGTTTGAGGCAGAGAGTGTCGCATAGCTTAGGATAACCTTAAATTTATGGTTATTTCAAGCCAATCTTTTCTATCTCAAAAGGAGTAGTCTGATAAATCTCGTTTATCCAGTTACCGTATAAAAGATGTGCATGACTGCGCCACCTATTTATCGGATCTTGTTTTGGGTCATCATTTGGGAAATAGTTTTTGGGAACCTGAAATTTTTTTTCAGTATCTTTATCTCTTAAATATTCATCATTAAGAGTATTGCTGTCATATTCCAAATGATTAAGTAAAAATAAAAAGTTCTTTTCCTTATCTTCTATAAGACATGGTCCAACTTCATCGGAGTCCAAAAGTATTTCTAGATTTTTTTTCTCAGCGATCTCACCTCTAGATATAGTTGTCCAGCGACTGACAGGCACGATCAAATCGTCTGAAAAACCTCTCAAAAAATGCGAGTTAACTTTTCTGTTCTTATGCCGAAATAGTCCTAAAGCCTTTCTTGCCAGCATAAGTTTTTCTATTTCATAATAATAATAAAGCATAGCCATTGCTCCCCAACAAACACCAAATACGGAGTGCACCGACGTTTTTGCCCATTCTAAAATATCTCTCAATTCTCCCCAATAATCGACTGCTTCAAATGGAAGGTGCTCTATTGGTGCACCTGTGATAATTAGTCCGTCATATTTGTAATCACGCACATTATCAAAAGTCTTATAAAAGTTTTCCAGGTGTTCTTTAGACGTATTTTTTGAAACATGTGATGATACTCTTAATAAGGTAAATTCTATTTGAAGAGGCGTTGCTCCGATGAGTCGCGCGAATTGAGTCTCCGTTTTTATTTTTTCTGGCATTAAGTTAAGTAATATTATCTTTAGAGGGCGAATATCTTGCTTTTCCGCTAGTTGACTAGACATTACCATAACACCCTCATTTCGAAGAATATCGAAGGCTGGTAAACTTTTAGGAATTTTTATCGGCATTATTGGCCCTTTACTTGACTCTGATCGCACACTCGATAGCCCTAATTAAATCAGCAGCACATTTTACTTCACGTAATTGTTCAAAGTTTAATGATATACCCCAATTTTTAGAGATTGTATCGAAAATCGCTTTTCTTCTTTTAATAAGTGCTTTAAATCCATAGATCATGAAGTCATCTGGGTTTATTTCATCACAAATAGACGAAGTATCATCTCTAAAACGTTGCCATAGAGAGTGTAAGAAATTTTCCTCATAATACATTGGTTTAGGTTTGGCTAGAAATCTGTCAATTAATACTTGATACATAGTGTCAGGTGCTTCAAGACAGATTATAAGAAAGTTTTTGGATAAGGATGAAAGTATTTTATCATTTTTGTCCAGTGGATTGACCAGTTCACAGATAGAGCCAGATGTATCACACATAAAGTGCGACAACTCCGGTGAGTGTTCTACTAGTGAACTTGCATTGAGTGTTGCCTTAATTTCTGCATCGCGATGAAGTTGTTGACGTTTCAAATACTCTGAAAATAATATCCCTCCCATCGACCGAGAGCCAGGTTTGCCAAGGAAATTCGATAGATTTGTTAGATTACCTATTTCAAAACCATCAAGTAAGTGCTTATGCTTGTTTTTAAAGAGGAGCTTACCTATTTCGTAATCCACTGAATAGTGTGACCATCTGTCTTTGTTCACCAGTTTGCGAGAGATAAATGTCTTCCCGAGCCCAGACATACCAAGCAATGCAAAACGCTTAAACTGGTATCCAGAGGTTTCATTAGCAACTAATTTCATGTGACGTCAAGAATATCAATTAAGTTTGATATATCATGAACTATTAGCTTTAGCTAGGGCATTCTGAATTTTATCTCTTAGCTCAAGGCGTTCATTTGGACTCAAAAATGCTCCCAATTCAATATGCCTTCCTTTTCCAGCTAATGTTAAGTAATTTTTTAATTTTGGATTGTTAATGTCGAGATGTACCTTGGTCCAATAAGGATTACACTCCCAAGTCATTTGCTCTTTATTCTTTTCTTGGTGCACTACTTTAATTCTATTTTTTGAAATTAAGACCTCTTCGAAAGTACTACCCTGTTGAAAGTTTTTTTGAAGCAGGGTTAGAAAAATATAGAATGTCAAGCCTGAAAAAATCGTTAGTGTTGTTCCTATTGGACTGCCAATAAAAGGTATTATAGGAAGCAAAAAACCACACGCTATTAAAGCAAAGACCACTTTAGTTCCATATGAATCTAGGGATCTATTTGGCACCAAACGAATATTTATAAATGGTGCCTCATTTGCGTCGCCCCAATTATCCAGAATTTTCAACATAATAATTCTAACTAGTGGCTAGTTGACTTGGACTCCCACATATCTCGTGTAGGTAGTGTTTCAAAGGTATGCTCGGGTGGTGGATTTGGTAATGTCCACTCCAAAGTGTCAGCGTGTTTTCCCCAATAAGCTTCCTCTGTTAGACGTCTACCCCACATTAATGTATAAAAAATTATGCCAAAGAAAAATATAAATGATCCAAACGATATGAAAGCTCCAATAGATGATACATAATTCCATAATGCAAATTGCTCTGGGTAATCTATATACCGTCGAGGCATACCTTGTCTCCCTAGAAAATGTTGTGGGAAGAACGTGATATTTGATCCAATGAACATGGTCCAGAAGTGTAATTTTCCTGCCCATTCAGGATATTGACGACCAGACATTTTCCCTATCCAATAGTATATCCCAGCAAATATACAAAATACGGCGCCTAAAGACATAACATAGTGAAAGTGAGCTACAACGTAATATGTATCATGATATGCTCTGTCGATTCCCGCTTGGCTTAAAACTATGCCTGTTACTCCACCAACGGTGAAAAGAAATAGGAAGCCTATCGACCATAACATTGGTGTTTTGAACTCAACTGATCCTCCCCACATTGTTGCAATCCATGAAAAAATTTTTATCCCGGTAGGAACCGCTATAACCATTGTTGCAAGCATAAAATAAGCTTGTTGCGTAACAGACATACCGACAGTATACATGTGATGGGCCCAGACAACAAAACCTAAGGCACCTATTGCTATCATAGCGTAAACCATTGGTAGATAGCCGAATACCGGCTTCTTGGAAAATGTTGAAATAACATGGCTTACTATTCCAAAGCCAGGAATTACAATCATATAAACTTCTGGGTGGCCAAAAAACCATAATAAATGCTGATAAAGTACTGGATCGCCACCTCCCGCAGGATCAAAAAACGTCGTGCCAAAATTTCTATCCGTTAAGAGCATTGTAATCGCACCGGCTAGTACAGGTAGTGATAAAAGTATGAGAAAAGCCGTAACTACTATTGACCAAGGAAAAAGAGGTGTTTTGTGAAGTGTCATGCCCGGTGCACGCATATTTAAAAAAGTTGTAATCATGTTTATGGCGCTTAAGATAGACGAAGCTCCAGATAAATGGATGGCGAATATTGCTAAATCCATTGACATCCCCTGCTCAGAGGTTGACAAAGGAGCATACAACACCCATCCGACACCAGATCCTAATTGACCATTTCCTCCCGGTGCTAATAAGCTACATATCGCGAGAGATGAACCTGCAACGTACAGCCAATAAGATAAGTTATTCATTCTTGGGAACGCCATATCAGGTGCACCAATCATTAACGGCATGAAGTAGTTGCCAAAACCACCGAAGAGAGCTGGAATGACAACGAAAAACATCATTAATACACCGTGGCCAGTAATTAAAACATTCCACATATGCCCGTTTGGCTCACCATCGGCGTTAGTCATATACTGAACACCAGGTTCCATTAGCTCTAATCTCATGTAGACGGTAAATGCCACCGCTATAAAACCCAAAAGAGCCGCAGTAAATATATATAAAATACCTATATCTTTATGATTTGTTGACATAAACCAACGAGTGAAGAAATTTTTCTTTTCGTGTTCATGTGAAATTTGATCTGTAACATCAACCATTAAAAGACGCCCCCTTTTACGATAGCATTAAATTAATAATCTAAATATATATAGTACATACTTATTAATTTTTCCACCCAAAATTTAGAGACCGTTCGACGCACGTGAGAGTTTTCTCATTCTGTAAAAATTGTTGAAAAAGTTCTCTTAAATACCTTATCTACATCAGCCGTCTTTATTTTAATTCCAAGCTCATTTAAAGAGGTAACTCCTTTCTCAGATATACCGCATGGATTAATGTTGGTGAAAAAGTTGAGGTTGGGGTTTACGTTTAATGCTAAGCCATGGAATGTCACCCATTTCTTTACCCTTAATCCGAGTGCTGCTATTTTCTTATCACGAGTTCCATCTATGTTAACGCTGCCAGGATCCTCAACCCAAACTCCAACCATTCCGGGAATTCTATACCCCAAAACGCCTAGGTCTTTAAGGACCAAAATTATCCATTCTTCAATATTCCATACTAATTTTTTTATATCTTTTTTTCCGTTTCTCAAATCCAGCATAAGATAGACGATTCGTTGTCCAGGACCATGATAGGTTGTCTGCCCACCCCTTTTTGTTTTATGCATCGGAATATTGACATGGTTCTTAAAGTCGCTCATTTTTGCGGATGTGCCGAGAGTAAAAACGTTGTCATGCTCTAGAAACCATATTAGCTCTGTCTTTTGATTTGAAATTATTTTTTCAACTCGTTTAGACATCGTATGCTCGGCAATTTTGTAATCTACAAAATTTATATCGTGCTTCCATTCTATCATTTGTGCCATTAACATTATCGTATTGCTTTTTTTTGGAAAATATCATATCTAACAGCAGATTGAAAATGGTATTGAAAACGCGGCTGTGGCGGAATCGGTAGACGCGCAGCGTTGAGGTCGCTGTGGGGTAAAACCCGTGGAAGTTCAAGTCTTCTCAGCCGCACCATGATGTAGAGTTAATTTTACCTAAAGCGATGATTTATAAGCACTAGACAATTTTTATGTAATTAGGTGTGAAATAAACTAGAAAACCTATTATTTGGCTTCCATAAAAATTTTTTGCAGCTAAAATCATATTAAAAAACTGGTGAGGTTTCAAGATGGCTGAACATAATGGTGGATGCCACTGTGGAAAAATAAAATTCACTGCCAAGGATCCAATAATTAGTGTGGCTTGCAATTGCCAAAGGTGTCGTAAATTAAGTGGTAGCCTTCATATTGGTGTGATTTTTAGTGAGGAAAATTTCTCTGTAGATGGAAAGTTATCTTCTTATGAGTATATCGGCGGAAGTGGAAATAGAGTACATAGTAAATTCTGTGGAACTTGTGGCAGTAAAATTTATTCAAAGGCTGAATTGTTTGAGGGCCTTGTTAGTGTTAAACTCGGAGTGTTGGACGATGCGCTCGATTTCCCCCCGCAGATGGAAGTGTTTACTAATTACAAACTTAATTGGCTGAAGGATAATGGTTGTATAAAGGAAAGCTTTGAAGAGGCAGCGGTTGCTGAGAGGCTAACAAGTATACTAGAAAAATTGTAGAGAATTGAAAACAAATTAAATTAAGAAAGAAAACGGCCATTATCAGGCACGAATATATCTATGGTATGTGAAGTAAGTAGGCTTGATTATGCGAACAAAGTCGGTTCTTAGGTATTGTTAAAAATTGATTAATTCAAAAAAATTGATGGAAACTTATTTAATTGAGGTTGGTCAGAATGGTCGGTTGGAGTTAATTGAGACTATTACACAACCAGATATGGTTGATGAAGCCAATAGAGCCTTTGGTGGACCAATAGGAAGAGATGGGCTTATAGCTCATGTCAAAAAATTTCGGAGTCAGATAGGAGAATTAAAACTTGAGATAAAGCAGATAGTAGGAAATGAAAATGAAGTCATGGCTCATTGGTTCTTTACCGGGATCCATATAGGTCCCTGGTTAAAACGTGAGGCAACAGGGAAAGAAGTTTCAGCAGATGTATTTAGCTTCTTTACATTGAAAGACGGACTAATTAGTTATTATCGTCTTTGGCTACATGCTATGATTGATGGGCCCGTAATTTTCGATTCATCTTGCCCACGCATAGAAAAAAGAAAAATTTAAAAGTATAAGGTATATATCTTTAACTAATTTTTAATATTGAGTCTTAAAAAATGCTCGCTAAATCGATATTGATTATATTCCTAGGCCTATGTCTTTCAGTACCAGCTCTTGGAAAGCAATACTGGCCAACCATAGAATGGAAATCAAGCTCACCTCAGTCGCAAGATTTTGATCCTAGATCGATACGAGAAATGTTTCAATTTATACAGAAAAAACAATTTCCAATAGACAGTGTCGTAATTGTTAAAAATGGGTATTTGATTGGCGAGTTTTATTCAAATAACACAAATGAGCACACGCTCAGTAATATATATTCCGTGACAAAAAGTTTCACTTCAGCGCTTGTCGGTATTGCAATCGATAAAGGCCATATTAAAAGTGAAAAGCAGACATTAGGTTCAATATTTCCAAGAAATAATGTAATTAAAAATAACCCAAAGCTGAAAGATATTAGAGTTAGAAATTTATTGACAATGACCTCTGGTTTAAAAACTAGAGATAATCATCTTTCAAATTATGCAGGAGTTTTTGCCCTTAGAAATTCAACAAATTGGGTTGACTATATTTTTTCATTGGGGACAGAAGAAAAACAAGGTCAATATTACAACTATAGTAACGGTGGCTCTCATATATTATCAGCCATTCTTTTTGAAATTGCAAAAGTTCCAGTGGAAAAATATGCAGAAAGGTATCTGTTTTCGCATATTGGAATAAAAAATTATAAATGGGAAAAGGATCCGCAAGGGATTAATCATGGGTATTCCAATCTTGAGTTGTCTGCTAGAGATATGGCAAAATTAGGTTTACTTTATTTAAATAAAGGGCAATGGGACAAAAAACAGATTATAAGCGCATCATGGATAGAAAAATCTTTAAAAACCCATTCCTATCCAAATAAGGGACGGTTTAATCCCCTCAAACTCTATCCCTATAATGGATATGGCTATCAATGGTGGAGCAGTGAAACTGCTTGGAAGGCTGATCTTAGTTATCGTAAGGCTTGGGGAATGGGAAATAACTCAGTGCAACAATCTGAGTACTTTTTAGCATTAGGATATGAAGGACAATATGTGTTTATAGTACCTGATCATAACATGGTAATAGCTTTTAAATCGCAATTAAAAATTGCCAGAGATATTTTGATTCCAAAAGCATTAGTTGAAGAATTCCTTTTAAATTATAAAGTGGACAAATAGGCAAAACGGTTGCCTAATACTATAAGTTCATAAAATAAACTAAAAAAGGAGAGCAGAATGAATGTAGATCAAGTACTTGTAGCGGCAAATAATAGGATACACGATGTATATAAAACACTTTATGTATCGATAGCTAGCTATCTAATAATAATAATAGGGTTAACAGTATCAGATTCTGGTGAAGTAGACTTAATTTGTGCTGTATTAGCGGTTGCAATAGCTATTGTGCAAATCGCTGCAGGAGACGGCGCCATCAGAGATATTGAGGCTTTAAGAAGTGATATGCCTAAGGAAATGCAAAATTCGAATTATGCAGAAAGTTGGCGATCACAACCGATCGGGCTATTTAGATTATTAAATTTAATCGTGCCGATAGCCGTGAGTGGAGCAACGCTCTTAACTATTTACAACTAATAAAAACAAATTGGAGTGGCATTTCCAATACGTGCGGTCCTTTACCCACTTGAGAAAGCCATTCTGTTATCAAAAGTAGCTATTGAGTTTTTTAAATTAGTATAGCTGTCAAGCTTAAAAAAAATTAAATATTTTTATATTCAAATACGTCCGATCTTTTTGTGATAACTCAAATAACTTAATTAGTAAGTTTTGAATAATATTTAATATTAAAATTTTTCACTCAGAACAGATCTTGAAGAATGACGTTTCTACTGGACTCGATAACCGGGCTAATAGCTTCAAGCTCTTTCATTATGCTTTGCCGGAAATTATCAATGGCTTTTTGACAATCCTTATATGCTTGTGGACTATTATATTCAAAAAGTGTTGATGTCTTATAAGTACCCTTTTTATTCCAAATTTGATTGTAGCAGAATCTTGTACATCCTTTTTGTTTAAGCATTGCAAAAAGGAGTTTTCCTTTTTCTTCCCATAACCTTATGTGAAGAAGCATTTGAGCCTCAGTTTTAAATTTAAAAGTGTTGTACGACATGAGATTGGTTTCAGTCATTTTATTGCCTCTCATAAGCTAAGTATGAAATAATTATTGCTTCCTTAATTGTTGGATAACATCACCGTCAAATACAATGGTATCTGTGATCTTAAAATCGTATTGTTCCCTCCATTTTGACATTTCGCTAAAAAATAAGTCACCTTTTTCCTTAGTTTCAAAAATAACAAACATCAAAACTGAGTCTTGACTAGCTCTAACCCAAGTGATTTCTAATAAACCACGTTCTAAGAGTTCGGGAACTTTGGTAGTATGCATCGCAATAAATATCTCACAGTCTGCCTCTGTGAAAAAGTTAAACATGCCAACCCTACCAACACTAATATTGCGAAATTATTCCCTTACCTTGATTAGATAACAATACTAATTTTTCATTTTACCATATTCATAAAGGATTTCTCCATCAAAGGTAATTACGTCAACCTTAAAGTCGTACTTTTTACGCCATTCATTCGCCCTTCTTAATATCTCTTGAGCGCCTTCTTCGGTTTCAACGACAGAAAAATATAGAAGTGAGGTTGTACTTGCTCTTACATACGTTGCTTCAAGAAGACCACATTCATCCAAGGAACTTGCAAACTCTTTATGAAGAGCAAAATATTTATCGAAATCTTCTTCCGAAAAAAAGTTTATAATATTAGTCCTAGCTACAGCCATTTTTACTATTTATTTAGAAAGCTTTTTTCATTTAAATTTTAGATGCGACCTACCTTCTCCAAATCACGAACGCTGACAACATCTCTCCAGACTTTATTATCTTTCCATAATTGCACATTGGTAGTTTCCCACTTTTTACCTCCGTGTTCTATTAGGACGTCCCTCCATGCCAATAGATCTTTATTTTCAATTATAAGCTCAAGTTTTTCAAAAGTTAAACCATCCTCAAATCTTTTTTTTATGAACGATACCATCTCATCTTTGGATATCAATGTAGTTTCTCTTAGATATAAATATTCATCGTGTAAAATATCCTGAAGTCCCTCAAAGTCTTTATTCTCAATCAGGCTTTTAATTATGTTCCATTTGTTCATTAGCGCCTCAAATTGCTTTTTACATCGATAATAAATTTTATTGATTAGCCCTGCCAAAAGAAATTTTATAAAAAAATTTTATTTAAATTCATCACATATTCAGCAATATATATCTAAGCAGTAGCTTTTACCTTCCTAGTGATAGAACTTGGTCGACCTCCCAATTATATGAAATTGTTTTTGGTGCTAGTCGATCTCTAAAAGGTACGATTATTTGCTCTCCTATTTTCATAATAACTTTTTGGTCTGCTTTTTGTTTAAAGGTCCAGAGTGCTAACATTCTATTCGGCATATCTATATCTTTAACTATTTCCAGAGTGCTCTCGGGAACTGAGTCTTTATATTTAGGCCACTGCTGTTTTAATACCATAATGAACATTTCACATTCATCTTCGGAAGAAAATGTATTTATGATAGTTGTCTTAAACATACTTTATTTAACTACTATATGATATGACTTTCAACGGTGAAGTTTATTAAAAAAATAGCGCCATTAGTGCTAAAAGATTTAATCAAAAAAAACAATGCGTATCAATTGCTGCGAGTTGGATAGCAATAGTACCGGTGGTCGCCAAGCACTTCATCCGAATTCTGAAAATTCTCCAAGACCTCCCCATTGTTTTTTATATAGAACCGTGGGTCTTTTTTAAGTTCATATGCTTGTCTCATACATTCATTTTTAGATAAGTTATTTTGTATGATATGAGACTGAAAATTCGCATTTGGCGTAATCCCAACGTTCGGGGTAAGGTTAATAATCAATATAAGTGAATACCAAACAGTCATATAGGTCTCCGTTAAGTTTTTTGCTTTTAAATGCATTAGCTGAAAGCATAGAAATTACTTTAAATTTGGTCCTTTAACCATACCTTCAAAGCCGATATAGTTTTAAGCTCGACAACCCTCTGTAAATCAAAAGTACTTTTAACTTCCTCATGTTTCCATGTAAATTTATGGGGAATATAAATTCCCGTTCCCCCAATATTTCTAACAGGTAGAACATCAGATTTTAATGAATTTCCAACCATTAAAAAGTCCTTCGGTGAAATATTATTCTTTTCCAAAATTTCCAAATATGCTTGCTCATCCTTCTCTGAGACGATTTCTGTTGAGCTAAAGTATTTCAAAAGCCCAGATTTTTCTATTTTTCTCTGCTGATCAAGTAAATCTCCTTTTGTTATCATTATAAGCGTATAGTGCTCTGAAAGATGTCGAAGTGTTTCTTCAACTTCAGGTAAAAGCTGAATAGTCTGTGCAAGCATATCTTTTCCAATTTTTATTATTCTATCTATATTCTGAAAATCGGTTTGCTTATTGGAGTATCGTACTGATGCTTCTAATAATGAAAGTATAAATCCTTTTATTCCATAGCCATAAAACTTGATATTTTCCTTTTCAATTTGAAGTATCACTTCTTCAGGATCTATGATATGGGGATGTAGTTCGTTAAACTGCATCAGTGCTCGCTGAAAAAAAACTTCATTTTCCCAAAGAGTATCATCTGCGTCGAAACCTATTATTTGTTTATTCTTCATTACTTACTTTTCAATCCGCTCGAATTGTAATTCTGGTATTCCATCCGAACCGTGTTCTTTTCTATTTTTGAACTTAAATCCTTCTCTTTTATAAAACTTATGTGCCGAGTTATTAAATTCATGACCCCACAGTTGTAAATATTTGTGGTCCGATTTTATTTGGTCAAGAAGTATTTTTTTCATGACTTCGTCTTTTTTGTCGACATACAATGCGGAAATTTGTGAAGACTCAGGATTATAAGAAATATACCCATTAATTGGCTGACCAATTACCCATACTTCTCTCAGTGGAATTGCATTTCTAATCATTTCGGTAAGCTTGTGTTTGTCAAAAAGACGTGGCATCTCTGCCGTTTTTTCAATCCAGTCATCAAGTATTAATGCACATGCTGATGCATCATCAATAGTTGCCCGCCTTAATGTGTAAATTTCATTGTCTATCATTACTCTATTTTCCTAATCGCAAGCAGATTCGATAGTAATTAAATTGCGTTGTTTTACAATTGTGTAAAAAATAGAATGTTATTGCCAAGTCCAGTAAATAAATAGATAAGTTAATCATGTTCAATAATTTTTTTAAGAGCCATGCAATTGGTTGCTTTCTATTAAAGAGATGCATTTTTTGGGTTTTACTAGCACTCTTTCCAGTATGTCTTATACCAGCATATGCTTCTGAGTTTGAATTGAAGGGAATCACAGTTAGCAATCCACACTTAGTAGTTTTTGGAAAAAATGCTAAATCTGGGGCGGGCTATTTTGTTATTTCAAACAAAAATTCTGATCCTGTAATTTTAAAAAAAGTTACAGCTGATTTTGGAAAGGCTATGTTGCATAAGACCGACGTCGATAAAAAAGGTGTCGCTAAAATGAAGCACTTAAAAAATATAGCAGTTCCAGGTAATGATTTATTGAAACTTGAGCCTGGGGGAACCCACATAATGTTTATGAATATTTCGATTGAGTTTGATGAAAGCCGCAAATATCCTGTAACCTTGGTTTTTGAGGAGCAGGGGTCATTAGACATTGATCTTAAACTTAAAGGCGCAAAGAAAAGCCAAAAAGCGCACAAACACAAACATGGACACGCGCATTATCATAAGCACGATCACTGAATAGCTATGTCCATTTATATTTCAAGAACGAGTTAAATTTTGGAAATAAATATACTATTTCTATTTACTGTAGTACCTGCAATTATTTTATTTGGCATTGCAAAATCTGGACTCGGCGGGTCTGTGTCGTTGATATCCATTCCTCTGATGACTTTTATGATGCCATTAAATCAGGCTTTGGCAATCCTTTTACCTATATTGATTTTTTCTGACTTCATTTCAGCCTTTAGATTTCGTAAGGAATTTGATCTCAATACACTAAAGTTGATGGTTCCCTTCGCTTCGGTTGGAGCAATCATGGGGGCATCTACGTTCTCATTTTTTTCTGAGGATTATCTCAAATTTATCTTAGGTATAATGGGTTTTTTATTCTCATTTCATTATTTTCTTTTAAAAAAAGATGCTGATAAACCAGCAAAAAAAAATTTCATAAAAGGCGCTATTTGCTCTTCCATTGCCGGTTTCACCTCTTTTTGTGCTCACTCGGGAGGTACGCCTACTAGCATATATTTGCTTCCATTAAGATTACGAAAAGAGATTTATGTTGGAACCAGAATAATGTTTTTTACGTGTATAAATTTGGTAAAACTACCTTTTTATATTCATCTATCAATGGTCAATTCTAGTTCTTTAATCCATTCTCTCGCGCTTTTACCTTTATCTGTTATTGGTATATTTATTGGGTATAGGCTTTTAAAGGTGATAAAAGAAAGTATCTTTTATAATGCTATTTACACTTTGATTTTAGTAGCAAGCGCCAAATTAATAATTGATTTCTTTTATCCTCTTTGAATTAAATCAAAAAATTACCACTTTTAGGATTGTCCATAGTTAGCCTAAACCACGGAGCTTTATAAATATAGATTTTGCTGAACAATGTTCTTCCTTTAAACTAAAAAATTGATTTTGATTAACAGAAGAAATGAGTGGGATTGTATGGTTGATTTTGTCTCCCTTTTAGGAGTAAAAGGTGGCCCGGCAATAAGACCGGGGTCGAATATGCCTACCTCTACTTTAATTCACATCGACGGAAAAAATTTTTTAGTAGATACAGGTTTAGGAGTCTCACGATCAATCTGTGACCAGGGCGTCGAACTTAATGAGATAGATGCTATTTTCATTACGCATATGCATTCAGATCATTACCTCGAGCTCGGACCTTTGATTCACACAGCATGGGTATCAGGTCGCGTAAAACCTATATCTATCTATGGTCCAAAACGGCTAAAGCATTATTGGAGAGCTTTTCTTGATTCAATGGTTGATGATATTGCGCTTAGAATAGAGGATGAGGGACGAATTGATTTAGAGAAACTACCGACATTTTATAGTTTTGAAGATAGACAGTTTTTATCATTATCCAATATCAATATCCGAGTTATGCGCAATCTACATCCCCCGATACTGGATAGTTTTGCACTGCGTTTTGAGTGGGAACATTATTCAATTGTGTTGTCCGGCGACACAGCTTACATGCCAGAGATGATAGATTTTGCTGATCAAGCCGATCTCTTAATACACGAGGTGATGTTATCGGAAGGAATTGACTTGATAATGAATCGTTTAGGGCATGAAGATGATAAGCTTAGAAACCATCTCCTACAAAGCCATACGCTTGCTAAGAATGTCGGATTAATCGCCAAGTGCGCCAAAGTAAAATGCTTAGCCTTAAATCACTTTGTTCCCGATGGATTTGCAGAGTTCAATGACGAAGATTGGTTACAGGCTATTAGAAGGCACTGGTCTGGAAAAGTTATCCTTGGAAGAGATGGAATTAGAATTCCTTTATGAAACTTCTCGAATTTTATGCGTCTAATAGGGCTAGTACGACCAAACTTTTTTGATATTTCTAATATTAAATCCAGACACGTTAGCAAATTGTTTAGTTGCTATTGACCTAGCCTCTCCTAAGGAACACGCTTCTACTATCCATATACTACTCTTATTAACAATTTTTCCATTACATACCGAACTGATCCAATAATCAATTTCATACTCTGATTTCCAATGGGAGATACTTTTTTTGCTGAAAGTACATTCAACTATTGTTTTAAACGAGAATTTCTCTTGGAACCGTTTTGTAGACACTAAAACCCAATTCTTTTTTGCCATTGAGTTTAGAGCATTACTAAAATAGGGCTCCTCTTCGTAAAGGGTAAGCTTTTTCGTCTTCAATGGTGTCATCCGAAAATTATCTATCCTCGAGAAATAGCGCTATTTAGTAAATTTGCAAAGTTTAATTTTATTAAAAAGGTCTTACTCCCTTTAAAAAAAATCCATAAATAATCTCACTCAAAAATAAAATTAACTGAAGTAGCCAAAGAATTTCAGGGTAATACCTTCTTAAAAATGAAACCTTGTAGAAGTAACAAATATGCATTACGTGTACGATAGAGAACATTAATTTATAGCCTATATGATGAATAATAAGATTTATATCGCAGGACCGCTATTCAATGATCATGAGAGACATTTTTTAGAGGCCATAGCACTCAATCTTGAAAAAGAAGGCTTCAAATGTTTTCTCCCACACCGAGACTTAACGGGTGTTGAAGAATCTGAACTAAAGACAACATCTATGACTCAAGAGACAAAGGACAAAATATTTGTTGCAGATTTAAACGCACTAAGAGAGTCGGATTTAACGGTTGCGTTAATAACGGGTTGGGACATAGACTCAGGGACCTCTGCCGAAATAGGGTATACGTTTGCACAAGGAAAACCGATTATTGGTATTGATGCTTCGGAAAGAAGGTTTAGAAATTTATTTGTAGAGGGAATGATTACCGAGAAGGTTCAAAGTATCAGCGCTATCATTCCGGCTATTAAAAGAACATTATCTGAATAGTTTATTAGATATGCCTTGTAACACCTCCATCGACCCTTATACTTTGTCCGGTTATATAGCTGCTATCATTTGAAAGTAAAAAAGCTGCAGTTTTTGCCTGCTCCTCTGCTCTAGCGAACCTTTTTAATACAGACATTTGAGATAGTTTTTCTGGCAAATCCAGACTGTCTGTAAATCCAGGTAATAAGCAATTCATTCTAATATTTTCTGGCCCATACCGATCAGAGTAAAGTTTGGTGTAGGACGATACGCCCACTCTATAAACGCTTGACGTTGGAAACATTAAGCTAGGTTCAAAGACCGAAAATGTTGTTATGTTTACGATTGAGCCACCTCCTTGAGATTGCATAATAGGGGTTATTAACTTAGATAACCGGATTACAGGCATTAGCACCATTTCATTAGCTTTTTTCCAATCATCCTCTGATATTTCAAGAAGATCGCCCTTAGGTGGGCCACCTACATGAATTAAAAGGCAATCTATTCTACCAAATTTCTCCATTGTAAATTTTATAAGGTTATCGGTATCTCTAGAGTTTTCGGCCCTGCCACGATATGATATGCCGTTAAGCTCTTCAGCAAGAGTTTCACAATTATCTGATGGAGACATCAATGAAAGCCTGTAGTTTCTTTTTTTCATTTCACGCGCAATCGCTGCGCCCATTCCCTTGCCTCCACCAACAACAACACAAACTTGATCGGTCATGATAAGCTCCTTATTTAATTTTTGCTTTTAAGCTTAGTGGAAATAGTTAATAAAAGAATATGATAATTAAGAATATATTCACAAATGATAGCAATCTAATTTCAGAATTGAGAAGTTTAGTAAGAGGGTTCAAAATATTATATATGTTCTTAACAACAGTTATGTTAACGCTGCTTCATGTTTTTTGGGTTTCTGAATGATAACTTGGATTACACATCCTGAATATGATATTCCATTGCCTCCGGGCCATAGGTTTACGTCAACAAAGTTTTCAGATCTCTTCGAATTATTAAAAAAGTCTGAATATATAGAATCTGCGAACATTCTAGTACCGGAAAAGGCGAACGCAGAACAAGTTGCCATCGCTCATTGTAGCAAATATGTTGAGAAGATAGCGAATGGTTCATTAGATGAAAAAGAACAAAGAAGATTAGGGTTACGTTGGAGTCCAGTATTGGCAAAGAGATCCTTTATTGCCGTAAATGGATCCTTATTAGCTGCAAGATCTGCTTTGCAATACGGCGTTTCATGCCATTTGGCAGGGGGTACTCATCACTCTCATTTTGATTTTGGGTCAGGGTTTTGTGTCTTTAATGATCTAGCTTTTACTGCATTAACATTGACTAAAACAAAAGAAGTAAAAAATATTCTGATATTCGATTGTGATGTGCATCAAGGAGATGGGACAGCTAGAATATTAGAGAATAATAATAGAACATTCACGTGTTCAATACATTCTTCAAAAAACTTTCCTTATAGAAAGGCTAATAGTGATCTTGATATCGGTTTGGAGGATAACATGTCTTGGTTTGGCTATAAAAAGCACTTGGTTGAGGGATTGAATAAATGCATAGACCGATTTTCTCCAGATTTGGTTTTATATGTAGCAGGAGTAGACATACATGCTAACGATAAGCTGGGTAGGTTGAGTATCGATGATGAAGGTCTTTTTGAGAGAGAAATGACAGTATTGAACTTTTTTAAGAAAAGGGATATTCCTATAGCAACAGTGATGGGAGGTGGATACTCCGATGACAATAATGAGCTTGCTTATCGTCATGCAAATGTAGTCAAAGCTGCGCATCAGATTTGGGCATAGGCATAGAGAGGGGGCCGTCTTTACAAATGGAATTAATGGATATTTTTATGTCGATTAAGGTATTTTTGATTTTCGGTTTTGTGACTTATTTGTATTGGTCATCAAAAAATATAAAAAAGTAATTTTGTCACAGCACTGCAAACACTATTTGACAACTTTTTTTTCCGTGCCATACTTCCTTAAATCAAGAAGACCATTCCAGAAATGTTTGCCAGTTGGGGGAGGGCTCTTGTGTCTTTATAATTAAGAAACAAGAATTATACATGGGATGGTTTTCTTTGAGAAAAATGGGCCAACAAAAGAGTGTTAGCCCAATTAGGGGAGGATAAATTCACGTTGTGAATAGCTCAACTCTACATTAAATGAAACATAGTTCAAGCATAACGTGACGTTAACGTAAACATAAACTGAACTCCCTAAATTAGGGTGATGATGAAATCAAATTGATTGAAAAAATTTAGGTTGTATGATTTTAAATTTTTCTAAGTCTTTGCCAGTATCCAAGTCATCCTTAAGACTATCTACTGGAGCTATTATTGATCTTATGGAAATTTTCTTTGCTTCCTTTTGATGTTCATAAAATGAGTTTGGACCAAATTTAAAATTAAATCTTGTTGGCAGAGATAAAAACAAAGCGTTTGTACCGAAATCAGTCGAGGGACATATTACCATGGAGTCTTTTGATTTTTTTCCCATCTCCAAGATTTTTTTAATGTCCTCAATCTCCGGATCAATTATATCACCCGGAAGTATAAGGGTTGAATCATAAAGGTTTTCTGAAGACCAACATACACCCTTGTTTACAGCTGAGTTCAATCCATTTAAGTTTTGTTCTTTAAGAACGTGCACATGAAAATCCTTTGATATTTTTTCTACCTCCTCACACGGGGTCATCACCAGTATATCGGAAAAGATAAGAGGAAATTGATTTTTCAATGATTTAAGCTTTTTCAAAAGCTGCGTGAACAAAAGTTTAATAAGTTTTTCTCTCTTGTTTGGGGAAAGTAAATTGGATAACCGTGTTTTACCCTCGTTTAGTGACCTCATTGGAATTAAGATTGAGGTTTTACTTTTCTGATATCCTAAGTTCATGTAAACAGAGCCTCGATCAATTTAAAAAACTAAGTGGGTTAGATCCATTTCTTGATACTAATGGATCATGACCAGCTACAGAGATCTCCGAGTCATAGGTTTTAAGTTTTCTATATAACGTGTCTCTCTTAATTGGTATCTTTGAAGCTGACCGAATTATCTCAACCATTTCCGTCTCTGTAATTTCTTGCCCGTTTTTTGACCCCGCTGCTCGCGAAATACTTTCATTCATCAAAGTACCACCCAAGTCGTTAACTCCCATAGATAGTAGATTTCTTGATTTCTCAGCTCCCAATTTCGTCCAAGACACCTGTATGTTATCTATAAACCCATGCAAGACAATTCGAGCAACAGCATGCATAAGCTCTATTTCATTATCAGTTGCACCTGCTCGTACAAGTGAAGGGCTTTCAAGATACAGTGGTGAGTCATAATGGACAAAAGATAATGGAACAAATTCTGTAAAACCGCCAGTCTCCACTTGAATGCGACGAAGGATATCTAGGTGGACAGCCCATTCTTTAGGAGAATCAATATGGCCGTACATTATTGTAGCTGTAGATGGAATGCCTGAGCGGTGTGCAGTCTTAATAATTTCAATCCACTGATCAGCAGTTAACTTATTTTTTGTTAGCTTTTTTCGGATTTTTGTATCAAGTATTTCAGCCGCTGTACCTGGCATTGAGCCTAATCCACACTCTTTTAAGTCTTCAAGAAAATCTGCATAGCTCATTCTACTTTTCTTTGCACCATACCAAATCTCAAAAGGTGAAAATGCATGAATATGGATTTTAGGCAGCACTTTCTTTATAGCAATAAGGATCTCTCGATAATAAGCACCAGGAAGTTTCGGGTGAAGTCCCCCTTGTATGCATACCTCCGTAGCTCCTCTTTTTGAAGCTTCCTTGGCCCTTATCACTACTTCATCCAAATTTAACCATTCAGCACCGAGGTCGTTTGATCGCTTTGCAAACCCACAGAATTTGCAGCCCATGTAACATACATTGGTAAAATTAATGTTCCTATTAATTACAAAGGTTACGTTATTGCCGTTTACCTTATTTCGTAAAAAATCAGCAAAATTCAAAACAACCTGCCTATCTTTGCCTTTTGTTAAGAATAGCTTCTCGATATCACTTAAAGAGGGTTGTTGGTTTTTTAGACAATTTTCCAATATTAAACGAGTCTCTATTGACGCGTCTGAAAGAGTATCTTCAATACGCTTTGAGTGACAAATTATTTGTAAATCTTTCATACTGTTTCTAATTCCTTTAGCTTATTGTCAGGATGAAGATAATCAGAATGTTTTAACATATGGCTTCTAATAGTTGTGGATAAGAAATTTTGTGTATTAAATTTTGGATAAACAGTAAGTCGTTCCATTAAACGAAATCCTATTTCATTCATCATGGTCTCTAGCGAATTAATATTAGGCCAAGGGTGTTGAGGGTTGATAAAGTCTCTAGTAACCGGAGAAATCCCACCCCAATCATTTATTCCTGCATATACATACTCTAAGTGCTTTTTCTCGAGATTTGGAGGCGCTTGAATGCTTATTGTAGGATTTAGAATAATCCTGGCCAAAGCAATAGTTTGTAGCATGTCTTTCAACTTAGGTTCTGGGTGCTTCGACATTAGAATGTTAGGTTTCGTTTGGAAATTTTGGATAATTACCTCTTGAATATGTCCATACCTTTTATTGATTTTTTCTATCAATAGAAGAGCCTCAATCCTTTCTTCAAGGGTTTCCCCTATGCCTATAAGAATACCTGTAGTAAATGGCACCTTACAATAACCAGCCGAAATTAAAGTTCTTATTCTTTGGATTGGAACTTTATCGGGGCATGCATAATGAGGACCTCCTTTTTTTGTTAATCTTTTACTAGTTGTTTCAAGCATCATTCCCATTGATGCACATACATTTTTAAGTTTCATAATTTCATACTCGTTAAGTGTTCCTGCATTTACATGAGGCAGGAGTGATGTTTTTCCTATCACCAATTTACACATGTCAGTTAAATAGTCTGTAATTGATTCATAGCCCAGAGCTTCTAGAGCACGCTTTGGTTTTGCGTACCTTTTTTCAGGTTTTTCTCCCAAACTGAATAACAACTCCTTACAGCCCTTTTTCTCTCCTTTGCGAGCAGATAAAAGAACCTCTTGGGGAGACATTATTTTGGCATCTGGATCATCTGGATGTTTTACAAAAGTGCAGTAACTACAAGTGTCTCTGCACATATTTGTTAAGGGGACAAAAATTTTTCTAGAGTAAGTAATTACATTACCCCAATGTTCGTCTCGCTTACTCGACGCGACATTGATAAGTTTTTCTAAAGAAGCGTTGAGGACCATATGTCCATAGTAGGCAACTTCATCCTTATCTATTTTCCACAATTCTTTGTCGTTAAGATGAGTTGACAAACTCGTCATTTTTCCCCCTAAAATATTGACTAAATTATGACATGGTTGATCACAAAGGGCAATAATATAACAATTCACATTGATTAAACAAAAGTAAGAATTTAACCTTTAATACAGCTCTTTTTCATACTGAGCTAAGATCTTCTGCTCATCCTTGATTTCGCAATCAATACCGGTCTGATCCTCTATCATTTCAAAAAGTGTTGGTATTGGGCGTTTTCCAGGCCACTTTCCCGGATCCCAT
Source organism: uncultured Alphaproteobacteria bacterium (assembly GCA_902537215.1). Taxonomy (GTDB): domain Bacteria; phylum Pseudomonadota; class Alphaproteobacteria; order Rhodobacterales; family Rhodobacteraceae; genus CACIJG01. The sequence continues at coordinate 68,838 of CACBAM010000010.1, forward strand.
AAGCCTCCTCTTAACATTGATTTTCCACAATGTAAGTGGGCTTGCGTAACTTTCACTTGTAGAACTGTTTTGGGAACATTAGTTTTTAATCTATGTCTTTCTCTAGTATCCATATCTTCACTTATTGAAGCTTCGCCCTGCACCCTCAATGTTTCGTTTACGTTGGGAATGAAAAACAAAAGAGAGATAAAATTATTTCTCACAATATTTAATAGTCCATCGATGCGGTTGTTACCTGGCCTATCTGGAATTTCCAAAAGGTCATCACTCATTACCTTAACAAAACCAAAAGGGTCTCCTTTTGGTGACAGGTCAATGCTTTGATGATTTAGTGTTCCAATAATAACAAAGGACGAGTTTTCAATAAAACTTACACAGTGTTTATCTAATTTGTCCAAAATTTTAGCTGCAGCTTTTTCCTTAGCAGGACCGTAAATCTCTCTCAATCTTTTCTCATCCATCGCTTTCACCATTTTTTATTAAATTTCCACAACATCACTTTTACACTTAACAGTAAATCGGTAACAAACGAAAAATGCAAAATAACTCATATGAATGAATTGTTTGACTACTCAGCAGCCTGTTCAGTTGTGATAAAGCCTCCTGACTGTTTATCCCAGTATTGTCTATATAAGCCATTAATTTTCAGAAGTTTTCTATGTGTACCTTCTTCAACTATCTGTCCATCAGAAAGAACTATTATTCTATCCATTTTCGCCAAAGTAGATAAGCGGTGTGCAATAGCTAAAACAGTTTTACCCTCCATGACTAACTCAAGTGCATTTTGTATTGAGTTCTCAACTTCACTATCCAAGGCACTCGTAGCCTCATCCAAAACAAGAACAGGCGAGTCTTTTAAAATTGCTCGCGCAAGGGCAATTCTTTGTCTTTGGCCTCCAGACAGTTTTACACCTTGTTCGCCTAAATGTGCGTCATAACCTTTTCTTCCTCTATGATCCTCTAAATCTTGAATGAACTCATGCGCCTCTGCTTGCCTGCTCGCTCGAATTAAGTCTTTTTCTGTTGCATTTGGATTTCCGTACATAATGTTGTCGTGCGCAGACCTATTAAAAAGAGCAGTTTCCTGGGTCACCATTGCTATTTGCTTTCTCAAACTCGCCTGAGTTATGTCGTTTATATTGATAGAATCAATTAAGACAGTTCCCTTTTGCGGTTCATAGAGCCTCAGTAAGAGTGATACTAAAGTAGACTTACCGGCTCCAGAAGCTCCCACAAGTCCAATTTTTTCTCCTGCTTGAATAGACAAAGAAATATTTTTTACGGCGGCTAAATTTTGGCCATAGGTAAAGCTAACATTATTAAAATCTATAGATCCTTTAGATACCAAAAGGTCTGGTGCATTATCTTTATCACCTAATTTATATGAAGTAGACAAAGTTTTTACTCCATCTTCAACTTCTCCCAGGTTTGCGTATAGAGTCATCAGGGTAAAACTTACCCATCCAGTCATTTGTGATAGCCTTAATGATATCGCCCCTGCAGCAGCAATATCGCCTGCTGAAACATTTCCTACGCTCCAATAATAAAGGCTCCCACCAACTAACATTATAGGTAAGACCCCTGAGAGCCCGTTTAAACAGAACCTAAACCAGGCAGCAATTACACCATATTGGATAGAAAAGTCTCTGAAATTATCCATTGCATCAATTGCCGCATCATCTTCTTTCTTGTCATGAGCAAATAACTTTACCGTTTTTATATTGGTAACCGTGTCGACAATTTGTCCAGTCACCAATGCTCTTGCACCAGCTTTCTCACGTGATCTTTTTCTGATCTTGGGCATGAAATATCGAATAAGAAAAATATATCCGATCAACCACGAGAATAAGATTATTGAAAGTGTTATATTCACAGTTGTAAGCATAAGAGCCGCTCCTACCACTGAAGCCAAAGCTAACAGTATAGTATGAATAATTTCTATCACTACATCTGTTGCGGCTCGAGCAGTTTGCATTTCTTTTTGTGCAATCCTTCCAGCGAAGTCATTTTCAAAAAAGGTAACGGACTGACCAAGTGTCCATCGATGGAGCCTTGATAAAATTAAATTAAATATGTTTGGTGACACAATGACTGTTTGCGTATATGAAAAAGCTCCGAATATTATCGGTCTAATTACTAAAAAAAACAGTAAACCTGATGCTAAAAGTAAGATCTGGCTACTTATTGGGTTGTTGGATGAAGAGGCTAGGGCCGCATCTATAACAAGTCCTAATAGGACCACAGCAGATACCTCAATAAAACCAGTCAAAATAGAAACAATGCCGGATAAAAATAATACGGGAAAACTTCCTTTTAGAGCCCAGTGGAAAAAACTCATAGTATTTGAGGGTGGAGGTCCCTCAGCTTTTTGTTTATGGTTAATCCAGTCGGCTGGCTTCATATCCTGCGCTCTTATATCTTCGAATTTTCAGTAAAATGATAGCGTTTCATGAATCACCTCTGTTACTAAGACTTATAAGGGCATTTGATATATCTTCATCCTCTATATTCTTGGCTCCCCTTGATAGTCGCAGTTTGTGAGCGTTTTCCAGAACCTGTCCATGAGTATAGCCGAGGGGGGGTTCAAATTTATAACTTGCTAGTTCAATCAATAAACCTAGCGGGTCTCGGAAATATATTGAGTCCATAAACCCTCTATCCTTAATACCAGAACTGCCAATATTCCTTTCCTTCAATTTTTTTTCTGCAACCCTTATGGTGCTTTGACTTACCCAGAATGCTAAGTGGTGTACAGACCCTACAGAGGTGTCTAATAGCTCTTTTTTTCCTATTCGCGATTCGTTAGTGAAAACGGTCACCGTTCGCCCGTCACCACAATCAAAGTATAGGTGGTTTTCAGTTTCATCATCTAGATTTGGCTGCTCAAAAATAAGCTTCATCCCCAAAATGTCCTGCCAGAAACCTATAGAAGTTTTTCTATCCGCGCCATTCAGAGTGATGTGGTGGATTCCTTGGGATTGTAATAATGTTTGCATTGACTCTTCCTGAATTCGAATTAATTCACTTGGGCTAAAAATCAAGTTTTGCTTGGAAATATACTGTCTGGCCACTACCATGTATCTAGAGAAGTTTACGTTGTAATTTGTTTAAACATCAAGGGAGTTATTATTAATGAAACATCAGGGAGGTTGTCACTGCAAACAATTTAGTTTTAAAACTGATGTTGACCCGATGTTAGTCGTTCAGTGTAACTGCAAAAGTTGTAGACGACTTACAGGCTCAATAAACATTGGATGTCTTTATGCAGATACAGAAATCAATTTCGAAGGTGAGACAAATGTCTATGAATTTGCAGGCGGCAGTGGATTTATCAACAAAGCCTATTTTTGCTCAAAATGCAACGTACGTGTTTATAATAAGCCAGCTCCTGAAGTAATGGATGGCATGGTAAGCATTCCCTTAGGCTGCTTTAATGATACAAGTGAATTAGCACCAAAAGTTGAAATTTGGAGTGAGGAAAAGCTAACTTTCTTATCAAAATCTGGATGCATTTTAGAATCCTTTGAGGGTAACGGAATACCTGAGAGGCTCAATGCTCTTCTTTCTAGTCTGGAAAGTCGTTAGGAATTTTCATTTTTAAAAAGATCTGACCCTAAGAACTCTCGGCATCGGTCGAGTCAAAGATTTTCAACCCATTTTTCCATATTTCTGTTTTTTCTATATCTCCAAAAATTGTGTAATATGTCCAAGCGCCAGTTTTCTTACCTCGTTTATATTGACCTTTTTTATAGAGCCAACCGTCATATGGATCTATATAAATCCATGGCCCATCCAACTTACCATCTTTATAAGTTGCTTTTATGTATAGCTGACCACCACTACCATACTGCTCTCTTGTGCCATTTAATTTTCCAAGAGTAAAAAACTCAATCTCCTTTGGGTTTCCATTCTCATGATAATATTCCCAAAGATTATCCTTCTTTCCATTTTTAATCGTTCCAGATTCTTTGAGATGACCATTCGGCCAATAAACCTCGATTTTTCCATTGAAGGGGGTATTGGTGAATTTCTCGAAAAATTGGTTTTTTCTCTCGACTAAATTCTCCCACTTTTTCGGCTCAGAAAGGCATATATTTGTGGGTAAAATCATTAACATGCCCAAAAAAACTGCAGTGCAAACAATTAGTTTAATATCTATTTTTCTGTTGGTTTGAGGCATACTTCGTCCATTCAAAGATCTTAAATTTTTCCATTAAATCACTGCTGTTACCAGAGATAGTGTGCTCGCATAGCTTATCAATTGAAATTTATTCTAACATCTACCTAATAAAATTGGGGTAAATTTCTTAGTCTTGCTATTGTCTTTTTCCATTATTCCTAAGATAATCTTATCATGTCAGATGTTTTCACTAGTGTAGTTTTGGTTACCTTTCCCTCGGAGATTCAATATGATAATTGGTTAGCAAAGTTCAGAACTTTCTACAATAAGAAAGCTATGGAGTTTCTTCTTGAAAATGGACAAATTTCACAACGTGCTTCTAGGGTCCAGGGTGATGATGTAATTAGAATAACAATCATATGGACGTATAAAGATTATGATGCTTATGAAAAATGCCAAAAATTTCACGGTCAATGGGGAAAAGTAGGGGGCCAGTTTATTGCAAAAGCTTCTGGGTATAGGGGATACGAAGTTTGGAGTGATTTAGACGTTACGTCTCCAGAATAATTGGAAGGCTTTCAAGCGATCTCATTGCATTATTTGGTTTCCAGATAGCTTTATCCCCAGGTTTTATCACTTTTACTAGTTCTGTTAACGAGCTGGCAAGAGCCGTTATCTCAGCTCTTGCCAAGGTTTGGCCCACACAATTGTGAACACCTACACCAAGAGCCAGGTGGCCTATAGTTCTCCGGGTAACATCATATTTATATGGGGTTTCCCACACTTCCGGATCAGTGTTCGCTGATCCTAATACGCAAAGTATTTTTGTTCCCTCTTCTATAGTTACACCAGATACCTCGGTGTCTGCAGCAGATGTACGGCAAAAAGCCTTTACAGGGCTTGTTAATCGTAAGGATTCTTCTACTGCATTACCTACTAATGATGTATCGTTTTTTACTAATTGAAACTGTTCTGGATTTTCTGCTAAGCACCATAATAAATTTCCAATTGCACTCACCGTGGTATCGATGCCTGCTGATAATAATGATCTTACTAACATTCCCGCTAATTGATCCTCTTCTAAGTTTTCTGCAGTACTCCTGTAAATCTCTTTTGCAAGACCTTTTGTATCAATATTTTCCTCAAGGCATTGTTTATTTATTTTTTCAAGGACGGGTAGTCCTTTAGCCATCGCATCTTTACGAAACTGATTGTCAGGGCCAAGCGCATTGAAAACCATAGCCCCATAACCCAACAACGTTTCCTTATCGATTTTTTTTAAGCCTACAGCTTCTGGAAATACCCTAGTTGGAAATATTTCTGCTAAATCAGAGATGCCATCTATCTTTTTTTTTTCTAATAGTTCACTTATCAATTTGTCAGCACAATCTTTAAAAAAATCTTTAAGTTGAGATATTTTATTTGGCGATAGCGCTCGAGTAAGAAAACGCCTATTTTTTGTATGCTCCGGGGGGTCTACTTCTAATACCAGAGAGGGTGGTCGCCATGGCTTCTCTAGTTTGAAATCTTGAATTCCCACTCCACGTGAAGAAACAAATCTTTTGTGGTCTGAAAAGACTTCCTTTGTTTCCTTATACCGGCCACAAGCTAGCATTTTATATTTATTAAGGTAGACAAAAGGCCCTTTTTCACGCAGAGCACTAAAAAATGTTTCTGGATTTAGTAAGACTTCCTTTGAATACGGATCAATATCCCATGCTATAACGTTTTGAGGAACCGCGATTGCTTTATGCCCTTGGAAGAGGTTCATGCAAAAATTATCAGCCTATACAAAAACTAAATCAACTTTTTTTTATCTTATTATTCTTTCGGACGCTTAAAGACATATTCGGTTAAAGCTCTTCCTCCGCCGACGCGACTAGCACTTACTAATTCCCAACCTTGGTCGCCGTATTCATTCAAAGAGGGTGCATAATTTCCTTGTCGCAATTGATTGGCATATAATTCATCGTCTTTTGCTAGATCCTGTAAGCTTTTTAAGCTTCTTACGTTCTCAACCAATACTAAGTATTCCCATTTTATCATTTATTAGCTCCATCTAATCATATATTAGTAACGACCTAATTACCCCACTTTGTAGAGTGATGAAAACATCATTGATTATTGGTTTAAGCCTAGTGGAAGTTTTCCTGAACACTCTTTGACATTAGCATAGTGAGTACCACCCCCTGCATAATAAAAAATAGAGGGGAAATCATGTAAAAAGTAAAGATGTAAAAATAATCTTGTTTTATTTGCATTGGATTAAAGAGCTCGCTTATAAGTCCTAGAAAAACAAAAAGCAGGACCAACGGTATATAGGTCAATCTACCTATATTTTTTAGCTTTATAAGAAAAAACGCATTAAACATGTAAATAATGGAAAAAACGAGAAATAATATATTTCCAACATCGGTTATATACTCTCTGCTTCCGCTTGCATCTACTGTAGAATTGTAACCACCCCATAAAACTATCAACAAGAAAAGGAGCGATTTCACTAAGACCGCTTTTATAAAATCATTTTTCATTGATTTATTCTAAATGGACAATTGGCAATGCGCAGATCGCGAAAACTTCCAATCAGCAAATTTATTATAAACTAAGGTAAGTATAGATCGCACCCCAGGGACTGCACATATTAACGCTAATAGACGCCACCTGGGAAGTTTTCTCCAAATAGTTATAAAGGCATCAAATCCAATATAGATGGTTCCAGTTTGGTCGGAAACATGCAACCTTCTCAGCGCATCACTTTGAGACACATTGATCTTCTTCAGATGCTGTGGCTCATTTGCGATGTCGCACCAAATAAAGGTTGTGGGAGGGCTGATCTTCATATAGTGACCTATTTCCCTACTGCAAAGCCCACACTTTCCATCATAAAACACTGTTATCATGCAATTCTCCTGAGGGTTAAATAGGGTAAGATTTATAAACGTCAATAGATCGTTTATCATTTAATTTATGGAAAGCAAACTTAGCTATATCCTTACCACTAGTCTTTTATTCAACTAGTAGAAAGTCTACTCCACCTAAACGAATATTATTGTTTATCAAAACCCCTCTACTTGCCGCTCTTTTTTCTATTTCCAACCTTTTTCCTGTATGAATTTGAAAGGCTGATATATGTTCAGATTGTGACTGAGTATTTATAACAAAGTTTATACTTGATCCTGATAAATCGATCGAAGTTCCATCTGCTGCTCTTTTCCTACCTAGGGCTCTTTCCCAATTACATAATAAATTATCTGGATCTGGACTGCAGATGTTAACGCCAGAAAAGTGACTCACCAGCGATTTATTTATGTCTTTCTCCCATTCCCTTCCAGCCCAGAGCCAAGAAGATGCAGGTTTCATATTATCGATCGACAAAATAGCGCCTCCAACTTGTTTTGGATGCAGATGAAGCGCTTGTCCATGAATACCGTCAGTCTTACGATTTTCGTGCCAAACAATATCCAATTCTAAAGTTTTTAGCCTTTCTCGTTCTTTATCTAGATCTGTTGAGTCAACAATAACCATGTAGCCTCCGTCACCATCTCTTTTTTTGAGAAAGCGCTCCGCCGCTGTATTATCTTTTACAGGGGTCACTAGCTCTAAAAATGTATCTCCCAGAGGAATAAGAACATTTTTTAAGCCAAATATAATTAACTCTGGGTCACTGAATGTTCTTCTAAGTTCGAAAAGGTCACAAATACTATCTGCTAGTGGGTCTATTTCGCTTGTAGCAATGACCAATTGTCTTAATCGCATTTTAAAATCCTAAAAAACTTTTTTACAAATTAGAGTACAAAATAATAGTTCAGCTATAAAGTTATTTAACAGATACACATAAGTTTGATACGGTTTTTAGATCAGAAAAAATAAACTTATATTATGAGAATGAAAAACATAAATCAGATTAGCTTTCTAGATTGGTGGATACTTATCCCTTTAAGCATAGTTATGTATTTAATTTTTCACATATTTGCTTATTTCTTTTTAAATGTTCTCAATCACAAGCTTAACGCAAAAGCCAAAGTAGCAGTTCAGTTTATTGGCTATACGATCATTATTATTCTGATGTTATTTTCATTACTATCGTTTTTCTAATTACCAAGTATATTCAATGCCAAGGGTACATCCAGCATTCGTATACAAAATAGAATTTTTTTGGTATATTATTTGTCCAAAGGTTCGCAAAACAAATCCTTTGTGGTTATAAAAACGAGCAGCAACCTTTGTACTTTCCTCCCTAACTAGGCTGCAGGGGGACGCGGCCTTTTTTATCAAAGGATATATATTTAGAAAACGCGTCAATAGGAAGAAATCTCAATTTGCATCTCTTTTATTTCTCTGAATCGAATGCGATTAGCAATCTTTGGCTTTTTTATAAGATTTATTTCTCTAAATGAAGACATTAGGCTTTGAAACGCAACTTTTGCCTCTACACGAGCAAGATTAATACCCGCACAGATATGAATGCCTAGTCCAAAAGATAAATGTCTGTTTGGCGATCTCGATATATCGAAGGTTTCCGGTTTAAAAAATTGCAAGGGGTCTCGGTTTGCTCCAGCAATAATCATGTGAACTGATGTTCCCTCCGGAACTACTACATTTCCTATTTTTGTTTTTTCCAAACATCGCCGATTATTAATTTGAATTGGTGGTTGAAACCGCAGAATTTCATCAATGGCTGTATCAATTCTTCCGGGTTCTTTTTGCAACAATTTATATTGATCCTTATGGTTAATAAGCTCATTCAGGCCATGAGATAGCATATTCGTTGAAGTTTCATGTCCAGCATTGAGCATAAAAATGCATTGATGAAGCAACTCCGTCTCAGACAATTCTAGACCTTCAGCTTCAATCAAAAGTGAAAGAACTTCGTTAGCTTTGTTAATATCTTTATGAGTTTTTCGAAATTTTATTTGATCCTTTAGATATTGCTTGAAGTTTATAACAGCAGTTGAACCCTCATCGAATTGTTTATGTGTAAGTTTTGGTTCCAAAGCTCCAAGTATCTTGTGCGCCCAATCTCTAATCAAATGCCGATCCTCGCTTGGCACCCCCAAAACGCTACAAACAACATCTACCGGCAGTCGAAAAGAAAAATCCGAAACAAAATCAAACTTTTTTTTCGCGTGCATCATCACTAAGTAACTATCTACTAATTTATTAATATTCCTCTCTAAACCAAGAATTGATTTGGGAGTAAAAGCCTGCTGAAAAATTTTTCGTATCCTTGTATGATCGGGTGGATCAACAAAAACGACTGAGGTTGTATGGTGTTCAAAAAGGGGTGATGAACCAAATTTTTCTCTAAATTCGGTTCTTTTGTCAGAGCTCCATACTTTGAAATTTCGATAGACTCCTACAAGATCTTTGTATCTTGTTAAAATATAAGACCCATCAGAGTTTTTATGAATGGGTGATTTTTCTCGGAGTAAATTATAGTACTTATAAACGTTGTTAATAAAGTCGCTTGGAGGGTTGTAAAGGTCAAAAGATTCGATGCTCATATACTCAAGTTTATAAGATGATTTCAATTAATTGTAGTAATAATCCATTTTCCATTCTGATAAGACTCGGTTTGGACTACAGTCCCATCCACGTCAAACTTTTCCCATAAACCGTCTTTATGACCGTCGATAAAGAATTGTTTCTCCTTAATATTTGCATTTAAAAAATAATAGAGCCATGGTCCGTGCTTTTTTCCGTTAGCAAACTGACCCTCAGATTTCTTTATTCCACTTAAATAATATTCGATCCAGTTCCCTACTTTTTTCCCGTCCAACAAATCTCCAACAATTTTCAGTTGACCGTTGGGGTGATATGATTCAATGTGTCCAGAAAAAGGGATATTAGAAAACTTTTTGTAAAAAGTATCGTCTCTTTTTACAATTTCATCGATCTGAATTGAAACTTTTTTCTTAGAAGGCACTCCAGCCTTTGGAGGAATATTTTCATCTTTTGTTTCACGACTTTCATCTGGTTTATCCTGGATATAACTGTCTAATTGACCAAAAACCCAATCTACA
>CACBAM010000011.1 GCA_902537215.1 uncultured Alphaproteobacteria bacterium
AGAAAAATGGAAAACTTGTGACGATTTTGACAAAGAGATTGAAATTATTGAAAACGACTCTAATACTAGCGTTAGAGAATTTGTTTTTGAACTTAACAACATAAGAAATTATTTTAAAGAAACATATTATCAAAAAAGGATAAAAAACTAGGAGTAAACCATGGCAACATTTAACGTAACGGATGAGACTTTTGAAGAGCAAGTGATAAAGAGCTCGGTTCCTGTAGTGATTGATTTTTGGGCGGAGTGGTGCGGGCCATGTAAACAAATAGGACCAGCTTTGGAAGAGTTGTCTGAGGAATATGGAGAAAAAATAAAGATTGCAAAAATAAATGTTGATGAAAACCCAAATAGTCCAAGCAAATTAGGTGTTAGAGGTATTCCGGCACTCTTTATATTTAAAGATGGAGAAATGATCTCATCTAAAATTGGGGCTGCACCTAAGACAGATTTAAAAAACTGGATTGACGAAAGCACCTAGATTTCAACCCCATTTTCTTTCAAAGCTTGTCCTGCCAGGTATAAGGAACCACAGATTAAAATTGAAACTTGTGGGGCTAAACCTCCATCTTGGGAACAAATATTTTTAATAGCATCTCGAATGTTATGCGCTGAATAGATTTTTTTCCAACCTACTTCTTTGGCACTTGAGACGGCCTCAATTTTAATCAGTGATGAGGGTTGATTATCAATTTCAACTATACTCAGAGATGAGGCTACTGCCACTAAGTTTCTTAGAAAAGATCTATGATCTTTATGTTCAAGGCAACCAAAAATTATATGGAGGTTTTTTTTATTTATAAAACCCACACTCTTACTTAATTGAATGCTAGCGTCTTCATTATGGCCTCCATCGATCCATAATGTGTTATTAATGTTATAGTTTTTTATCAATTCATATAGACTTCCGTTATTAATCTCTTGGAGCCTAGCTGGCCAGTAAGTAGACGTTAACCCCTCACATATGTGTTTTTTGGGGACCTTTAAATAATTAAGTGTAGAAATAGCGGTCATTGCATTGCTGATTTGGTGTTTGCCAATTAAGTTAGGAAAAGGATATTCGATACTTTTTTTGCTGCGTTTTTGAATAATAGACTTCCTTGAACTAGAAACGGTGAAACTTTCCGCCGACCAGATAACACTACTATTATTTGATACACATTTTGCATAAAGTACTCGTTTTACTATTTTAGATTGGTTGGAAATTATAGTAGGAGTGTTTTTCTTAATTATACCAGCTTTAGCGGCAGCAATCTTTTTTATTGAATCTCCCAAATACTCCTTATGATCGAAGGATATTGGAGTAATAATTGAGGCTACAGGGTTTTGAACAACGTTAGTAGCATCAAACTCTCCGCCCAGTCCAACCTCTAAAAGTGTATAGTCAGCAGATGCTCTTGAAAATGCAAGAAAAGCAGCACAGGTAGTTATTTCAAAAAATGTTATTGGCTGAGAGTTATTTACCTTTTCGCATTCATTAAGAACTTCTTTAAACCCGTCTTCACTTATTCTTTTATCCGCTATCTCTATTCTCTCATTAAAGCTCACCAAATGTGGTGAAGTATAGGTATGTGTCCTAAACCCACTTCTTTGCAAACCGGCTTTAATCATAGCAATAGTCGAACCTTTTCCATTAGTTCCAGCGACATGTATCACAGGAGGTATCGACTTTTCGGGATTGCCCAATTTCCTCAAAAGTCTTCTTACTCTGTCTAATTTAAGATCGATTATTTTGGGGTGAAGTAGTTCCAGCCTTTTAAGAATCTCGTCCATTAGGCCCATCAGACTCTGTAATATTTCCTCTTATAGGTGGAGGTTGATTTTTTAATAGATATATTAATTTTATCAGCTCTTCTCGCAAAAATTTTCTAGATATCACTTTATCAAGCATTCCGTGGTCTAACAAATACTCTGATCTCTGAAATCCCTCTGGTAGTCTTTCCCTAATTGTTTGCTCTATCACTCTTGGTCCAGCAAAGCAAATAAGTGCATTTGGTTCGGCTATTTGCACATCTCCCAGCATTGCATAAGACGCTGTAACTCCTCCAGTTGTTGGGTTTGTTAATACAACTATATAGGGGAGTTTGGCCTCTCTTAGCATTTCAATTGCGACTGTTGTTCTGGGCATTTGGATAAGTGATAAAACACTTTCTTGCATTCTGGCACCCCCAGCAGCAGCAAATAAAATAAAGGGAGATTTATTTTTCACTGCTCTTTTTACCCCTTCTAAAATTGCGTTTCCTACGGCCATACCCATGGAGCCTCCCATGAACTTAAAGTCTTGACAGGCTATTATCGTTTTCATGCCTCCTAATTGACCCTCAGAAATTGAAATTGCTTCCTTTTGACCAGTACTTCTTTGTGCATCCTTTATTCTATCAGTATATTTTTTTGTATCTTTAAAATTCAGAGGATCCTGTTCTGGAGCATCATAATCAATCGCCGAGTATAAGCTGTCGTCAAATAATGATCTAAAGCGATCTTCAGGAGACATGTACATATGATAGTTACAACTTGGGCACACATTGAGATTTTGGCTGAATTCTTTATGAAATATCATTGAGTTACAGCTCTCGCATTTAACCCACAAAGTCTCAGAGCTACCTTTACGTGAAAATATTGCATTGATTTTTGGCCTAACAAAGTTAGAAATCCAATTCATTTTATATACCAGTTTTTTTTATATAATCACTATTGCTAAACTAAAAAATAAGATTATACAAAATAAAAATTAACCAGTTGTTTTTTCTAGGATAAATACTGGGTACAATTAACTAATTATATTGGAGATTTGGTCTTGAAAAATTTAAGCAGAATGCTCGGAGGTTTTTATCTCATGCTGTTTTTGAGTGGCTGCTTATCGATTGGATCAGGACCACTGACAAATTCTATTTCTATACCTGCAAGTCAGTCTAAGGTAAAACATAAACTTCCGAGAGGTTTTTGTTTGGATCGAAGCGCTAATAACTCCACTGGGTTGCGAGAGACATTGGTGGTAACAAACTGTATAGAAGTAAATAATGGTGATAAACTATATTTTAGTCGCAGACCAGTGGACACTATAGTTAATATCACATTCACCCAGTCGAGAGTTCCAAAAAATATTTCTCAAAAAAAATATTTATCCGAAATTGCTGATAAAATCGAAATTAAGAAATTTACTGCTGCATTTAGCAATAAGAAGCTGATATATGGTGGAAAGAAGTTAAAAAATAAATTTTTCTATGTGAACTTTCAGATGGTTAGTGCCTCAAAACGAAAAGAGTTTGTAAGAAAATATCTTTTCTTGGTAGATAACAAAGTGGTAGTAATGACAATCGTATCTTATCACAAGCCCAGGAAAAGTACATACTCTTCATTTGAGAGCTTTATTAAAAAATTAAACAAACTTAGTTCTTAAATTGTTCGGTTGCTTTTACCAAAGCAGCAGTAATTCCTGGCTCAGACATTGCATGACCTGCTTTTGAAACCATAACTAAATTCGAATTTGGCCATAATCTGTGAATTAACTCAGCTGTTCCAGGAGGACAGATCATGTCATATCGTCCTTGAACTATTATCGATGGTATGTCCGATATCTTATGCATATTGTCTCTAATTTGTTGTGATTTGCTTAAAAATCCACGGTTCTTAAAATAATGGTTTTCAATCCTCGCAAAAGCTCTTGCATAATCAGTTGAGGGACTAGAACCAAATCCAGGACTTTCGAGATTAGCAAGAGCATTCTCCCAAGCTGTCCAAGCTCTTGCAAATCGACCTTGTTCTGTAGGGGAAGATCCAAACAATCTTGAGTGATAGCCTTTAATTATATTTTTCTGCTCTTTTGGGGGGAGCATGTCTCTGAAAGCTCGCCATGCTTCAGGCCAAAACATGCTCGCTCCACCCTCTTTGTAAAACCAGTCTAGCTCAGATTCGGTCATAGTAAATACTCCTCTGAGGATAATTTTGCTGACCATTTCAGGATGAGTTTGAGCATAAATTAAGGACAGGGCAGCCCCCCAGCTACCTCCAAACAGAACTAATTTACTTATACCGAGCTTTTTTCTTATAGCCTCCATATCTGATACAAGATGCCATGTAGTGTTGTTGTCCACTGAAGCATAGGGTTTTGATCTTCCGCAACCCCTTTGATCAAAAAGAACAATGTAGAATGCATCAGGATCGAAAAACCTACGCATTGTAGGGCTACAGCCGCCACCTGGTCCGCCATGCACAACCAAAACAGGTATTCCGTTAGGGTTACCGCATTCTTCATAATACACCTTGTGTCCATCACCACTATCAAGAAAACCTTTTCTAAATGGTTCTATTTCAGGAAACAAATGGGCTCTTTGTTTGTTGGGTCGGGAAATATTTTGTTCAGGCATTCTTGAGACTTAAAAAAAAAGGTATATATGTATTATGCCATGTGTATAGGAACAATTCAATGAAAAGAGCATCATCGATAAATGCGGAAGAAGTTGCAAAGTTTGAGAAATTAGCAAACGAATGGTGGGATGCAGAGGGTAAGTTCAAACCACTTCATATGTTGAACCCATGTAGATTAGAATTTATAACAGACCTCTTATCTCTTCATTTTAAAAGAAATATGGTGCTAGAAAAAGAGCCTTTGAAAGGAGTTAAAGTTTTAGATATAGGTTGCGGCGGCGGATTGTTGTGCGAGCCAATGGCGAGAATGGGGGCAGATGTCCTTGGTATTGATGTAGTGGAAAAAAATATTAAGGTTGCATCGTTGCATGCAAAAAAGATGAATATTGACATAAAATATCGCCATATTTCTGCGGAAGATCTCTTAAGAGAGAAGACGGCATTCGATGTGATTCTCAATATGGAAGTCATTGAGCATGTAGAAAACCCAGGTTTTTTTATAGAGATGTGCTCAAATCTTCTTAATAGCGGTGGCCTAATGTTTTGTTCAACAATAAATAAGAATTTAAAAAGTTATGTTTTCGCGATTCTGGGTGCTGAATATGTAATGCAGTGGCTACCAAAAGGAACGCACGATTGGAATAAATTCATCAAACCAAATGAATTAAAAAAGTTATTTTTTAATTCCGGTCTAAAAGTAAAAGACACAAAAGGGTTTGTATTTAATCCAATATCTTGGGGATGGGAACTATCAAAAAGCGACTTTACAGTCAATTACGCAGTTTGTGCTATAAAATTATAACCTAATCGAGATTAATTACTCTATTCCAGAGCTCATCTAAAGCATCTATTTCTTCTTGATCAAACTTAGCTAAGTGTTGCCAATACTTACCATTTTCAACAAAGTAATCTAATTTTTCTTCCCACTGGAGTGCTCTTTTTAGTAACTTGGTGTTAATCCCTCTTGGTGAGCTGTCTTTAGTTATATTCTCTAAACTACTACGTCTAAAAACTAAGTTACTACTAGGCTCTTTGGAAAGATTGAAAATAGCGCAACCTTGAGATGTAGCAATAGCCTCTAGGCGAGCAGACTTGGCCTTTAAATTTTTTAAAGTTGGGTCTTTTCTAAGAGGGTCTGGCTTACCTCTTCCATAAAAATGCGTAACCTTCCCATCATAGATCATATCGCAACCTATGTATGCTATCGCTTTGGGTTTGAAATACCCCAAAGCCCAATATCCGGCGGTAAAAGACATGGTTCCGCCAGAATAAACGAATCCTCCATACTCGTTTTGTATTGGGACATATTGGTTAGAACGTATTAGTTTATTGTCCTTATTTTTAGTAGGTCTTCTGTTTTCTGGAAAATCATCAGGAAATATACAAAAATCCCAATCATTTCTTATATTCCAAGCGTTATTTATAGCTACTATCGCCCCAAAAAGCTCTCTCTTTAAATTTTGAGCCTCTAAAGCGTCTGGGGCGCTTCCAATTATAAGGATAAGCAAAAGGGCACCTCCTAAACTCTATTTTTTTCTATTGACTCTCGAAAGGTTCTTAAATCGCCTAATAAACTTTTCTTGGTTAAGTGATCGGTTCCCTGAATTATTTCATCTAATATAGGCTTGATGGATTTCATTGCATAATTCCTAGCATCTATTCCACTTTGACTTATTGAAATGCGTTTTTTCCTGGCATCATTCCAGTCAGGGCGAACATGGATGTACCCTAGTTTTTCTAGTTTGTTTAATGTATTAGTCATAGCTCCTTTAGTAACATGAAAACTTCTTGCCAATTGCAAGGGAGTTTTTTCTGCTTTCGAGCCAGAAAAATGATTTAAAACAGAAAAGCTGGATATATTTAAATTCTTAGGTAGAGCATTATCAAGTTTGTTTCGAGCTAATTGTTCTATAGTGGCTATCTCACTTAGTAGAATTAATAAATTCATATCTTTATTGTTGAATTCTAGCATAAAAACACGCTAATGGTTGTTTAGAAAAAAGTTGGTATCTTCATCATAAAATATTTTCGGATCAACAATCAATGTTATTTGATATAAATCGAGTTAAAGAGAATAAAATCAGATCAAGAGAATCAAGGTCAAGAAGCTTTCTTCTAAGGAGAGTATTCGCTGATCTTGAAAATCGTATTTTAGATTTACCTCACGCTTGGAGGTGTGGTCTGATCGAAGGATGTAGAAAAGATGACCTGAAAGAGTTAAGCAAAGTTAATAAAGTAACCATCTCGGAACTTAGCCACAACACTATTAAAACTCAATCACTTGATTTGTACGCAAATCTAATGCAACTACATTGGTCTAATGATCCATATAGCGATTTTTTTGAAAAAGTTAAACTTTTAAAATCTGAAGGCCACTTCATGTGCTGCTTATTTGGATCAGAGACGCTCAATGAACTTAGAGATTCTTTCTTCAAAGCCGAAATGAAATTATTTGGAGCAGCGAGCCCAAGAATTTCTCCATTACCTGAAATACGAGATGTAGGTAATTTGGCTACAAAGGTTGGTCTCAATAACTGTATAGTTGATAAAGATATAATTAAGGTCAGTTATAAGAGGATACTAGACTTGTTTTTGGACATTAAAGAAATGGGTGAGACAAACACAATTCTAGAGCGTCGTAAAAGTTTAACGACCAAAAACCTATTTCAGGAGGTTGAAAAATTTTACTTTAAAAATTTTACAGATAAAAAATCAAAAAAGGATACTCACACCATAAGTGCAACTTTTGAAATAATTTTCCTATATGGAAGGAAAGAGTAGAATTAAGATCGAAAATGATTTGATATTTTCAGGGTATAGCTTAGTTAACTCGTATCGAAAGAAATTGAAATGAATGTAAAAAAGTCAAATATACCAAAAGAACATCCTCAGATTTTAAAACAAAAAGTAGGAGTAATTATTGGTAATCTTGGTACGCCAGATGCCACAGACTATTGGTCTATGAGAAGATATCTTAAAGAATTTCTTTCTGATAGGAGAGTAATTGACTACTCTCCTTGGGTATGGAAACCAATATTAAACTTAATTTTGCTTAGACGACCATTCTCCTCTGGTGAGGCATATAAAGAGATTTGGAATAACGAAGAAAATGAAAGTCCACTGCTGACAATTACAAAGGCTCAAACAAAAAAACTGAGAGCTAGGTTCGATATAGCTTATGGTGATAAAGTTTTAGTGGATTTCTGTATGAGATACGGAAATCCATCTACAGATAGCGTAATAAAAAAATTGGTATCCAAAGGATGTACTAAAATTCTTTTTTTTCCACTTTATCCACAGTATGCAGCTCCAACAACTGCTACTGCTAATGATCAAGTATTTAGATCACTAATGAATCTTAATTGGCAGCCTTCTGTTAGAACAGTATCTCCATATTTTGATAACTCTAATTTTATCAATGCCATTTCAGACTCCGTAACGACCGCTTATAAAAAGTCAAAAACAAAGCCTGAGCATCTAGTGATATCTTATCATGGCGTTCCCGAAAGATATCTAATGAATGGAGATCCTTACCACTGTCAATGCCAAAAAACAACCAGGCTTATTAGGGAAAAGTTAAAATGGAAAGAGAGCGAATTAACAACAGCATTTCAGTCTAAATTTGGTCCCGAAAAGTGGGTAGGACCAGCTACCGTTGATCTTGTGGCAGATTTAGCGAAATCTGGTAAGAAAAATATAGCGGTCATAGCTCCCTCATTTTCTTCCGATTGTGTTGAAACGTTAGAAGAAATATGTGGCGAGATTTCAGAAAGTTTTATTGAGGCTGGCGGAAAAAACTTTTTATACATCCCATGTCTTAACGATGAAAAAATTCATATTGATATGCTTTTCAAAATAATCAAAAATGAGTTGCTAGGTTGGATATAGCCTAAGCTTCCTTTTCTACTTCTTTTCCTGTGCTTTGATCTATAACTTTCATCGATAGTTTGCTTTTACCCCTGTCATCAATACCCATTAACTTAACTTTTACATTCTGTCCTTCAGTCAAAACATCTTTTGGGTGGTTTACTCTTTCTTCCGATATTTGGCTTACATGAACGAGACCGTCTCGTTTTCCATAAAAGTTAACAAAAGCTCCGAAGTCCATCAGCTTCACAACTTTTCCTTCATAAACTTGACCAACAATAGGGTCTTCAACGATTTCACTTATCATTTTTCTAGCTGTATCTAGGCTCTCTTTGTTTTGAGATGCTATTCTTACTAATCCTTCATCATTTATATCAACTTTAGCACCCGAAACCTCGACGATTTCTTTTATCACTTTTCCTCCACTTCCAATAACTTCGCGAATTTTATCGCTTGGAACAGTTAGTGACTCAATTTTAGGTGCATATTTTGAAAACTCAGATGGAGCCGACAAAGATTTAGCCATTTCGCCTAATATATGTAAACGAGCTTCCTTTGCTTGATCTAGAGCCTTTTCCATAATTTGAGGAGTAATGCCTGCAACTTTTATATCCATTTGCAAAGACGTTATCCCAGCCTCTGTTCCAGCTACTTTAAAGTCCATGTCACCAAGATGATCTTCATCACCCAAAATGTCTGTTAGAACGGCAAACTTTTTTCCTTCTAATATTAATCCCATAGCGACACCAGCCACGGGTGCTTTAAGGGGTACACCAGCATCCATCATTGACAGAGATGATCCACAAACGGTTGCCATTGAAGAGGATCCATTGGATTCAGTAATTTCTGATACGACTCTCACAGTATAAGGGAACTCATCAGACGAAGGTAATACCGCTTGTAAAGCTCTCCAAGCAAGTTTTCCGTGACCAATTTCCCTACGGCCTGGACCTGCCATTCGACCGCATTCTCCGACCGAGTATGGTGGAAAATTATAGTGTAGCATAAAATTCAACCTACCTTCTTTATGTAATGCATCAACTATCTGTTCAGAATCCCCGGAGCCCAGAGTTGTGACTACTAGTCCTTGAGTTTCACCCCTAGTAAATAGTGAAGAACCGTGTGCTCGCGGCAATAAACGAGTTTCCGTCTCTATCGATCTAACCGTTGTTAAATCTCTACCATCTATTCGAGTACCATTATCTAGGATATTGTTTCTAACAACCTCAGACTCTAGTTTTTTTATTAGTTCATTCACTTCATTACCTTCATTTTCTTCATCAGACAGGGAACTTCTGATTTTCTCTACCGCTGACGCAACTGAAGATTGTCGTTCTTTTTTTTCAGATATTTCAAAAGCTTTCTTTAGATCTTTGGCTCCCACTTTGGATATCTTGTTATATAATTTGTCATTAAGCTGATATTCAAAAGAAAAGGGTTCGTTTGCTGCCTCTTTTGCCAGATCAATGATCATGTCAATTACTGATGCCATCTGTTCATGTCCAAACTTTACCGCTCCTAACATTTCTTTTTCCGATAATTCGTAAGCTTCGGATTCTACCATCATTACGGCATCTTTGGTTCCAGCAACTACAAGATCAAGTCTTTGCTCATTGTTTTCTTTTAAATTATCCATATCATCTACTGAAGGATTGAGAACATAAGAGTCGTTAACAAAACCTACTCTGGCGGCTCCGATTGGACCAAGAAAAGGAGCTCCTGAAAGTGTTAAGGCCGCAGAGGCTGCTATCATTGCTACTATATCGGGGTCATTCTCTAGGTCATGACTGAGAACGGTACATGTCACTTGTACTTCGTTTTTAAATCCCTCGACAAATAACGGTCGTATCGGCCTATCGATCAAACGACTAGTCAAAGTTTCTTTTTCTGTCGGTCTAGCTTCTCTTTTGAAAAACCCTCCTGGAATTTTCCCCGCAGCATAATACTTTTCTTGATAATTAACTGTTAAGGGAAAGAAATCTTGGTCAGCCTTTGACTCCTTTGAGTATACAACGGCAGCCATAACTACTGTTTCACCATATGTTGCTATTACGGTCGAGTCTGCTTGTCTAGCGATCTTGCCAGTTTCTAGTGTTAACTTATCGTGTCCCCACTCAATAGTCTTCTTTATTTCATTAAACATATCTTGCCTTTGTTTTGGTAAATTTTACGGACAAAAAACGGAATATATTATCTTCTAATTTCCAGTCTTTTAATTAGTTCTTTGTAGCGATTCTCGTCTTTCTCTCGCACATAGTCCAAAAGTTTGCGTCTTAAAGAAACCATTTTCAAAAGGCCTCTTCTAGAATGATTATCTTTTTTATGAGTTTTGAAATGCTCTGTTAAATTGACAATTCTCTTGGTCAATATAGCTACCTGAACTTCAGGCGAGCCAGTATCTCCCTTTTTTGTTGCGTAGTCTTTAATTAAAGTTTTTTTATCTTCTTGCGTAATCGACATCGTTTTTCTCCATTTCTCTACCCTACCAGGATGTCGTCCAGTTAGGATTAGTTAATTGACTAGTTATTAGTGCGATTTGACAAAAAAATAAAGAAAAAAATAAATAATACTGAATTACCTGTGATATTGCTTCTTTTCATTGTAATGATTAAGTGTTAAATTTTCTTCTTACTTTCAAAAATGATCTATCCTTGAAAAGAATGGCTGCAACTCTTCCTTTGCATTTTGCTATGAGCTCTTCTCCTTCGATTAGACTGACGGTCGTTGGACATTCTATTGGTTGACCATTTTCAAGCTGTTTTAGATCATCCATAGGGCATTCAAAAATTTTTAGGTTTGGGATGCCTATCTCGATGGCCTTTAATTTCAACTCTAAACTCTCTTTAGAGAGCTCTAATAATTTGGACAGATGACATGCCTCTGTAACTTTAAAAGGACCATACTCTAGGCGACTCAAGTTTCTTACGTATCCGAAACACCCAATGAAATCACCTATATCTCTTGCAATAGATCTTACATACCCACCCTTGCTACATTCAAAGTGAACAATGGCTTTTCCACTTTCATCGTAAGATTGTAACGAAAGCTCATATACCTTTATATTTCTTGCTGAAAGCTGGAAATTCTCGTTGGCTTTAAAACGTTTGTAAGCTCTTTTTCCCTCAACTTTTACGGCTGAGACTTTAGGGGGGATTTGAAAG
The DNA here is from genome assembly GCA_902537215.1 of uncultured Alphaproteobacteria bacterium. GTDB lineage: Bacteria > Pseudomonadota > Alphaproteobacteria > Rhodobacterales > Rhodobacteraceae > CACIJG01. The sequence continues at coordinate 11,397 of CACBAM010000011.1, forward strand.
ATGACCTCTGAATAATAGTTAAGTGCATCCAATATTTCATTTTTTCTTGGAACGTAGAATGAGGATTTGAGAGTGTTTCCAGAAGCGTCATCTGTATCAGTTTTAACACCATGCAAAAAAGTAGCTTCATACTTCTTTTTTGATTTTAGGAGATATGGAATGGCCTTAGTGGCTTCACCTAATGCTAATGGTATCAATCCCGTAGCGTCAGGATCCAGAGTTCCAGCATGACCAATCTTTGTTGGGTTCATTTTTCTTTTTAAAACTCTAACGACGTCGGCAGATGTAATGCCGGCCGGTTTATTCACTAAGAGCCATCCGTTAAATATATTCGTGTGCACTGCCTACCTAATCTTTTTCAAGAGCTTTAAAAATTTTGTTAGTTTTTTCTATTTGTTCAAAAAGTGTGTCTTCTTTAAACCTTAAATCTGGTAAATATTTCAAAGACACCTCTTTTCCAAGAGCGTGCCTGATGGCATTTTTATTCTTACCGAGAAAAGCGGTTAGGTCCTGAGCGTCTTTATCATCTAAGGGAAGAACGTATACTGTTGCTATTTTGAGGTCTGCTGAACAACGTACCTCAGTAACCGATGCTGAATAAATTTTCCTATCTTGATCGTAAAAGTTAGAGTCAATTAATATTTTCGCAATGTTTCTTTTAATTAATTCGGAGACCCTCAGTTGTCTTTGAGAAGCCTCGTCTCCAAACCTACCTTTATTTTTTCTTTTTTGCATATTAGCTTCATCCAGTATAACGATTGGTCTATACTAACTACTAAAATCAAATTGGAGATTATTCAATTATTTGTTGAGGAAAAATATGAAAAATCGTTTCAAGGTCAGTGTTTTAGGAGCGTCAGGTCGAATGGGATCTAAAATAATAAAAAAAATTACTGAATCTTCCACCATAGACCTGCACTTTGTTGTGGAGCATAAAGGGCACGGTTGGATAGGACAAGATTGTGGGGAAAAACTTCTGGGTAGACCCAATAATATTTTGATAACGGATGATTTAAAATTGGCTTTAGAGGGTGCAGAAGCTGTTATCGATTTTAGCACCCCAAATACCTCATTGGAGTGTGTCAAGGTTTGCGCACAGACCGATACTGCCCATGTAATTGGTACAACTGGCTTTGACCTAGGACAAGAAAATGAGATCAGCGAGTATGCAGAAAGAGTAGTAATTGTTAAGGCAGGAAATATGAGCCTAGGAATAAATGTATTAACCAGCTTAGTCGAGAAGATTTCATCCTCTCTAGACCTAGATTTTGATATAGAAATTTTGGAAATGCATCATCGAGATAAGGTTGATGCACCCTCTGGAACTGCTTTAATGCTAGGTGAAGCGGCAGCTAGAGGGAAAGGAAAAGGCTTGCCAGAATTGAGAGTAGCAGTACGTGATGGCATATCAGATGGTCGAGAAAAAGGCTCAATAGGTTTTGCTTCCCTTAGGGGTGGTGGGGTAGTTGGTGAACACGAAGTTTCTTTTACATCTGACTCGGAACGAATATCAATTAAACATGAAGCATTCTCCAGAGATATTTTTGTAAACGGAGCAATAAAAGCAGCCTTGTGGTCTAAAGAAAAGGATCCAGGTATCTATGACATGTTAAATGTTTTAAACTTGAGGTAGTTAAATACATGAAACCCAATTTTAAAACTTTGGTTTTTTTACTTATATTTAGCTTGCCGTCAGTTGTATTGGGCAAAACGTTTACTAATTGTGGAGGGGATTTTAGTGTTTTTTTAAAAGAAACAGAAAGGTATGCAACTGGCATCGGTATAAATACTGAAGTAGTAAAAAAAACTATTAGACGAGCAAAATTTAGCCCAGCCATTATTAAACTTGATAGAAAACAAAGAAGTTTCAAATTGAGCTTCCTTGATTTCTCCAAAAGAGCAATAAATGACTACAGATTGGTAAACGGGAAAAAACAATTCAAAAAGTATCAAACTGTTTTTAATAAAGCCTTAGCTTTATATGGAGTGCCAAAAGAAGTGATTACGGCTTTTTGGGCTATGGAGACCGATTTCGGAGCCGTTCAAGGAAATTTTAATACTCTTAATTCCTTAGCTTCCCTAGCATTTGATTGTAGAAGACCTGAGCTCTTTCAGCCTGAATTCATTGCAGCAATGCAATTGATTGAGCGTGGCGATATTGATCACGATACAACTGGAGCTTGGGCAGGAGAAATAGGGCAAGTTCAGATGTTACCGCAGGATATTTTGGAATTTGGTGTTGACGGTAACAAGGACGGCCAAATTTCTTTAAAGGAAACGCCTGAAGATGCCATTTTAACAGCAGCCAATTTGATAAACCATATGGGTTGGGCAAAGGGGGAGGCTTGGTTAGAGGAAGTGATATTACCGAAAGACTTTTATTGGGAATTAGCGGGATTTGGAAGGGGAAGAGCTCTCAAAGATTGGGAAAACTTAGGCCTAAAATTAAGAAGAGAAAAATTTAAAATAGATGAAAACCTTCATTCAACGCTCTTATTGCCCCAGGGAAAGAAAGGTCCAGCATTTTTGGCATTTAAAAATTTTGAAGTTTATTTGAAATGGAACGATAGCTTCATCTATACCGTCACAGCTGCTCACTTAGCTAAAAGACTTGGTGGAGCAAAAAAATATAAGCATAACAACCCATCTGATATTTTAGATATTGAAGCAATGATAAAATTACAAAACGTCCTAAGATCTAAAGGGTATGATGTTGGAAAAGTAGACGGAATATTAGGTGCTAAGACTAGACAGGCTGTTAGGTCGGTTCAATTAGAATTTGGTCTTTCAGCAGACAGTTGGCCAACAAAAGAGCTCCTAAGAAAGCTCCTAATAAATTAGCTAAATGTTTTGAATAAAATATCTGAACCCAGTATCCACAACTTTTTCCAATGCTTTTTTTTTGTTCATAATTACAGAGCGATGATTTTTCTCAAGGTATTCTGTTTTTCTCATCGTTGCGGCACATCGGTAAATATGGCATATTTTATGGGCCCAAATTTTATATTCCGGCATGTATGTAAAACGTTGGAATATCCCTTCTTTTTTAAGAACTTTAATGCCCCAACCTGTTTCTTCTATTACCTCTCGATAAAGTGCACGAATGAGGGACTCATTCTCATTCGAGCCTCCTCCAGGTAATTGAAGCTCTATACCATTCTCTTTAGTTATTTGCTCTGTTAAAATTAAGTCATTCTTTTGCAAAATAATACCATAGGCACCAACTCTTCTCTGGTATTTAATTTTGTAATTAACTCTTTCACCAAACAGCTTCAACGCTTACTACCGAATTGTTGTTGTTTTCCCATTTAATATTAAATAAACATCAATAACCACTAAATAAAAACGAAGTATATGAAAAACAATTTTTTAGACTCAGTTTTACCATTCCAGATTGATGATAAAAATCTAAGAGGTCGCTTTGCACGAATAGAGAAGTTAGCTTCAGATACAATAAGACATCATCGCTTCCCTGATAAAGTTTGTAAACTCCTATTCGAAGCACTACTTCTTACCGCTTTAATAGGAGAGATGATTAAAATAAGATGGAGACTTTCACTACAGATAAGAGGCAATGAAAGTATAAAGCTGTTGGCAACAGATTATTATGCCCCAAAGGATCAGGGAAAGCCTGCAAATATAAGAGGATATGCAGATTATGACAAAGAAGCTACGCATTTAAATCTCGATACGGGATTATTCGCAATTACTATTGATCAAGGGAAAAATATGGAGCCATATCAGGGCATAACCCCAATTATCGAAGGCAGCCTTAGTAAATCAGCCGAAAATTATTTTTTTCAGTCAGAACAAATTAAAACATTCTTTGATTTGAATATTACAAAGAAGCATAGTGCAAAAAGTGGAAGAAATTGGATTGCCTCTGGGTTTATGTTGCAAGCATTGCCAGACGAGTATGATAACAAATATATTGATGACAAAAGTTGGGATATTTTAAAGGAAAGAATAACTGAGCAAATAAAGGATTCGATGAATGCAGAATTTAATCAATATAAATTTTTGGATAATATTTTCCAAAACAGCTCATTAACAGTATTTAAAGAGACAAAAATAAAATTTGGATGCTCTTGTAAACGAAAAACACTACTCTACACTTTATCTAAATATCCAAAAGAGCAGCTAGAAGATATGTATGATAAGAAGGAAAAAATTTCTGCAAACTGTCAATTCTGTGGACGAAAATTTCAGTTTTCACTTAAACAAATTCTTGACTACTATGAAGGTTGATTTTTCAAAAAAGGAAGAATTAATAGAAAAAATAAGAGGTATTATTAACCCTACTGACTATCATAATGATTTTACGAGAAAAGCGGATACCACCTTTGATCTGCATCTTAAGCAAAACAGAACAAATATAAATCTACACCCCGCTTCAGTACTGGTTCCATTACAATATGAAAATTCTATGTGGCAAGTAATTCTCACTCGCCGTTCATTGAATATGAAAAAGCATTCGGGACAAATTTCTTTTCCAGGAGGCAAGTTTGATGATAAAGATAAAAGTCTTGATGTTACAGCGCTAAGAGAAGCTTTTGAAGAAATCGGTTTAAGCTCGCTAAATGTATTTATAATCGGTTCTTTACCATCACATGAAACAATAACTGGTTTCAGGATATTTCCGTTTATTGGAATTGTAAGTGGATATGAAATTCAAATAAATAGCTCAGAGGAGGTGTCCGAAGTATTTAAAGTACCACTTGAGTTTTTATTGGATAGTAAAAGTTATTCGGAGCATTCTTTTACTTGGAATGGAAAGAAAAGATCATTTTTGGCGGTTCCTTATGGGCCTTATTATATTTGGGGTGCGACAGCAAGAATTCTTTATAATTTCTCAAAAATTTTCTCAAGTTAGAGATATAATATGAAAAAAGTGAATGTAGAAAAGGTTTTCGGTTCAGAGCTAAAGGAACTTATGCGTCTACTTAGTTCATCAGGAAAGGAATGCTATATTGTTGGAGGAGCAGTTAGGGATTTATTACTCGGGTATAAAAAATTTAAAGATATTGACCTAACCACTTCTTTAAGCGTTGAGCAACTAAAACAAATTTTTGATCAAAACCAAATAAGGTTTGATGATAGAGCACTAAAGTACGGTTGCTTGACAGTTAGAAATAAAAAAAGAAATTTCCAAATAACATCTTTTAGGAGAGACATCCGAACTTTCGGTAGAGAGGCTGATATTGAGTTTGTTGAAAATATTGAAGAGGATGCAAAACGACGTGACTTTACTATTAACGCTATTTATTGTTCCTATAGTGGGCAAATAATCGATCCATTAGGAAATTTAGAAGATTTAAATAAAATAAAGCTAGACTTTATAGGTGATCCTGAGTTTAGAATAAAAGAAGATTATTTAAGAATATTAAGATTTTTTCGCTTTGTTGCAGTTCTAGATTTAAAAGATGAAAATGTCGCTTCAAAAAAGTTACCGATTATCAAAAAGCATATAAATGGAATAAGTGACTTAAGTTATGAAAGGGTGGCTTCAGAGATTAGAAAAATACTTCTTGCTAGGTCTCCATCTTTTGCTTTGAAGCTAATGAATAAAGTTGATCTTTATAAAAAATTGTTCGGAATTTACTCTCAATCTGCAATCTTAAAATTAGAAAAATTGGAGAATAGGTTTAATTTGACACCATCTTTGGTAAGGAGATTATTAGCTCTAGAGATGAAGACCTCGATCCCTCTTATGATAAAAAAAGAAAAAAAATATTTCAATCAATTAAATAATCTATTGGGTCTGGACCATAATCCTGATTATTTAGGGTACAAATTGGGTGTAAAAGCCAGCATAGATTTGCTAATAATAAAAGAAGTTAAAGAAGGATTTATTATAACGGTCAAAGATATAGAGAAAATAAAGAAAGCATCTAGAAAAATTTTTCCGATAAAGTTCTCAGACATTCATCCTTTGACGAAAAACTTGAATACAACTAAAGAAAAAATAAATCTAATGGAAACATTTTGGATAGGTTCTGGGTTCAAAGCATCTAAGGAAAAGTTGCTAAGTTTGCTGACCTAAACCCACTCTGCTGTTGGAGGTAAGCTCATTAATACTGCATCTATATTGTGTCCTGTCTGTAAGCCAAACTTTGTGCCTCTGTCGTAAACTAAGTTAAATTCAGCGTAAAGGCCCCTCTTTTGTTCTTGGATTTTCTTATCCTTTGGTGTCCAATCTTTCAGATAGTGTTTTTTCACTATTGGTATATAAGCTTCAATAAATGCTTCCCCAACATCTTTGGTGAAAGAAAAATCCTTTTCCCAGTCACCAGTGCAGAGATCATCAAAAAATATTCCACCTACTCCTCTTGCAACTTTTCTATGTGGTATGAAAAAATATTCATCAGCCCATTCCTTAAACTTTTTGTAGTAATTCTGATTATGCTTATCACATTTCTTTTTCAGAATTTGATGAAAGAAATTTGTGTCGTCGTCATTTTTTATCGATGGATTTAAGTCGGTACCTCCTCCAAACCACCATGCGTGAGGTGTCCAAAACATTCTTGTATTAAGGTGTATGGCAGGTGTATGAGGATTTCTCATATGCGCTACAAGGCTGATGCCTGAGGCCCAAAATCTGGGGTCATCTTTGAGCTCGGGGATAGCTTTCCTAGCTGTAATACTCTTTTGTGCTTCTGGTGCAAGGTTTCCATACACCGCAGAAACATTTACGCCTACTTTCTCAAATATTCGACCACCTTTAAGCGTTGCCATGACGCCGCCACCGCCATCTTCTTTGTCGTCTGTTTCTCTTATTGTACTCCTTCTCTCAAATTTTTTTGCCGCCATATCAACCTTGGGAGCCAACTTTAAGTGATCTTCTTCTAATATTTCAAACTCTTCGCAAATTTTATCTCTTAAATCTTTGAACCATTTTTCTGCCTGATCTTTTTGTTGCTGACCTATCATCATATTCCCAATTTTTCTAATCTTTAAAAGACAATGCTATTAATAAGATAGCATACGAAGTACTTTTAGATAAATGAAAATAAGATTAGATCAATACATTATGCAATTGGGTCTGGCAGGATCAAGAAATAGGGCCCAGGAGCTGATAAAGGAAGGATTTGTTTTACTAAATGGAAAAATATGTAACAAACCAGCTAAAGAAATTACAACAGGATCAAGCGTTTCTATAGTTGAACAACAGCAGTGGGTAAGTCGAGCAGGAAAAAAATTGTTTGAAGCTCTAAAAAGTTTTAAGGTGAAGGTTGAGGGGAAAACTGCCTTGGATGTAGGCTCGTCCACGGGAGGCTTTACACAAGTTCTGCTTTATGAGGGAGCAGAAAAAATTACATCAGTTGATGTTGGAACAGATCAGCTTCATTCAAGTCTAAGAAATGTCTCCCAGATCTCTGTGTTTGAACAAACGGATATAAGAGACATTTCATCAAGACTAAAAGATTCCTATGACCTGGTTGTTGTAGATGTTGCCTTTATTTCATTGAAAAAAATTATTAAAGATATAGAATTTGTTGCAAGGGCAGGTGGGGATATTATTTTATTATATAAACCTCAATTCGAAGTTGGAAAACAGAATATATCAAAAAATGGTGTAGTAAAAAAGGAGATAGACACTCAGAAAACACTTGGTCATTTCCTGAAGTCCTTGGAAAAGAGTAGTCTATATTTTATAAAGTGCAGAAAAGCGTATATCACTGGAAAAAAGGGCAATCAGGAAATTTTCGTACATCTAAAAAAGTGTTGATTGCTATAATATAGTGCCAGAATTGGGCCCAATCTGACCCCTATGCAGTAAAAAATGATCCAAAATAGTACATGCTACCATAGCTTCTCCCACTGGCACTGCTCTTATTCCTACACAAGGGTCATGTCTTCCTCTTGTCGAAACTGTGGTTGAGGATCCTGCTTTTGTAATTGATTTTCTCTCGCTTAAAATTGATGACGTCGGCTTGACAGCAAATCTTGTAACAATATCCTGACCCGAAGTTATACCACCCAAAACACCTCCCGCATTATTGGATGTAAAAGAGATTTTATCGTCCTCCAAAAAGATTTCATCAGCATTCTCTATTCCTTCAATCTCAGCAGCTTTCATACCAATGCCTATTTCAACACCTTTCACAGCATTTATTGACATCAGACCGCTAGCTAGATCTGAATCCATCTTTGCATATAGGGGTGCTCCCAGCCCTGCGGGTACGCCCTTAGCAATAATTTCAATCATCGCACCAACAGAGTTACCACTTTTACGCAGTTCTTTTATATATTTCTCCCAACTTGGAACCATAGTCTTGTCAGGACACCAAAATTCATTTTCTTTAATTGTAGTTTCAGAAAATTTTTTTCTATCAATTTCCAATTTTCCAATTCGGATCAGATAACCTGTTATCTCTATGTCTGGGGCCATATCTGCTAGAATTTTTCTAGCTATTCCTCCTGCCGCTACTCTTGATGCTGTTTCTCTTGCTGAAGATCTTCCGCCTCCTCTATAATCTCTTATTCCATACTTAAGGTGATATGTAAGGTCTGCGTGACCTGGTCTAAATGTATTTGCAATTTCACTATAATCCTTTGATCTTTGATCTTGATTTTCAATGAATAGTTGAATCGGAGTGCCTGTGGTTACGCCTTCAAATGTTCCTGAGAGTATCTTAACCTTATCCAATTCTTTTCTTTGGGTCGTATACTTGCTTTGGCCGGGCCTCCGTCTGTCTAACCAAGGCTGTATGTCGGCTTCACTAAGTTCTACACCAGGTGGGCACCCATCAACTGTTGCCCCAATCGCACTCCCGTGGCTTTCCCCCCAGGTAGTAACTTTAAATAAGTGACCAAATGAATTAATCGACATTTCTAACGATCTTTCTGTTTAGATTTTATGTCAGTAAATATATCAATAATAGATGAAAAAAGCTTGCTGCCTACTAAATTAAACTTTTTTGTACTTGTGTGGTGCCCACAGCTTTTTATTCGTAAAATATAATAATACAGAAAGAATCAATAGGAGTAGTACCGCCCTAAAGCCCGTTTCCTTCCTCACATTCAACTTTGGCTCTGCAGCCCACATTAAAAATGCCGCTACATCTTCAGCTTCTTGCTGGAGGGTAGCCTCAGTCCCATCCATATATTCTACATCGTCACCCCAGAGAGGCTGAGACATAGCAATCCATCCACCAGGATACAATTTGTTGCCATATAAAACAGAGCCAGCTTGCTCTTTCTCTTCTTCAGTATAACTTTTCAAAAGCGATACGATATATTCCGCCCCTCCCACGCGCGCTTTAGCCATAAGGCTCAAATTCGGAGCATTTTCCACCATTGATCCGCTAAAGTAATCAGAAGGTACTGCACTTCTATCGTCATCAATGTCAGGGTCATAAACATCAAACTGAGCAGCATATGCTTTGACTTGCTCAGGAGGTAGTTCAGGTCCTCCCTTGTCACCAAGATTACGATATGCTACATGCGTCAGTCCATGACACCCGGCGCAAACCTCAGTGAAGACTTGCAGCCCACGCTGCAGTTGCTTTTTATCATATGTCCCAAAGACTCCTTCAAATGAAAAATCGACGTTATCTATCTTTCCAACTGGTCCAGCGGAATAGGCCTGACTTATAAAGATTAGTTGAGCTACTAGGACCAGGTTACAAATAGCAGCCTTTATGAAAGTCTTACTCTGCGGGCTCATACACACCTCCGTTAGGTGAACTTTCCTTTGTCTCACTTTTCTCCAATTTCTTGTTCCAATCTTCCTCAATTGTTTTGGGTTGCTGATCTGGGGTTTCAGTGACCCCTAGTAAGGGAAGTATTATTAAAAAGTAAGCAAACCAATAACTGGACCCGATAAGTGATATTGTGGAATAGGGTTGTTCTGCGGGTTTAGCGCCTACCCAGGTCAGAACAAAAAAATCTAAAACTAATAAGGCAAACCACCACTTGAACTGAGGTCGATATCTTCCGGAACGAACAGAAGATGTGTCAAGCCATGGCGCAAGTGCCATTACTGCAATAGCACCAAACATAGCGAGAACTCCAAAGAATTTTGCGTCGATTATTCCCCCTGATATAAATGAGGTGAATTGAACGATCCACACATCAGCAGTGAAAGCACGAAGAATTGCATAGAAAGGTAAAAAGTACCACTCCGGAACAATGTGGGCTGGTGTTACAAGAGGGTCAGCTTCAATGTAGTTATCTGGGTGCCCAAGATAATTTGGAATAAACCCTACGATAGCAGCGAAAATTGCCAAAATAATAGCTAGCGCAACAAGGTCTTTCATTACGAAATAAGGAAAAAATGGAAGGGTGTCTTTCTCGGCCTCCTCTTTGGATCCGCGCCTAACTTCTACGCCGGTTGGGTTATTATTTCCAGTAGTATGAAAAGCCCATATGTGAGTAGCAACTAATCCGAGGATAACAAATGGAAGCAAATAATGTAGGCTGAAAAATCGAGTTAACGTTGCATTATCCACTGCTGGGCCCCCTAATAACCACGTCTGAAGTGACTCTCCTACGAAAGGGATAGCGCCAAACAAACCGGTGATAACTGTAGCACCCCAGAAAGACATTTGACCCCAAGGAAGTACATAGCCCATAAAGGCTGTTGCCATCATCGCCAAATAAATCAACATACCTATTATCCAAGTTACTTCTCGGGGTTCTTTGTAAGAACCATAATATAAACCCCTAAAAATATGCATGTAGACAGCTATAAAAAACAGAGAAGCACCATTAGCGTGAATGTACCTAATGGCCCATCCACCATTCACATCACGCATTATATGCTCAACACTGTCAAAGGCGTGATCGACATGGGGCGTATAGTGCATAACTAAAATAATACCGGTGATTATTTGAAGGACGAGACAAAAAGTTAGAACTATCCCCCATATCCACATCCAGTTCAAATTCTTTGGAGTTGGAATCATTAGGGTGTCATAAACAAGTCTCCCAACAGGTAGTCTCTTATCCAACCAAGTTTCAAATCCTTTTTTTGGTTCATATTTATCGTGTGGTATGCCGCCCATTTTTCTTTCCTTTGTCTATTAACCTAATTTTAATATTCCACCATCGGACAACGATGCAACAGGAATGGGTAAATTGGTGGGAGCCGGTCCTCTTCTAATTCTACCAGCAGTGTCATAATGAGATCCATGACATGGGCAAAACCATCCCCCAAAATCTCCAGCATCGCCAAGCGGGACGCATCCCAGATGTGTACATACTCCCATCATTACCAGCCACTCGCCGTTTTCATCAAGCGTCCTGAACTTATCCGATGCATCACCGTCTTTAAGATTAGCATTTTGTGCGCTTTTATCAGGCAAATCTTCCAACTTCACCTCTCTTGCAGCGGAAATCTCTTCTTCTGTACGCCTCCTGATAAAAACGGGTTTTCCCAACCACTTTACCGTTAACTGTGATCCTGGCTCTAAATCGTTAACATCTACTTCTATAGATGACAAGGCCGCTACATCAGCTGAAGGATTCATTTGGTTGATTAGAGGCCATGTTGCTGCTCCAACCGTTATTGCCCCAACAGCAGCGGTTGAAATATAAAGAAAATCACGCCTATTTCCCTTTTTATTCTCTTTGTTGTCTTCCATGTAAATTCCGTGTTTATTTCCCAGTTTTCCATAGAGCTTATATATGTTAATTTAATATTTATCAATAGATTGTCTATTGGACTTTAAGACGCACTGTATTTTTAAATTTATGTATAGTGTATATATGAGAATTTCTATTTTTCAACCAGATATACCTCAAAATTTAGGAGCACTTCTTAGGGTTTCTGCTTGCCTTAATGTGCCATTGGACATAATTGAGCCATGCGGATTTGCTTTTTCTGAAAGGAAATTGAAGAGGACTGCAATGGACTATATTAGCCATGCGGACTTTAGGACGTTCATTGATTATCAATCATTTAAGAAACAGCAACAAGAGGAAAACCCGAGTTCAAGAGTGATTCTCCTGACAACTAAAAGTAAAAAAAATTATTTAGATTTTAGATTTCAGAAAAATGACCGACTAATGCTAGGTAGAGAAAGCGCTGGAGTACCTGAATATGTTCACGAATCGGTGGATGACGCTGTTACCATAGAAATGCCAGGCAGAGGACGGTCTTTAAATGTTGTGGTCAGTTGTGTGATGGTTTTATCAGAAGCGTTAAGACAAACTAGGGGCTTGTAATATTGTATAATTTAATGGTTATATGACAGTAAGAGCAAATTGAAAATGGAAACGTAAATATGTTAGATCAAACAAATCTCAGTGTTATGCTAAAAAACAAAAACCTTCTAAAAAATAAAGCGCACATTAACGGTGCTTGGGTAGATGCAAAAAGTGGAAAAACTTTTGAAGTGGTTAACCCCTCTAATGGAAATTTAATAACAACTGTTCCCGATTTAGATGTTAACGATGCTCGAATTGCAATAGATGCTGCGTACGAAGCTTTCCCCAATTGGAGTAAAAAGACCGCGAAAGAGAGAAGTATAATTTTAAATAAGTTCGGCAAGCTAATGTTAGAAAATGCCGACGATCTAGCTGCAATCCTTACCGCTGAAATGGGAAAACCGTTGGCAGAAGCAAAGGGAGAAATTACTTATGGAGCTAGTTTTATTGAGTGGTTTGCCGAAGAAGGAAAAAGAGTTTACGGAGAAACCATTCCTGGACACCAGGAAGACAAAAGAATAATCGTGTTAAAGCAGCCAGTAGGCGTGGTAGCTGCTATAACTCCTTGGAATTTTCCCAATGCAATGATTACCAGAAAATTGGGCCCAGCACTCGCTGCTGGCTGCTGTTTTGTAGCAAAAGCTCCAGAAGACACTCCATTATCCGCTTTGGCCCTTTGCGATCTTGCAGAAGAAGCAGGAATTCCGAAAGGGGTATTCTCTGTTCTAACTACTTCTGATCCGGTCGAAATAGGCAAAGAACTATGTTCAAATGATAAAATTCGAAAATTAACTTTTACTGGATCGACAGAAGTTGGGAAAAAACTTTTAAAACAAGGAGCAGACCAAGTTTTAAAGATGTCCATGGAGTTAGGTGGTAACGCACCATTTATCGTATTTGATGATGCAGATATTGATAAGGCGGTTGAGGGGGCAATAATTTCTAAATTCAGAAATAATGGTCAAACATGTGTGTGCGCAAATAGAATCTACGTGCAGGATGGAGTATATGATATATTTGCCAGGAAGCTGGAAGAGGCCGTTTCAAAGATGGTGGTAGGCGACGGTTTTGCTCCATCTAGTACTCTTGGTCCCTTGATCACTAACGAAGCCCTCAAAAAGGTTGAGGAACATATTAAAGATGCTTTAGATAAAGGTGCCACAGCTCAATGCGGGGGAAAGAAACATAACATTGGCGGTACGTTTTTTGAACCAACGGTATTAACAAACGTTGATAAGTCCATGTTAATTGCGGAAGAAGAAACTTTTGGGCCCGTTGCACCTTTATTCCGATTTAACGATGAAGACGATGTCATAGAACAAGCTAATAATACTATATTCGGTTTGGCCTCGTACTTTTATGCCTCAGATCTCAAGCGCGTTTGGAAAGTAGCAGAATCTTTGGAATACGGTATGGTAGGCATAAATACGGGATTAATTTCTACAGAAGTGGCTCCCTTCGGGGGAGTTAAGCAGTCTGGACTTGGTCGTGAGGGATCGCATCATGGGATTGAGGAGTATCTGGAGATGAAATATCTGTGCCTATCGCTTTAGTATTTTGCAAGAAGGCTGTTACCACTGTAATTATGCGCTTTTAGTGCATAAATTTCGCCTGTTTTGAGAGGGGTGCTCGTTGTAATTTCAGTGAAATCTTCAGCCCGTCCCTTGAATTCAGACTCCATCAGTACTGATAGCGTCTTTTCTTTTAGTTTTGCAAAGTGCTGTATTTTTTTTCGCTGAGCTAGATCTCTTAGAGCTTTTGAGCGCTTAGATATTTCATCCTTATTGACTTGTGGCATGCGACTCGCAGGGGTGTTTGGACGTCTAGAGTAAGGAAAGACGTGAAGCCAGCTGATATCGCACTCATCTACAAGTTTAATAGTATCTAAAAACATTAAATCGCTTTCTGTCGGAAAGCCTGCAATTAGGTCCGCACCGAATGTCAACTCTGGTCTGGCGGCCTTTAGGTTTCTACATAACTCAATTGCTTGCTCTCTGGAGTGTCTTCTTTTCATTCTTTTTAGTATGAGGTTGTTACCTGATTGTAGAGAAAGGTGGAGATGTGGCATCATCCGTTTATTGGTTTTAAATACATGTAGGAGACTCTCATCCATCTCACTAACATCTAAAGATGATAGTCTTAGGCGAGGTAGTCTAGGAATTTCATCCAAGATTCTGATTGCTAAATCACCAAGTTTTTCATTGCCAGCTAGATCTGAGCCCCAACTCGTGATATCAACGCCAGTCAAAACAATTTCTTTGAATCCCTTATCAACAAGATTACCTATTTTCTCCAAAATTGTTTTAGTAGCGACTGATTTTGACGGTCCTCTTCCTTGGGGAATTATGCAAAAAGTACAAGAGTGGTCGCATCCATTTTGTATTTCTAAATATGCTCTTGATCTTTTTGTAAAATTGGGAAGAATTTTAGTTTTTGCTTGTTTTAACTTGACCTTTGAATTTCCAAAAAAACCTGACTGCCCACGTTGTACTATGTCTCTCCAAATTGCTTCATCGAGTTTAACGTCATTTCCAACTACCACATCAACTTCAGGCATATTAATGTAAGTTTCTTTTTCGATGTGCGCATCACATCCCGAAACAACGACTCTGTTGGTTGGAGATGATTTTTTTAGCTGACGAATATACTTTTTACTATTTTTAGCGGCCTCTTTAGTAACTGAACAAGTGTTAACGAAAGTAAGATTTTTAAAATCTAATTTCTCTGTTATTGACTTTATTGTTTCAGTCTCAAAAGTATTTAGGCGACATCCAAGAGTTTTAAATTTCATCGCTACTTAGTTCCGAATCAAATTGTAGATGCCAGTAAATACATGCTTGGTCGGTCCAGTCAACCACATACCCGTCTCTTTTTTCTCCACTTCGACGGTTCCCCCATCAAGTTCGACCTTAACTCTATTGTCAAGGAGGTCTCTTCTGATGCCTGCATCAACTGCTGCACAAGAGGAAGATCCAGATGCTAATGTGATACCTGATCCACGCTCCCAAACTTTTAATTTGATATGAGTTCTATCTAAGATTTTTACGAATTGAACGTTTGTTTTTTCAGGAAACAATGCATTATTCTCAACTGTGGGACCTTTACGTCGAACATCTATTTTATTCAAGTCATCAACAAAAAACGTGCAATGAGGGTTACCAAAGTTTGTTCCAGTTGGTTCTCCTTCGATTGGAAGATTTAAAGTTGAGACTTCCTTAGACAACGGTATTTCATCCCAAGCTATCTTTGGTTGACCGATATTAACCGATATCAATTCATTATTTTTTTTATGGCACTCTATAATTCCATTTTGAGTTTCAATATTAAGTGTTTCTGTTCTGGTCTCCCCAAAAAGAATGGTAGCTATACATCTTGTGGCATTTCCACAAGTAGCAGAAACAGAGCCATCTGAATTCCAAAAGAGAGCATAAGCGGAGACATTATTTTTATTGTTATCACTTATGACAACAAGCTGATCACATCCAATACCAAAATGTCGGTCACATAGAAGTTTAATTTCATCATTATTTAGTTCCAATTTTTGATCGCGATTATCAATAATTACAAAATCATTTCCACAACCGTGCATTTTGGTGAATTTTAGTTTCAATAACTTCCCCGTAATGTTCTAAACTATAAGTAACCTAATTTTGTTTTAACGTCATTTAATATAATTGAAGACTTGACCAAATAGTAAGTAAATAATAAAACTCAAGTGTGGGCCCGTAGCTCAGTTGGTAGAGCAACTGACTTTTAATCAGTGGGTCACAGGTTCGAACCCTGTCGGGCTCACCATTGTAAACAGGAGCTTAGCGCTATTATACTAAATCTTGTTTGTGTCCGGGGAAACGCCGGGGAAACATTTACAGAAAATTAAAACAATCTCTATAGCTCTATCATTTAAACGCTAATCGATTTTAACAATCCACGCTCCTTCATACTTTGAACGTTTTCTGCTAAATTTGGAAATAGCCTTCTCCAGACTGTAAAGGCAATTGCTTCAGCGTAACTTCTTATGTTGAAATTCTTTAAATCAATTTCACTTATAGATTGCACATCATAATCATTAGCGATGTTTTTTGCCACCCTTCCCAACATGACACCAAGGCCTGTTCCACGCGAAATTACTTCCTTTCTTCGAACTGCGATGTTTTCTGGTAAATACTTCTTTGCTATAGCTCGTAAAGCTATTTTATTTCTTGACGTATGATTTAAATCAACTTTCAATTTCATTGGTAGCCTTCTTGCGTTTCCAGTTACATAAGTGTCCTGGTAGGGCACTCGAGCTTCCATACTTGCAGCCATAGCCGCGTGGTCCACTCTCTTGTTGTGGGTTAACCAAAGAGACTTAAGATCATCCATCATCATCATATTTGAAAATTCAGGTGATTTTTTCAAAAAAAGCCTATATTTCTCATATCCACCAAAAACCTCATCTGCACCCTCTCCAAAAAGTAAGACTTTTAGTCCATCTTTTTGAGCTTCGCTGCAAATGAAATATGTAAAAAGTCCGCCCAAAAGCAGCTCACCTTGATATGTTCCCAAAGCTTCAACAACTTTAGGGATGGCCTCTTTAATTTTCAAATCATTTACTTTTACTAGTTTTAAAGGTAATTCAAGATGCTTAGCTACTTCTTTTGCACTTATCAGATCTTGTCCTCCTCCAGTGTCCAAAGTATAGCAGTTAAAGTCATGTCCCATAGTTTTAGCTATTGCACATAGTAAAGAACTGTCTACCCCTCCGCTAAGACTACAACCCCATTTTACTTCCAAAGGGATATGACTGGAGACCGCGTTTACAAGAAGTTTTTCTAAACTTCTGAATTGTACAATCTCAGGCTTAACTCTCGCCTTAAAGGTGTTGTTGACCCATACCCCACCAGGTGGGAAAGCTTCAGCATAAGGTAAAAGCTTCGCTGGAATAGCGTTCAGTGAGCTTGAAAAAATAACAGTGTCTTCCCAATTGACCCAGTATAATGGTTTTACTCCGAACATATCCCTTGCAACCAATAAAGACCCATCTCGTTTGTCGACTAGTATAACTGAAAACATTCCTCTTAAATAATTTGTAAATTTTTCTCCCTTAAGCTCATATAACTCTACCAAAACAGCAGCCTCATTTGTAGAACTTACTGTAAGAGAAAAACGTTTTTTAAGTTCTTCTGTATTGTAAAGCGCACCATTAAAAACACAAAAAGTATTTTTGGAATTAGAAAAAACGGGTTGTGATCCATCTTCCAGATTGCCAGTAATTGCAAGTCTATTTACAGATACTCCAATATCTTGGAAAAAATGTATTGCTTTCTGATCAGGCCCTCTCTCTTGATGTTTAATTACGCTTTCCTTAAGCCAATTATTGTTAAATGGTTTGCACGCGAATATCCCACACATAAAAATAAAATCTTTCACAAAATATAGAAATTAAAACTTTAAGAGCATTATTCATTGTATAGCATTAAATCGAATAAATTTCATTGAAAATGTCTCCAAGTTTGTATTGAGAAGGGTATTGATTTTTTTTACTTTTGTAACATTATCGGAATATGGTCCATCGACAAAATATTCCTGCGACAGCCCGCGTTGCAAATATGGAAGGCGATGGTCGCCTCAGCGCGCCGTCTGCATTTAGAAATGCTGAACCTATTATCGAACCAGTAAGAAATACTGCGATCAAATCGGGAAACGCACTGGAGATAGCAAGTGGTACTGGCCAGCATGTTGTTAAACTCGCCGCTGCTTTGCCACATCTAGATTGACAACCCTCTGACGTTGACGAAACTCGTATTAAAAGTATTCGATGCTGGAGCGATGACCATCATTTAACAAACCTTAAGCCTCCATGCCTGTTAGATGCAACGGAGGAAGGTTGGGCTGCTGATCATTACAGCCAGGACCTCATTTTCCTGGTAAACTTATTACATTTGATTAGCTTCAAGGAAACAAAAATATTGGTTAAGGAAGTGTCTAAGGCGCTAACCCCTAAAGGACTTTCAATTATCTACGGACCTTTTATGCGTAAGGGAAAGCTAATTAGTAAAAATGATATAGAGTTTCACCATAGTTTAATTAATACTGACCCCGATTTGGGATACAAAAATGACATAGATACGTTGGATTTATTTCGTGAAGCAGGATTGGTTCATTTAAGTACTAATAAAATGCCTGCGAATAACTTGGCTTTTATAACTCAAAAACCTTGAGCTAATTTATAAAAATTACAACAAATCAGCAATTTCCTTAGGCATGCCTTTATCTCCGACAAGCCCCATTAACGCATTAAAAAAACCCTCTATTTGTTCTTTCTTTACATTTCTTGTGATAAAAACGAGCTTTGTTTGTCTCTCTCCGTCGGGCCATTTTTCCAACCAATGAACAGGATGAAAAATATGCTGGACACCGTGAATAACTGCTGGGCGATCTCTACCCTCAATATTAATTATTCCCTTTAACCTTAGTAAGTCTGGCCCCATTTGTGCCATTAACAAGTCCCTAAACAAACCAAATGCCATCATGTTAACAGGTCTATCGCTAGTCATAGAAAACGCTTCAATATTTTCATCGTGCCGATTTACATTAACATGGTGGTCATGATCGTGGTGGTGATGGGAGTCCATACTTTCTGCAGCAAGCCATTCCTTTACATCTCGAGACTTGCTAAAAGGATCGTATCCACCCAAATCAATTAAGTCTGAAATTGAAACATCACCAAAGCTACTTTTGATAATTTTTATCGAAGGATTTATCGCTCTCAATCTGGTTTCCAATGATAACTCTTTATCTTTTTCTATTAGATCTATCTTACTGATTATAATGCGTTCGGCTAGTGCCGCTTGTTTGACTGCTTCTGGCTGCAAGCCTAATGTTTTTTCTCCGTTAGTGGCATCAACTACTGTGATTACACCATCAAGAGTATAAATTCTTTGCAAATCCATAGAACTAATCAAAGTATGAATAATTGGAACTGGGTCAGCAAGTCCCGTCGTTTCTATTATGACTTTATCAAAATAAGAGATGTCTCCCTTTGTCATTTTATCTATCAAGTCCAGCATTGTTTTCTGGAGATCGCCTTGAATAGTACAGCAAATACACCCGTTTTGTAGCTCGATAATATTCTCATCGCTGTGTTCCACCAAAGCATGGTCTAGTCCAACCTCACCAAACTCATTAATGATTACCGCAACATTTTTCATTTCTTCTTTTTTAAGCAAAGCAGAGAGCAAAGTCGTTTTTCCACTTCCGAGAAAACCTGTGATTACTGTTACTGGTTTAGGGGAAAACTTATCCATACCATTTCAACTTTCTTTTTCGGTTTTTATTATCCCAGAAAATTGTCCCACAAAAAAGCTTAAGACCAATGTGATGATAAAAATTAATGACGCTACGCATACTATAGAAGGGCCAGTTGGAGTATCAAAAACATAAGAGGCATTTAATCCTAATACTGCTGATAACATTCCTATCACGGACGCAAATACGGCCATTTTTTCAGGGGTTGAAACAAGTGAACGCGCAGAGGCAGCCGGAATAATCAACATGGAGATGATAAGTAGGACACCCACAACTTTAATTCCCACAGCGACGACTACCGCTAGTCCTATAGTGAGCGCATAGCTTTCTCTCCTGGGGTTTAGCCCACTTGAGGCCGCTAAGTCTTCGTTCAGTGTACATAATAAAAGTGCTGACCACCTCCAAAATATCAGACCCAAGACAATTAACAAGCCTATCCATATAAGAAGTACATCTGTTTTTGATACTGACAGAATATCCCCAATTAGGTAGGCCATAAGTTCAATGCGTACCCCAGAGATAAAGGAAACAACTACTAGTCCTGTAGCTAATGACATATGTCCGGCTACTCCCAAGAGAGTATCTAAGAAAAGGGAGCGCCCTTGGGCCAACGTTACTAGCGAGGTCATCAAGAGAGATAAAAAAATTGCGCCAAAAAACACCGAAAACTCAAACAATAAAGATAATGATACGCCTAGCAGCGCAGCATGTGCGGTCGACTCACCGAAGTAAGCCATTCTGCGCCATACTACAAAACAACCTAATGGAGCGGCAGCAAGAGCAACACCAATACCAGCAATAGCGGCTCTGACCATGAAGTCATCAAGCATTTAACTGCCTTTTCCTTCGTGGCTATGGTTATGGTGATAGAGAGCTAATGCACCTTCAACCTTTGATCCAAACATGGAGATATATTCCGGCGACGCAGCCACCGATTTTGGTTCACCTTGACAGCAAATATGACCATTAAGGCAAATTACTCTATTTGATGCACCCATCACCACGTGTAAATCATGACTTATCATTAAGATAGCGCACCCAGTAGTTTTCCGAATTTCTTCAATTTTTTTGTAAAAAGCAGCTGAGCCTGGTTGATCCAATCCTCTAGTGGCCTCATCGAGCAATAAAACATCTGGCTCATTCATTAAAGCGTACCCTAAAAGCACGCGTTGCAATTGTCCTGCAGACAAATTGCTTACTTGTTTCGATAATAAATCATCCGAATCCAAAATCTGTTTAGCTCTCAAAAAACCTTGGTCATTTCGACTTTTTGCAAGCTTTAAAAAGCGCTCAACGGTCAATGGGAGAGATCGATCTATATTCAATAACTGTGGTACGTAGCCTATTTTTAAATTTTGCTTAATTTCCACTTTACCGGATTTAATAGGTATGGAACCAATAATAGCTTTGAATAGGGTTGTTTTCCCTGATCCATTTGGACCTACTATTGTCACGATTTCATTTTCACTTAATGTAAGAGTTATATTTTCAAGTACTGTCTTTGTACCGTATGCAACGTTTAGTTTCTTTATCTCAATGAGCATTATATTGTCGCCGCGCTCGAGCACGTTGTACACACACCGGTCATTTCGACTGTCGTTTTTTCAACTTCAAAATTCTTTATATTGGGACTAGCAAAACTAATACCACTCTTCTTTTCATCGATCTCGGCGACTTTTTCACATTTTCGACATATGACAAATGCAGGAGAATGCGAGTGATTTGGATGTGAACAGGCTATAAAAGCATTCAGACCCTGTATCTTGTGAACAAAACCATGTTCCATTAAAAAATCGAGCACTCTGTAAGCAATCGGAGGAGATGACGAAAAGCCGTCCCGTCCCAAAGCTTCTAGAATCTCGTAAGCTCCAAGAGGCTTATGATCTCTAATTAGAATTTCAAAAACTTTTCGACGTAAGGGAGTGAATTGCAGATTTTTCTTTAAAAAGTAATTCTCTATCTGTTCTATTGCGTCATCGAAGCACATTCCATGATCATGATCATCAAATATTTTTGATGTAGTTTTTCCTTCTCGTTTTTTCTTCATTGCCAATTATTTTCTCAGATTTCAGCTTTACTTTAAATATTCGTTAAGTTATATCATAACATGTTATAACATAACACTACCAGTTTAAATACCTTATGGAGAGCAAAATGTCTAATAAATTTCTTTCAACAACGTCAGCATTTCTTTTAAGCACCAGCATGCTCGTTGCAGATGTGCCAAAGGTAACTGTAGATATTGCACCGATCCATTCTTTGGTTTCTAAAGTAATGAATGGTGTTGGTAAACCGGACTTGATTATTCCCGCAGGAGCGTCCCCCCATGAATACCAACTTAAGCCCTCGAACGCAAAATCATTACAGAACGCAGATATTGTTTTTTGGATAGGGGAAGACCTTACACCATGGCTTGAAAAGGGATTATCGAGCCTAACACAAGATGCTTCGATAACGTCTCTTCTAGGTGTTGATGGTATAAAACTCCTAAGTTTCCGTGAAGGAGCATTGTTTGAAGCACATGATCACGGGGACCATGACGACCACGATGATCACGATGACCACGACCATGGTAAGGAGAAACATGACGACCACGATGACCATGATGATCACGACCATGGCAAGAAGAAGCATGACGACCACGATGACCATGATGATCACGAAGGTCATGCTCATGGAGAGCACGATCCCCATGCCTGGTTGTCGCCGCAGATCGCAAAGGTATGGTTAAATGTTATCGCCGCTAAGCTATCCGAAGTGGACCCAGATAATGCTGCTTCTTATTTCTCGAATGCAAAGTCGGCTAGAGATAACATAGACTCTTTAATGTCCGAGGTTAATTCCATACTAGATCCCATAAGAGGCAAGAAGTTTGTTGTCTTTCATGACGCATATCAGTATTTTGAGAAGTCTTTTAATGTTAGTGCTTCTGGTGCTATCTCGTTGGGGGATGCTTCCGATCCAAGTCCTGCGAGACTTTCTGAAATTCGCAGAAGGGTAGTGGACGAAGCGGTACAGTGTGTTCTTGCTGAGCCACAATATGATCCTGGGTTAGTAAAATCTGTCGTCGAAGGTACTGATGCCAAAACCACCGTTATTGATCCGCTAGGGGTTAGTTTAGAGACAGGTCCAAACCTCTATGAAAACCTAATTCGAAATCTGGCAACCAATTTGGCTAAGTGCTTCTAAAAAAAGTCATCAACTCGCTTTTAAGCGGGTTGGTGAACTCCGTTTTATACTTCTTTAAGCTTAATGTTGATTAACGTAGTGATCCCTGTTACGGTTAGGTATGCAAAACGAACTAATACTAAATCGGATTGAAAACCTTCGTGGGCGAAGATCGTATGAAGAAAAGAAATCGGCTAGATTAGGATTTGCGTCACTTTATGAGTATTTTGCAGACAAAATTTCAAAAGAAGCAAAGGCATTAGAAGCAGATCAAGTCGATAAAACTAAATTGAAAAAAGCAATAAAAACCAAGGCGGTAGAAAAAAAGCGGTCTGGTTCTTGTAGCTGTTGCTAGCATTTTTCTTAAATTAGAAGCGTGAAGCGAAAAAAATACCTTCACTGTGTAAAAATTGACCCTTGTCAAAAAGCTTTACTGAGCTTTATTTAATTAAAACCGTTCCCGTTAATGTCGCACATCTAATCGTTTTTAAAAAACTGGATTTCTAATTTGGTGCCTTGTTATCTTCTATAAAAGATAACAACATGACTATTAGTCGAAAAAAAATTGTGTTTAGCTAGATCTTGTTAAGAAGTTGGTCAGCTAAACTTTCTAAAAGTAATTTATTATCCTCACCATATGCTGCTAGCTTTTTTTTAATAACGTCAGATGAAAATGAAACGACTGTTCCAGGTGTAATGCAAACTGCTTTTGTGCTATGGGTTGTTTTACCTTTTACAAGCTCAGTGAATCCAAACATTGTATTGGGAGCTATGCCACTAATCTTCTCTTCTTTACTATTAAAGAAATGAACTGAACCTTTCTGTAGTATAAAACACTTGTCGATTTGCTGCCCTATATCAAAGATAACTTGTCCAGGAACTATCGGTTCAATTGATCCACTCATTTAAACACCCTATATTCTTTGACTTTAACTGGATATTTGTCGAACATGTCATCCCTTCTTTCATTTTTCAAGAGAAGCAACATGTCAAAGGTATCTTTATCTATTCCGGAAGTGCTTGTTAATACGTGGGTATCAGACTGAATAGCATCTAGAAATTCCGGATTTGATGTGAATATATCCTCGCTAAAATTAACTAATAAAAGAGCGTTGTTTTTAAGTTGCTCATCACTTAAATTTTCAAGGGACTCCTTCGTTACAAGGCCTGCGATGTGAAAGTTAACACCTCTTTGCACTAAAATATCTATAATATTAGCCGAAATAAAGCCAGCAGCACTATTCTCAGCAACATTGGCAAGAATTTTGGAAAGCAATACCTCAGCATCATCTCTAAGCAATGCAGCTTTCACATTTTCCATCATTTCATCATCTTTCAGTTCGTAATCTGCAATACGGCCCAATAATATTGCTATCTCTTTTTTATTGGGTAAAAAATTGTAAACTTGAACTAACTTGAATAAATCAACATGTAAATCAATGCTCTCTATTAATCCATTAATTGATTCATTTACAACTTTCTCGATCTCCGTAAATTTTTCCGTGCTTTTTGGATCTCCAACTAAAGTATCAACCATCAAATTAATGTGTTTCATCGCATTAATTTGTGAATTTTTATCCCCACCTGAAAGATATGATATTGCAGACCTGAAACCTTCAAAATTTTGTGTCAGCTGATTATTTAAAATCTCGACCTTTGCTATTTCAAGTTTATTGTGATCGACTTGAAATTTAGTCAAGACAGCAAATAACTCTAAGCAAAGTATCATCAACTCAGACTGGTTTGATTCATCAAGAAATTCTCCAAAATCAAAATCGGAAGACATTAATAAATACCTTGCGAAATTAGAGACTTGATTAATGCACTTAAGTTTTTATCGGTGCCTTTGAGCAATTTTTCAAGTTCTGAAAAATTTATTATTGTTAATTCGAGATCTGTTTCTGCTACGGCATTTACAACTTTTTCGTCTGAATCAATTAATTGTTTCAAACAAAAAAATTGGCCTTTCTGAGCAGAAAAAGGTGTATTTTTCCTTGCTCCCATCTTTCCTGAAACTTCTCCATTATTTATAAAGAAAAAATGGTTTCCAAGAGGGATGGGATTACCTTTTTCCACCTTAATGATAGTAGAATGGAATAGGTTTTTAATAAAAGTATTATCAATTTCCATAATTTTCGAAGTTCAAATTTGAGACTAATTTATACTTAATTTAACTACCAAATCAATTTTTTATTCAAACATGATATACTTTTTTGTTTTTTTTTTAATCAACTCGAAGATAGTATTAGCTAAAATATCACGATGAAAAAAATTTAATACAATGGATCTCTTAATATTTAAAAGGTTCGATGAACTGTTAGCGATTGAAAAAAGTTTTCTCTCCAGCATTCAACCTTTAGATCATGTAATCAACATACCAGACATAAAAAAGCCTGCTGTAGGTATAATTGAGTTTAAATCGCAGGTTTTTATGTTAGTTGATCCGAGGCACATTATCGGTAAAAGAAAGAGAAAAGATGATATGCGAAAATACGCTATCTTTATCGCTGATGAGAATTATGAATTTGCCATTCTGGCAGATGAAATCTTGGGCTTTTGCACTCTCAAGGGGAAGAACAACTCTTTGCTCAAAAAATCACAAGAGACAATTTTTCAAATTGAAAACTTGGATGACTATGGATTGGTAAAAGTAGTTGATGTAAAGAACTTGGAGCTACACAATTCTTTAAAGGCACTAAAAGAGAAAAAGGTCACTGTTGGTGAAATTGAGGTTGAAAAATCAAAAAAAACTACAACAGAAAAATACTTCACATTTTATATAGATGGTAAATTTTTTGCTTTTGATCTCACAAAGGTTAGAAGAGTATATCACATGGATACGGTGAAGTTACTAGATACAAACAGTTTCAACGGCTTCTTTCTAGCCGACTTTAATGACCTCATTTGTCCCTTAATATCAACTGAAAAGAGAAAAAATATATTTCAGGTTTTTGTTCCAAGCGATGACAAAGGTAGTAATCAAGTTTTAGCTTTTGCGACTGACGATGATTGCTATATTTCAGAGGTTAATACAGCTTCAATAAAGAAAATTTCATTGCAAAGTTCAAGACAAAATAACTGGGATTTATGTAAACTGGGTTCCAGCTTTGAGGAGCACTCATTATATTCGTTCAGCGATAACAACAATAATCAGGTAAATATTGTTGAACTCAACTTACTGAAAAAGTTCACTGAAAGTTTACCATTTTCCCCATTCAGATCCTTAAAGAGAGAAAGTGGACAAAAAAATTTAGTAAAGAACATAGTAATAAACGAAGGAGACCTTAATTTTATTTTTCCGTTGAGCCACTTGCTCAAGGTTGATTTGATAAAACTAATGAAAGTTAACAAAAACAGTAAGAAAAATCTCATGTATACAGAGTTCAATAGAAAAATTTACAGCATTTTTAAATTCAATACTGTCTTAGGCTTAAATAATTCCAAGGATTCTCAGCAGGTGCTATTTTTTGATTATAATAATTTTCAATTTGGTCTAATGGTTTCTTCCTTGAGCGATATGCAAATTGACTCAACATTATTGGAGTCTGATGAATATTTTGATGCAAGGTTTAAGGGAGTTGCTGCACGTAAACTGCACGTAAGCGGCAAATCTATGTATCTTCTTAATCAAGATAACCTTAAGCAGCGGCTTTTGGATATGTCTCAATGAAAATTGCAGTAGTTGATGACTCAAAATTTACAAGAATGGTTATCAAGCAGATATTAAATGGATTGTCTAACACGGATTTTTGTTGGGAAGCTGAGAATGGAAAAGTTGCTTTGGAAAAAAATACACGAGACCCTGTTGATTTAATAATTTCAGATCTCGAGATGCCAGTTTTAGATGGTCTTCAACTTTTAAAAACAGTTATCGCTGGAGAAGCTAAAACCAAGTGTTTGCTTATAAGTGCATTTCATAAATCGAACCAGCCTAAAATTATAGATGCTCTGAAAGCAGGCGCTATAGGATTTATTGAAAAAAATTCTTTAGGAAAAGGATTCGATATAAATAGTTTAAAAAAAGAAATCGATAAGCACATAAATTTTCTCGCTCAAGATAATATCTTGAAAAAAGAAATTAGAGCCGCTTCGCTGGAAAACAATTCTAGCAGATCTGTTGTTAAAAACAGAGCAGACTTTATATCTATAATAGGATCCGCTGGTTCATTAGGCCCAATAGAGAAAATTCTTGAGTTTACAGACAAGATAGAAGTTCCAATAGTAATCGGTATTCATATTCCCTTTGGTATAGAAAAAGTATTAATAAACCGGTTTAATACTGTCGTTGATGAGAAGACCAAACCTCTTACGTTTGAGGGACCAATGCAAGTCGGAAAAGTTGTTCTTTTGCGAGGAGGTTACAATGCCAAATTGGTTAGAAATATAGATAATATAGATATAGAATACGAGGATCTAAGGACGGATAGAAGTTTTACTCCTAACTTAGACAATTTTCTATTAAGTGCACATTTGATTGATCTGGTCTCCGATGTTATCGTGTTAAGTGGCTTATGTAATGATGGTATACAAGGTGTGAGGGAACATTTTAGAAGGGGTGGTAGCATTTATGTTCAGTCTCCCGAAACTTCGGTTGCGAGAACAATGCCTCTAGCTATAATAAATGAGGGGTGCCATTCTGTGGTTTCTGATCCCGAAAGCATAGGTAAATTATTACAAGAGAAATATTTAACGGCGTTATAGGAAATGAATAAAATTGAAGATAGAAAAGTTTTAATAGTTGATGACAGCAAACTTATGCGTCTTTTGTTAAAAAATATATTAGATGGTATGAAGTTTTTTTCCGAAATTTATGAAGCTGAGAACGGTAGAGAGGCACTTGATTTACTAGAACTTAACAAAGTTGACCTAATTCTTTTAGACATTGAAATGCCGGTTATGGATGGTGTTGAAGCGCTTAAAGAAATTAGATTAAAGCATGATGTTAAAGTAATAATTGTCTCATCGCTTGCTCAGCTTGGAAGTAGCTACTCCGTTAAAGTGAAGCAATTATCTGCTGATGGGGTTATTGACAAGCCAAGCGGCGCTGTTGATCCCTCGTTAGCCGCAAAGAGAGGAAACGAATTAAGAGATATGATAAAATCATTATTTGATTAAAGTAAATGAGTTAGAGGGTTGGATAAAGATTTTTTAAACGAAATATGGTTACAGTTTGAAACAGAGGCAATGGAGCACTGCACCTCAAGCGAAGATCTTCTACTTGATACCAATTTAAATGCTAGTGAAGGGACTAAAATAGACTCATTATTTAGAGCCTTTCATTCTCTTAAAGGCCTTTTCGGAACAGTTGGACTGAATCAGACCCTTGAACTCACCCATTTAATTGAAGATGTTGTAGATAAAATAAGATCTCGTGAAATGCTACTCGATAATAAAATTAGAGGTTTATTACTAAAGTGTATTGATGTTTTAAAGGGTGTAATATCATCATCATCACAGGAAAGAAAAGAAATAGTCGACGGAAATTTGGATGCTGTAAAGCAGCTCATTGTTTCGATTGAAACAACCGAATTTCAAATGGACATTAATTCAAAAAATATTGCACAAAAAGAACTCGACAAACAAATTTCAGTGTCTGACAAGAGTGATCGATTTGCAACTGTAGGTTTGGAGACTATTGATTTTTTGTTTCATAAAGCAGGGCTAGTTTCTTCGCAGGTAAATGTTTTGAAGAACATGACAAAGCTTAGTTTGAATAATGCTCAATCTATCGAAAATGTAGATAAATTAATAGATATTCTTCAAACGGAAGTCACCACATTAAATCAAGCAGTCACAGATCTTCGACTGATCTCTGTCAATTCTTTAATCCGACGCTTGAAGAGAGATGTTTTTGAAACTGCTACAAGTTTAAATAAAAATATTGAGTTTAGTGTTTCAGGAGATAATGAAAGAGCAGATCGAACAATTATTAATGTGCTGTCGTCTGCATTAATGCATCTTTTGAGAAATTCAGTTGATCACGGAATAGAAAAAAATGAAGAAAGAGGACAAAAAGGAAACGGAAATATTCATCTAGACTTTAGTAAGGAGCAAGATGGTCTTTTAATAACAGTTTCTGACGATGGAAAAGGCCTTAATAGGAAAAAAATTGAAGAAAAATTACGAAAACTTGAACTGCTCTCGGATGACGATATTAAGAAATTATCCGATTTACAATTATATGAATTTATCTTTCAACCTGGGTTTTCGACAAAAAGTGATGTAAGTGAAACCTCTGGTAGGGGTGTTGGATTAGATGTGGTTAAGAAAAATATTTCCTCATTGGGAGGGACTATAAATGTTGTTTCTGATGCCGGCATAGGTACAAAATTTTTTTTAAGGATACCAAATATAGTAAGTACAGAGGATTGTCTTGTTTTGAGTGACCTTAAGACTATATACGCCTTTCCAACACGGTCAATACATTGGATTAAAACTGTTGCTCAAGTTGACTTTCAAAAGCATTCCTCCATCCGCAGCATCGTACACGGAAAGAATATAATTCCTGTACACAATGCGCCTGATTTATTTGGTAATTTAGCCGAAAATGTTGATGAATTAGAAGAGAAGATAATTTTGATTAATATGAACGAAAAAGCCTTTGCCTTAAGCTATAAAGGCAAACTTTCCTATTCTGAACATGTATTTGATGAGCCTGATCCCTTAGTGTCAAAACTACCATTTGTATCTGGTACTACTGTAGATCAAGATAGAAACATCATCTTCAGAGCAAACTTAGAGAAGCTATTTGAAATAAATGAAAGAGCTGCCTAAAAAGGAGAAAAATACGTTTATTGTAGGCTTTTGGGGTGATACTTGGATAGCCTCAGAACTGCATAAAATCGATAAAATCAAAGAAGGAAAGTTTAAAGACAAAGACTTGGTAGCGTTTTGTAAAAGCGAAAAATACAAAAACTTGAAGCCAAAGTATTCCCTATTAAGGGTCGATGGCAAGGTGATACCACTAGAAAACAAACCAACCCAAGAAATTGGATCGATTTTATCTAATGCTATGGATTTCAGGCAATACCTAGAAAAAAAATACAAATTTATTAGCCTTGATAATAAAAGAGTAGCTATTTTGATCTTGTGATTAAAGTAATTGAATGATTTACAACGAAAAGGATTTAATAGAAAAGACTGGTCTAAATCTGGATCAAAAAAGCGTTGATTTATTACAAAAAGAAAAAGAAGGTCAGCTGCTTTCATCTTTAGATATTCATGAAGTTGCGCATCTATTTACTAACCCTGAAAGCTATTTTTTCAGAAGTCTTTCCCACTTAGAACTTATAAAAAAAATGTCTACCGAGAACATAAGTATTTGGTTCGCTGGATGTTCTACTGGGCAAGAGGTTTACTCTGCATCATTAATGCTCTCTTCAATAAGTGATAAAACTTTAGTGGGTACCGATTTAAGTAGAAAATATATAGAAAAGGCTTTATCTGGGTCATTTTTTGTTTTCAGAAAATCTGAAATCAAGTCATTAAAAAAATATGAGCAGCTTCCCCAAAGTCAGCTACATTTAAACAATAATAAGAAAAGTTTAGATGTAAAATTTTCATCAATAAAAAAAGAGGGTATTTCATTCGATATTCATAACCTAATGGATGGTCCCTATAATAGCGCGTTTGATATAGTCTATTGTAGAAATGTTTTGTTGCACATGACAATAAAAGGAAAAAAGAAAGCACTTAGATCATTAAAGGACGGAGTAAAAGAAGGTGGGATCCTCATATTAGGTGATACAGATCCTCATATTTTTGAAGACAATTGGGAAAGAAAAAAACATAACAACGCAATATTTTGGAAAAAAAAGTGGTAAATTTCATTATATTTAGATTTGTATTGATGTCTCATTGGCTATGAAATAACCTTATTAGTGCAAAAAAAGGACCTTATGATGAGAGTTTTAGCAAAGTCGCTCCTCGATCTTATTCCACTGGCGATAGTAACAATTATAATTTCAGTGCTCTCTAGTCAGAGCCTTGATGAATTATCAGATAACTATAACGAGATTATCACAGAGGATTTATCAGTAGTAAGCCGTTTGAATGATGCTGGAAAGGCTATAGAAAACTGGAAAAGTGCGATCAATGAGGGGATTTTAAACAGCGCCGAAAACCCGAATTTAGCCTCACAGAATTTTGAAAAACTATTAACAGAAAAAGAAAGCCTTCTTACAGCTCTATCCGATGCGATTAATATTCTGGAAGGTAAAAAGGCTAGGTTTTATGCGGAGGTTAGTGAAAGTAATCAACAAACAGAAAATGAATCAGAGCTATCAGAGGGTGAGAAGAGTATAAAGCTTCAAATTGAAAGTTTAAAGTTTTTGAAAGAAAACAATATAGCCATAATTGAAAATCGTTCAAAAAAAATCCAGAATCTGACACAATTCAGCGCTCTTTTTCAACGAGATTTGTTATACTCAATGAATTCGAGCGTGCAAACGGGTCTTACTATTTCAATGGAGGGTACGGCAAAATCACTTGAAATTACCTACACTTTTCAAACTGATTTTGACGCAGTAACTGGCGAAGCCAAGGAATTTAGTGCTAACGTAGGTGGATTCCCAAGCATACCGGTTATTTTACTTGATATAAACTCTGTCTTCCAAGAGATAAAAAATATCCAAGACTCTCTGGCATCTAGCTTTGGAAAGTATATGCAAAAAGATGATGAATTGTTGAAAGAACTTGAACAAAAAATCGAGGAAGCAAAATCATTAACAACATACCTTTCGAAATTGGAGCAAAACTTTGAGAAAGAATATATGGACAAAGATATTTTTAAGAATGTTTTTGGTGACTATTTCACTGGAAATTATTCAAAACGACTTTCTGCTCCTGTAAAAAATTACACTGATTTTTATAGTCAATTTACAAATGCTTTGTTTGAAGACGATAAACGACTAAGGAGACTAAAAATAGAAAAGACGGGTTTGTTTTCCAGCTTGTCTACAGCTTCCACCAATATAAATTCCATGATAGAAGAATTACGAAAAAATATTGATGCAAAATCTGCTCAAAATCAATCTTTATCAGACGAAAGAATAGAAACGACTTGGACACTTTCTATATTAGGACTTATAGCTGCTTTAATCATTGGGTTTCTTGTAGCGAGGCAGACAATTATTAATCCAATGAGAGAATTCACTTCGATAACCAACGATATTGCAAATAGTGGAGATTTTTCAAAACGGATTAAAAATCCCGGAAGCGATGAGATTGGAGAAGCAGGGAAAGCTGTAAATAATATGCTCGAGATAACAGAAAAGGCCTTTAAAGATATCCAGGAGCTTTTCACAAGCGTTTCGTCGGGTAATCTAACGGCAAGATTGCCAAGGGGTTACAAGGGAGATATTGAGGAATGCGCGATTCATATTGGAAAATCATTGGAGCAGTTGTCAGTAACTTTAAAAGACATATTAATTGACGTTGATCAAATAGCTACCGCTGCCTCGCAAGCTGGCGATGCGGTTGGTCAAGTTGCGGATGGTGCTAAAGCACAAGTAGAAGCCACCCAAGATATTCAGGCAAAGGTAAAAGAGTCTGGTGATCTTCGAGAGTTAGTTGAGGAGAGTACAAAGAAAACTGGTGAAGCTGCTTTAGAGGCATCTAAAACTGCAAAAAAGGGTTCAGATGAAACTGAAAAGATGGTTGAGTTAGCCAATGAAGTGTCAGAAAACAGTGGTAAGATAGCGGAAATTTCATCTCTTATTGAAGAAATAGCGCAGCAGACAACAATGTTAGCGCTTAATGCCTCGATCGAAGCTTCAAGAGCAGGAGAAGCGGGAAGAGGCTTTTCAGTTGTAGCGACTGAGGTAGGTAAGCTCGCTGATAGATCTTCGCAGTCAGTAAAAGATATTAGTATATTAACTAACGATGCAATGCAAAAAGCGAATGATAGCGTTTCTAGAATGGACAAAGTGAAGTCAGAAATGGAAAACATCAATAGCTTAATTGAAAATATTGAGAGCATGATGATGACGGTAGATCGTCATACTGATCAACAAAAAGAAGTGGCTGTAGCTGTTTCAGGTGCAATCGATAATCTAGAGAGGATCGGTGAGTCAAATGCTGTTTCCTCTGAAGAAATCACGGCTTCCATGCTTGAATTATCTAAGATCGCAGGTAACACACGTGAAAAAATAAATGTTTTCTCTTTGGATGACGAAATAATTGATGGTGAAAAAGAGGAAGCTGAAACTGACAGAACAGTCGATGAGGCTGAGTTTGATTTAGATAAAGCACTCAAGGATGCAACTGAATATAAGTCCTAGAAGGAAGGATCCGATTGGTGATTTATAGCAACTCAGATTGACGACAAAGAAATGGTTACTTTGAAAGTTCGTCGAGTATTGGGCACGAGGGTCGATCATCTCCATTACAACAATTAACTAAGTGACTTAACTCGTTTCTGAGAGAATGAAATTCCTTTAGCTTTTCATCTATAGAAGCAATTTTGGCTAAAGTAAGTCTTTTTACTTCTTTACTGGATCTATTTTTATTCTGATATAAAGAAAGAAGCTCTCTACATTCTTCAATGCTGAAATTAAAGCGTCTTGCTTTTCCAATGAAGTTTAATTTTGCCACATCATCATTAGTGTAGCTTCTATAGCCAGATCGAATATTCCTTGCTGGTTCAACCATTTTTATATCTGCATAATACCTCACTGTTTTTACAGATAATCTTGATAATTTTGCTGCTTGACTTATATTCAAAAAAATCTCTTTACATTCCAGTTAGTGGAGACTTTATATTGAAAATAATGAGAGGTCAAGATGTTTGAATTAGCTCAAAGAATCGATATAAACTGGTATTGTAAGCACACTTGGAGACGGGCTTCATATAACACAATGTGGTGCCTTTTAGGCTGCTCTATAGGAGATTTTGGAACAATAGCGTATTTTCAATTTATGGGTATTGCATGGCCCGTTTTAGCGATTATGACCCTAGCTATCATTAATGGCTTAATCACATCCATTTTACTTGAAACGTTCATTCTGTTTCGACAAATGCCTTTAAAGGCGGCTTTTCAAACAGCTATAGGTATGTCTCTAATCTCGATGATATCAATGGAGGCTGCCATGAACTTAACTGATTTTATTGCAACTGGAGGCGCAAAGTTGACGTGGTGGGTAATTCCAATGATGCTAATAGTTGGTTTTATAACGCCCCTTCCATATAACTACTGGCGCCTTAAAGCTTTAGGGAAAGCCTGTCATTAAAATGAGAAAGTTTGCGATGCCGATCCTATTTTTGCTTTTTGTTTTAGGGAGTGTTTTTTACTTCGTATCGAGCCTATTTTTTGATGGCCCTGTTAGAGCTGACATTTCTCTAAAGCCAGATGATCAAAATTTGGTAGATCTTGGCAAGTTAGTTTATGAAAATAATTGTGCTTCTTGCCACGGTGTTAATTTGGAGGGTCAAGAGCGATGGAGAGAACCAGACGCCGCCGGTTACATGCCGGCACCTCCGCATGATGAAACTGGCCATACATGGCATCACCCAGATGAGTATCTCTTCTTAATGACCAAATACGGGTTAGAGGAAATTATTGGGCAAGAATATCCTAATAATATGCCAGCATATAAAGACATTCTCTCAGATGAAGAAATATTAGCTTCTTTGTCTTTTATCAAAAGTACATGGAGCAGGGAAATTAAGTTGCAACACGATAAAATTAACGAAATGAATAAATAATTGGGGTATCACAATGTTAAAAACGATTTTAAAAATATTTATATTGATAATGCTACCAACACTGGCGCTCGGCCATTCACCTCTTAAATCGGTGGATCCAATCGATAGAGCAGTACTGACAGAAGCCCCTACGGAATATAAGATGATATTTAAATCGCCGGCTAAATTAATAAAGTTTGAAATTTTGAAACAGGCTGAAGAAAAAGACAAAAAGCCTTCGCCCCTGAAATTAAATCATAAGCCCTCCAAGCTTTGGTACGAAAGTCACGTGGTCAAGTTACCGAAGATTAGTAACGGGTCTTACGAAGTTCGCTGGCGTGCTATGGGGGAAGATGGTCATGTTCTTAAGGGTACTTTAAGCTTCGAAGTCAAAGGTGAGTAAAACATTATGGAACTTTGGACCGTTTTAGTACCACTTGGGAAGTTTTCGGCTTACGTATTGTCTTTGTTAATGGTTGGCACCGGATTATTCATCCTTCATTTTAAATCCATGCTTTCCCCGGCAACATTTACTTATTGTCGAAAACTAATTTTCCAATCGTCTTTGGCCGGGTTGATGGTAGCCCCATTATTATTTCTTTTGGTCGCTGGAAATTTAGGGGGCGATCTGGCCAGTACCATTGATCCCCTGATGATAAGTATAGCTTTCTCATCAAAGGCCGGACAAGCGGTTCTTGTATTATTTTTTGGGTTTATATTGGTTTCTTTCTGGGGCTACTTCTTGCCAAAACAAAATTGGACTATTGTTATTGCTGGCTTTAGCTGTATTCTAATTTCGTTTTCCGTATACGGACACTCGACAATTAATGGTTATACCTCACAGCTTCTTATCGTTTTGCATTTACTTGCTATATCTTATTGGGTGGGCTCATTTTTTCCACTACGTTATTCTACCTATAGAGATATTGAAGAGGAAAATCTGTTTCAGATAGCACATAAATTCGGCATTTATGCCGTTTATTATATCTTAGTCCTGTTAGTGGCTGGGGTTAGTCTAGGAACAATTTTGGTTGGTAGTTTGAACGGCCTTCTATATTCGACCTATGGGCAGGTTTTCTTATTAAAACTGTCGCTAGTTTCAATCTTGTTGGGAACTGGAGCAATGAATAAGTTCAAGTTAGTTCCTAATCTTCAGTCAAACGGAAAGGCTAACGCAGTTAAACTAAGAAAGTCAATTGGAAGGGAAATCATTATATTAGCTTTTATTTTAGTAATATCGAGTATAGTATCTACCTCAATAGAGCCGCCCTATTAACAGAATAAAAAAAAGAAAGTTAGAATATGGCTTCTGGGGAAAATATCAAAACCTATTTCAACGGCACATGGCATGATGGTGATAAGTATATTCTACGTGCTGCTGATCACGGGGCATGGTTAGGATCAAGTGTCTTCGATGGAGCTCGCTTTTTTGAAGGTGCTACACCTGACCTACTTTTACATTGTGAGAGAGTAAATAATTCAGCAAAGGCAATGATGCTTGATCCCTCTGTCACACCTGAAGAAATGGTGGAAATAATTAAAGAGGGGCTTAGCTCTTTCGATAAATCTACATCGGTTTATATAAGGCCAATGTATTGGGCGCTTGACGGGGCCGAGTCGTTAGTGTTGCCAAAAGAAAATAGTACCGCTTTTTCAATCTGTCTTGAGCAAATTCCAATGGCCGCAGCAACCGTTTCTGCAACGCTCAGCAGAACTAAATTTAGAAGACCTGTTTTAGAGGATAATGTGGTGAATGCAAAAGCGGGGTGTTTATATCCCAATAATGCAAGAATGTTAGCCGAAGCACGATCTAAAGGATTTACAAATGCCTTAGTTGCCGATGCTGCTGGCAATGTCGCTGAGACAGCTACAGCCAATATCTTTATGGTAAAAGACGGTGAAGTATTAACACCGATCCCAAATGGTACCTTTTTGGCAGGTATTACTAGGGCAAGACATATAAAAAATTTACGAGAATATGGCAAATCGGTTTCAGAAACTGTTCTGTCTTTTAAAGATTTTGAAGAAGCCGAGGAAGTATTTATGACAGGAAATATGACCAAGATAATGCCTGTAACTGCGTTCGAAGATAAGAACTACCAAGTCGGGTCTATAGCAAAGCTGGCAAGAGAATTATATTGGGATTGGTCACGCTCTCAGACACTTTGATTATGTGACTGTACCCTTTCTCGATACCAAGTGTATATTCCTGCTCCAACGATGATAACTGCACCAATAATCAAACTCTGACTTGGGTATTCTGTGAAAAATATGATGCCAAGGCAAGCTGAGAAGACTAAATCAAAATACGAAAATGGAGCAAGCAGAGATGCTTCAGATTTTCTGAGTGCTAAAATAAGACAAAAATGACCGAAACCACCAAGTGTCCCCAACATGGTAAAATAAATAATATCCAATAGCTCTATTTTTTGGAAATATGGAAATAAAATTAGTGTGGAAACAATAGTTCCCACTAAGCCAGTATAAAAGAAGTTTGTTCTAGGATCCTCATCTGTACCGAGGTGACGCGTGGAAACTGCATAACCTGCGTAGCATAAAGCTGATAGAAGTGGAAAAATGCTAGCGATTAAAAAGGTATCTGTTCCTGGTTGTATAATAATTAATGCTCCGAAAAATCCAACAAAAACCCCTAACCATCTCTTAAACCCAACTATCTCGCCTAGAAAAATTACTGATAGAATAACAACCAATAACGGCGCGGTTTGAAAAATCGCCATAGTTGCAGCCAAAGATAAGTTAGCAAAACCGGCAAAAATAAAAATGGTCGCTCCAAAAAGTAGAGCCGATCTGAAAAGGTGAATTTTTAACCTTTGTGTTTTCACAATTGTTTTCAAACTTTTATTGAATACCAATATTGTTAGCACTGTTTGGCTGAGGTATCGCGCCCAAACCACCTCAATTATCGGATATTGAAGAGCCATTCCCTTGGCAAGGGCATTCATGCACACAAATGATAATATGGCACACAAAAAAAGAGGTATGCCTCCAAGATTTAGTTTCAATGATATTCCTTCTTAGGGTTAAACCAATTGATTGGTAATTTGACTGAAGATATCAGACATCTGATCAATATTATTCTTCATAATAGGTTTAGGCTCTGAACTCAGGCACACAAAAGAAAGCTCTTTATCAAAATCGATCCAAATCCACTGGCCATGAATTCCAAGTCCAAAAAGAACGTTTCTTGAAGTGTAGGGCCTATACCATTTTGATCTATAAAGCCCTTCAGGAAAAATATCATAGTGTCCATCAAGACTGAATTTTTTATTAGAATCTGAATTTAGTATATCTTTGATCCAGTTTTCAGGAAATACTTGCTCGCCGTGACTATTTTTTCCATAGCATCGAACCATTTCACATATACTCATTATATCGTTTGCCGATATGCATACCCCTCCAGCGGATCTTGACGTACCCATTCTGTCCAGTGTCACATAAGCATCGTCTTGCGCACCCAGAGGTCTCATAAGTTTTTCAAAAAAGTACTGTGCGTATTTTTTGCCAGTGCATTTTTCTATTATAATTCCGAGCATGTCGGTGTTTGTTGAATGATATTCAAATTTTTCACCGTGTTTGTGGGTATTTTTGTTCAAGCTAAAAAGAAATGATTTTAAATGTGATGTATCGTCTATGTCTTGTGGGTTCCAACCGGTTGATTGTCGATAATCGAGAAAAATACCGGATGTTGCTTCATAGTCTTCTATGAAATTAGAAGAAACGCTCATGTCCAATAAATTGCGCACTGAGGCATCTTCGAAAGCACTTCCCTTTGTTTCGGGAATAATCTGGGAGACCAAAGTCTCTTCACTTAATAACCCTTCATCTATTACGCAGCCGATAAGTAACGCGGTTAGTGACTTTGACACAGAAAAGATAATATGTGGAGTTGTGGAGGAGCAATAATCAGAATGCCACGTATATATGGTTTTACCTTTATGAGATATGTGAAAAGCGTCTACTGTTGTTTGACTTAAAAACTCGTCCAACAATGTTTCCTCGTTTTCTCTTATTTTTACGGTAAGCTCTTTATTTTTAAACTCACTGACTTTTTTATCTGGTCCTTTGGTCCAATTTATCGAAGCCGTAGGGATTATTTCCCTTACTTTAGAAAATGCTTCTCTATTAAATGGGGGTAGCCTCCAGTTGGCTAATGTGGGTTGAGAATCTTCCAATTTAATTCCTTTGATGATAAATAAACTCTATGATCTAATTACAGGACAATGTCTGGTACAACAAGAGATAAAATGTAATCACTGAACTCAAGGGAGGGAATTATTTACATATAATGATAACGGTTTACAGAAACTCAGTCCAATCTTGGGAAATAGATCAAATGGGCCATATGAATGTTCAATTCTATTTTGAAAAAGCACTTCAAGGATGTGTTGTGCTTTGGAACAAGTTAGGGATTAACGAGAAACCAGTCGAGTTGGGAAATACATATCTTTCTCTTGCCCGCGCCCACATTCGTTTTCTTAAGGAACAAAAACCAGGAGCTCCATTTTTTTTAAAACTGGGAATAGTTCAACTTGGAGATACTGAAGCAAAACTATATTTAGAAATGGTAGAAACGATTACACAGCAACCCTGCGCTGCCTTTAACTTCCAATTTGTATGGACTAGTAAACCCCCAGAGGAAGTAAAAAAGAATTTTTCTAAAGTGAATGAGGAATTGAGGGTAGATATTCCGAGCTATGGTCAACCAAGAGGATTATCTTTACAAAAGGAAAATGTAATGTCTCTCTCACAAGCCTCTCAGAAAGACATGATTGATTCATTTGAGTCAGTAATTTTGCTAAGGCAATGCGATAATATGGATAAGATTAAGCCCTCTGCTTATATGGGTGTCGTATCAGACTCAACGCCTCACTTGTTAGCGTATACTGGCACAATAGATGAAAATGGTATGACCAATGTCGGAAGCGCTGCTTTAGAATATAAGTTTGATTTTTTTGAATATGTTCCCTTAGGTACGCACTTAAAAACGAAGTCAGGAGTTCAATCTATGTCTAATAAGACTTTTGTATGGAAGCACTGGATATTTAATGTTGAGACTGGAAAGCCAGTCGCTATTGCAAGTGCTGTTGCCGTTACTATGGATCTCAAGGCCAGGAAGTCGATTCCCATACCGCCGGAAATGGCTAAGGCCTTGGCTAAACTGATATTGTAAGAGGTTTTAAAAATGAAATTATATTACCATTCATCTAGCAGTGCTTCTCTACGCGTTCTTATTTTTTTAAGTTGCAGGGGTGTTCCTGAAAATAAAGTTAAACTAATTGAGACTGGAATAGATTTTGATACTCGTGGAATACCTGTTTGGACGATCCCCATTGATGACGAACAATACAATAAGTTAAAAACCAATGATTATAAAGCTCTAAACCCTGAAGGAAGAGTGCCTCTACTTTTGCTTGAGGATGGTAAAAAAATGACTCAGACAGGAGCTATCATAGATTTGATAGACGATCTTTTGGGTGAACCCTCTCCATTAATTCCAGAGGACCCCTATTTAAAAGCCGAGATGAGAAGAATTCAGTGGATTGTAGCCGCTGACACTCAACCCTATCAAAACATTCCTTTTATTATCCAAGCGATGGGTGAGTGGGGAATGAAAAAAGCACAGCCGATTAAGCATCCCCTGAGGAAGCATTTTATCAATCGCGAGTTTTCTGCCATAGAAGAAATTTTGAAAAATGTTTCAGGAAAATATTGTGTTGGAGATAATGTCTCTTATGCAGATTGTTTTTTAATTCCTCAAATAAGAAATGCACTTGCATCAGATATTCCTTTGGAACAAGATTTTCCAAATCTACATAAGGTGTGGGAAAATATGCTGGCTTTGCCAAACGTACTTGATATTTTTGAAAGGGCTGGAGGCATCATCCAACCTATAGTTGTTGACGAAAAAAAACTAAAAGAATATGTGGAGTAGGAACAAATGGAAAAAACTGAAAAGCATGTGATATGGCAGCCAAATGAAGAGATTTACAAGGCAGGGGATAACCCAGAAGGTGCGTATCTGATTAAGTCTGGGTACGTTTATATTTACACATCAGGTGGACTAAAACTTAATAGGCTGGGTGTGAATGAAATATTTGGTGATGCCTCGCTTGTTTTAAAAAAGCCACGTTCGGTAACGGCAATTGCTGGTGAGCATGAAGTTCATGCCTTGTTCCTTCCAGCAAGATCGATAGACACTTTTTTACAACAGAACAAGGTTATTTCTGCGTTGATAAGAAAAACACATTTGAGACTCATTGATTCAAACGCGCAAAGTGAAGAATTATCTAAGGATTTGGAGAAACTGATGGCGATGGTAAAAAAAACTGAGACAATATCCGAAGATATCACCAAATTAGTCGAGCAAATGAGGAAGAAAGTAAATAAGACTCTTTCAGAAGATTGATTTTATTGTCCAAATAAAGGGAAAAAAAAGTATAAGGTATAGGCCATTACAAAAGCTGGTATAGCCGAATAAATCGTTGCGAGTATGGCAGCTCTAGGTGCGATCGCTATAGCAGGAAACAAAGCATCACCATCGTTTGATATAGCATTCCCTAAAAGAGCACTAAAAGGTATCATTCCATTTAAAAAAAGAGTGGTGACCAATATTTGGGGTCCGCATCCAGGGATAAAACCTATAATTATGGCAAGTAAAGGAATCAGCATTCCTATCGTCTTAAACATCACGTTCAAGTCCAACGGAGTTAGATAAACGAGATAATCGTACGCTAAATAAGCAGCTAAAACCCAGATGGCAATAAAACTTGTTTCTTCAGCTACGCGAACAAGTGGTTTGTCTTTCGGGTTAGTCATGGTTTTGATTTGTGAGTTAGACCATATAAAAATGCTTGTCACCATTCCAACTATTGCAATAATCTGTGGGAAAATACCAAAGAGCTCTTCAAGATCGTACTGAAGTATTTGGAGAATCCCCAGACCAAAACCCGGTACTATCAGAAAAGTAAATATTATGTCACGCTTCCTATTTTTGCCAATTATGGGAACATCACTTTTTAGATCAATGGCCTTCTCCTGATGTGAAAAAGTAAGAAAATTATCAGCAATATACCCTGTGATAATTCCGGCTAGTAGTGTAAGAGGAAGCACTAATATTGCAATGTCCGGTCTGACCGCAATTAATAAAAATGCAGCGTCTCCCATTGTAGCGGTTAGGGTTGCTATAACCGCTCCAAATGACACGTTGCCAGAAGTATAGGCCGCAACCACAACAACGGCACCGCCGCACCCTGGCGTTGCACCAAGAATAGCAGCTATTGGTATTTGAAAGGATGAAGATTCTCGAAGAATATTCCCTACATTAAAATTAAACCTATGCTCTGACAAATAGAAGATAGATAGAGTAATGGCTACGAAAGCGCTTACCTGAACATATGCGTCAGTAACCAAGGCTCTTGTAAGGTCGCCCAACTCCCCTGGCAGTGCTGTTAAAGCAAGCAGTAAAAGGGCAATAAAATACTTTTTTCTAATAGAATAAATCAACTTAAAACTTTCTATAAAATGTCTACTTGATAATGATTATCATTTGCAAGAAAAAAATATTTTTTACTAGATAATTCCAATTTTTTTAATCATTACTTTTTTAGTCAGAATAAGTGTTGACAAAGGCGAGTAGATTAGTCATCTTTAATCCTGACTGGGATCGTCGGAATTAAAATTGTAGGATTATATAATGAAAAAACTTATCGTTATGATTGTTGCGGTATTTGTAGTGACAGAGGTAGCAGCACATCATTTTTATTCAAAGTTTCCAATTACTCTGAAAGGTTATGATGGAGACAAGACCAACTCAGTCTCTTACTCAGGGCAAATAGCAAGACATGTTTTACATGATTCTCTAAAAAAACTAGCTGGGAAAGGTGATGGAGGATCTAACGCTGGTGAAATCGAAGCTCAGATGATGAAGTATTTCAAGGGTAGTAAAGAGGACCTTGATATTATTGCACCCAAAACAAAAGGTGATTTTAAAATAAAGCAGACAACGTTAAACCAAATCAGCAAAGGTAAAAATCTGTCTGGTAAGACTTATAAGGGCGTTATAAACGGATGGCCTGGTCAAATGACTGGACCAGAAGTCATCGAGTTTATGATCAAAAAAGCCGCTCAGACAAAAGGTGGTTTTGACCCTGCTACTGGTTATAATTATCCTCAATTGATTTCAAAGTTTGCAATGGGCGCTGTGTTTTATAACCAAGCAGTTGACAACTATCTAGATGAAAAAATGGCTCCTGGCTCAAAGACGAACGATAAGCCATATAAGGATGGAGCTTATTATACCTATAAAGAGCATGCTTGGGATGAAGCATTTGGGTATTGGGGTGCCGTCTCACATGGGCTCGGTCTTAGCGCAAAGCAAAACTACGATATCACTAAGATGAAGGATATGGCTGCCGCAGACCAAAACAAAGACGGTGTAGTAGATCTAAAAAGCGAGTACAATTTTGCGCACGCGTACTATGCATCAAGCTTTGATAAAAGTGGTAAGACAAATTATTATAATACAGTTACTCAGGCTTTTTTAGACGGTAGAAAGATAATTGCAGGAGCAAAAGGTGAAAATCTTTCATCATCTGAAAAAGCTGCACTGCAAGGTCACATTGCTATAATTAATGCAAATTGGGAAAAGGTTATTGCCGAGTCTGTTTTTAAGTACGCGGGCTCCGTTTATAAGGATATCGTAAAGCTTGAAGAAAATTACTCAGATAAAGCCTTCTCCACCTATGCGAAGCATTGGGGAGAATTGAAAGGTTTTGCACTAGCTCTTCAGACGGGCAAATCAAACTTGGGTGAAACAGCCGTGAAGCTAAACAGGCTTACAGGTATGGGGCCAGTTCTAATGAATGCTTCTCAAGTAACAGGTGTAGATTCTGCGGGAAATTACATCAAGGAAGAAGCACAGTCTTGGGGTGAGTTTAAGCTACACATGCTTAAAATCCAAAAGCTGATAGTCGAAAAGTTTGGTGTCAAAGCAAAAGGAAACGACATGTTAGCAGATATGTCCTATTTGGCGTCAAAGGTAGGAAGCTCCGATAGCGCGGAAAACGACTAAAAGAGCTTTCCTTCTCCAGCTTTCCCCCGGATTTCCCAGTCACGGGGGAAGGCACCTAAATACCTTAAAAGGGCCTTATACAAGTTAGGAATAAAATGTTAGAATATATTGGCGATATTTTCCATCACTTTATTGATCCAAAGAAAAGAGTCTTCCTTGGGTACATTGCGTTATCCATCTTAATAGCGCTTTTATGGCTGGTATTTATAAGGAAAAAGGGGTTGAAATCAGCAATTTTTAAAGTGTTTGATAAGAAAATTCTCTTATCAGGTTCTGCAATCTCGGATTACAAAATGTTTTTAATTAATAGAGTTCTAATGTTGGTACTATCTCCGTATCTTTTGACTCAGTTAGCCGTTGCAACATTTTTTTACTATTCTCTTTTATCAATACCGTTAAGTGGGCTCATTTCTTTCTTAAGTGATACCCCGACTTTTGTAGTAGCAGTACTATTTACTTTTGTTTTTTTCACTTTTGACGACTTTACAAAATACTGGGTACACAGATGGATGCATAAGTGGCCTGTTTTGTGGGCTCTTCACAAAGTTCATCATTCGGCTGAGACCTTGAATCCAATCACTGTTTATAGAACACACCCTCTTGAGGGAATTCTATTTTCATTACGAGGAGCATTTTCCCAAGGTACAGTGATTTCCACGTTCTTTTTCATTTTTGGTGATAAGGTAGATTTAGTAACTATTTTAGGAGTCAACTTTTTAGTATTTTCTTTCCATGTTGCTGGCTCAAATTTAAGACACTCCCATATAGACATCAAATATTGGGTTTGGTTAGAAAAAATTCTGATTTCACCAGCTCAACATCAGCTTCATCATTCTTTGGATGAAAGACATTACGATAAAAACTTTGGAGCCGCTTTGGCGATCTGGGATTGGATATTTGGATCGCTTCATCACTCCGAGGATATTGATAATCTTATATTAGGAGTTGAAGATAATGACTTCAATCCTACATCGGTAACAGAGTTATA
The DNA here is from genome assembly GCA_902537215.1 of uncultured Alphaproteobacteria bacterium. GTDB lineage: Bacteria > Pseudomonadota > Alphaproteobacteria > Rhodobacterales > Rhodobacteraceae > CACIJG01. The sequence goes on from CACBAM010000011.1 coordinate 55,767, forward strand.
TTTGAAACCACTGAAAGAAATTTCAGATATTGTCGCAGAAAGTCTATCCAGTTTCAAATTGCTGAATAAAATTTTTAAAATATAAATGGAGCAATCCTAATGAACTTCTATCCTATATCAATTATTACATTTTTATTGCTTTCGTTTAATACAGTAATTGGTGCTGAAGTTAATATTTACTCTCATCGCCAACCCTTTCTAATTAACCCCTTTTTGGAAAAATTCACTGAAGAAACGGGAATAAAGACTAACGTAGTATATGCAACGAAAGGTTTAGCTCAACGACTGAAAGCAGAGGGTAAGAATAGTCCTGCTGATGTGATTTTGACGGTAGATATTGGGCGCTTATATATATATGATGATCTCGATCTTCTCGCATCAGTAAATTCGGATATTTTGAATAGGAACATTCCCCAGAATTTAAAAAGTCCCGAAAACAAGTGGTTTGCCTTATCAAAACGATCACGAATTATAGTTACGTCCAATGACAGAGTAAAAGAGGGACAAATAACAAAAATCGAGGACTTAGCCGACGAACAATGGAAAGACAGGGTGTGTTCCCGACCAGGAAGCCATGTATATAACAGAGCCCTAATGGCTTCGCTTATTTTATCTCTGGGAGAGAAAGCAGCAGAGGAATGGGCAAAAAAATTCGTGGGTAATCTAGCTAGAAGGCCCCAAGGAAATGATAGAGCGCAAGTAAAGGCGATCTTTGAAGGCCAGTGTGACATATCAATCATAAATAACTACTATTTTGGTAAATTAAAATATTCTGACGATCCAAGCCAAAGGGAATGGGCAAAAAGTGTTCGCTTAATTTTTCCGAATCAGGGTGCAGAGGATAGGGGAGCACATGTAAATATATCGGGTGGAGGCGTTGCTAAATATTCAAAAAATAAAAAAGAAGCGGTGGCTTTATTAGAGTTCTTATCAAAGGCAGCCTCTCAGAAAATGTATGGAGAGATTAATTTTGAATACCCGGTGAACCCTAATGTTGAAACTACTGACGAACTAAAAAGTTGGGGAAGTTTTAAGTCTGACAGTTTACCTATCATCTCAATTGCCCTAAAAGCTTATGAAGCTCAAAAAATTATAGATAAAGTAGGTTGGTAAAATTTTAAGTAATTCTGCAATATTTCACACTAACCATTGGGCAAAAAATAATGGTATACTGAGAAACTCTCCCGCTGTTTTTCTATCTATCCTTTTAATTGGTCCTATATTCAGTTTAGTTCTGACAGCTTTCGAAAGTAACCAAGATCTGTGGGTCCACCTTGTAAACACTGTATTGCCTATATACGTAGTGAATACTTTATTCCTATTCTTAGGAGTTTTAACTCTAGCGGGTGGTTTAGGTATTTCAACGGCATGGATTGTTACTTATTACTCTTTTTTTGGTAAAAAAGTAATAGAGTGGGCTTTAATATTACCTTTAGCTTGTCCGGCTTATATTATTGCTTATGTCTATACCGATTTCTTAGAGTACGCAGGACCGGTACAAGGACTTATAAGAAAGATATTTGGTTTTAACTCGGCAGCTGACTATTATTTTCCTGAAATAAGATCGGTATTAGGTGCTATTTTTGTAATGGGTTTTGTACTCTACCCATACATATATATATTAGCACGAACAGGTTTTAATAACTCTCCTAGAAGCTTGTATGAGACTGCGGCGCTTTATGGCCGAAATAAATTTTTTGCCGTTGGCTTGCCCTTATGCAGACCATATATTGTGGCGGGTCTTGCCCTTGTTGCGATGGAAGTACTGTCAGATTTCGGAACAGTTGAATATTTCTCTGTTCAAACGCTTACTCTGGGAATGTTTAACGTTTGGATTGGGATGAATAGTATATCTGCAGCATCGCAAATAGCGATAGTGACATTTGTTTTTATAATCATCTTGCTCGTTCTAGAAAGAAAGGCAAGATCTAGCCAAAAATATAATGATACCTCTAAGAGACTTAATAATATTTCACCAAAAGAGTTGAGTTTGAAAAAAGCACTATTTGCAATTTGCTTTTGTTTAGTGCCAATTTCAGTTGGTTTTATAGTTCCAATAATTATATTGATAAATAACGTTTTTATAGGGCTAAAACCTGATAGTTTTTTTGCGATTTTCCCTGTACTGTTAAACACTATTTTCATAGGTTTAACCGCCACATTAATTATTATATTACTTGCTTTTTTCTCAGCTTCTAGCGCGTATTTTTCTAAAAATCGTGCTTTAGTTATTATCTACAATATTGCTGCTACAGGATATGCTCTCCCTGGAACTATGCTCGCTATAGGTGTAGTTATTTTTTTTGGGTTTTTAGATAAATTTACAGGAAATATAGTCTTTTTAGGAGGAACGATATATGGAGTTATATTCGCATTAACAGTAAGGTTTTATGCTGTTCCCTATGGAGGAGTGATTTCAGGATACTCTAGAATTCCCTCAAATTTATTTGATGCATCAAAAAGTTTGGGTTATTCCACAATATCTACATCATATAAAATTACTCTTCCCCTTATAAGGACATCGATTATAGCTGCTGCGATTTTGACTTTTGTAGATATAGTTAAAGAGTTGCCAATGACGTTGATACTAAGACCTTTTAATTTTGAAACACTCGCAACTTATGCGTACCAGTTCGCACATGACGAATTAATGATCGAGGCATCATTGCCAGCCTTCTTCATTATAATTACCGGACTTATCCCGATTTTGTTACTACAAAACCAATTAAATAGCTTCTTTCATTCAAAAAACTGAACAGCGAGATATAACAGCGTCGAGAACATCAGAATATATAACACTATGATATTCACTTTATTATTAAAGCCAACAAACTTTAAAGTTTCTAAAGTTTGTTTATGTTCTTTGAGAGTCTGCCTAGCTTTATTCGGTTTGGGTTTTTTTAAATCTTTGCTTGCATAGTATACATCGACTATAAATGGGTTGCCTTTTGAGATGGAGCCCACAGATCCAAAGTAATCAGGCATCTCTGTATAATTGGAGACGTCCGCTTTTTCATATAGAAGCTTGTAGGCTTGCCCGTCGGTTATAAAACCATTTTCCGTATATATCCCGGTAGGTTTTTCCGCATATACACCTTTTAAATTACCTAGGTTACATCTAACAATAATAGCCTCAAACTCAGTATGATAAATCTTGCTAAGTAGATCTCTAAAGGTATCATCGTCTAGATATACCTCTAAATAGAATTCTTCCCCAAAGTTATAATCCAGATTGTCGCTCGCTTTGCCACAAGACAGAGAAAAAAAACCGCTACCCCTCAAATCATCAAAGTTTAAATCTCCCTGGGTATAACTTCCGAGAACTGATTTTTCTTTGCTAGATATTTGTTTACTATCTCTTTTTAAACAATGGATGGCGACATTTATTTTATCTGAATATTCTCTTGAACCGAGTATTGAAAAGGAATCTTTATTTTTTTTGTAAATATTATTTAGAATTATACCCGTGCCAACAATTTGCTCGACTTCACTAAATCCAGCAGATTTTTTTTTGCTTATGCTATAGATATCACCGTGTTTATATGACTTAGAGTATTCTGGCGATACAATTTTTAGCTCAATAGTGCCATCTTTAACAGGAAAAAATCTTACAAGCTTCTCTATTTCGTCGAAATCATTTCGTTTCTCTACTAAGTACTCAGTTTCTTCTTTTGGCAGATTAAATGAATTCTGTTGTCTTACAAAAATCACTTCATTTGGGTATGTTGAATTTGTATTCTTCATGTTGCCGATAATAATCTAAAAAGTAGTTAAAAAACCAATATTTTTGCAAAATAATATTTAAAAAAATATTATTTGTTACGAGCACATTTATATTCTCTGGGACAAGCACCTTTATCTTCAATAACAATAGTCACCTCGGGTGGATCCATTCTCGACCCTGCTTTCACATAAGTACACATTCTCTGAGTTGGATCGTCGTCATTCCATTTCCAACTTTTAAACCTACATGTCACTGGAGTTGTGTTAGAGAGTGCGGCTCTTCTACGGCACTTAATCTTTTCTCTTCCCATTATTGTTTGTGGCCACTTAAGCCTCATCGTGTCCCAAAGAGTGCAGTGTGGTTCTTTCTTATTTTCATACATGCGTCCCTCGGCCAAGGTGATGACAGGAAACATCAAAAGGACGTATAAAAACAACAGCTTTTTCATTTCTTTTTTGTTACTCTCTTTAAAATATTGGTTGATTATAAAATCGACACTTATATCTATAAGTTTAGAAGTTTTGAAATTTGTTTGTATTAGTGTATCATAAAATGCGTTAAGGATTAATTTTTTTGGATTAAAAAAGAATTATTCAAAAAAGGGGGAAGAAATGGCTGAAGTTTTTGAAGACTCATATTCTGCTGAAGCTCTTGCGAATATGGAGAATTATATAATTAGTTTCGGTACTTTAATAAAAGATGTTGGTTCTAGCGAAGGATTTAAGAATGCTCTCTTTGGCATGAAGGTAATGATTGATAAAAAACCTAGACGTGTAGCGGATTTAAGTAAGATTTATGCTGGTAAAGCGCCTAGAACATTAGAACTTCTTGTATTTAATAGAGATCATATCCCTTTGATTGTCGCTGAAATAAAAGAAAGCGGTTTAAAGAATGTTAAAGCGGATGCACAACAACAATTAGTTACTGTGGTTGTCCCTAAGCCAACTTTAGACGATTTGACAGCTATGGAAGACCAAGTAGCTGGCATGAGTCGATCTGCAATAAGTAGTTTGACTAAGATTAGAGGGAACACGTCTCAGAGACTCAAAGCAGCACTAGAAAATGAATTTATAGATGGTGTTACCATGAATAACTCGAGGAATAAGGTGGATGCTGTTTACGATAAATATGTAAAGCTAGTGAAGCTCCATGCTCTCAAGAAAAGAAAAACTATTTTAGGAAGTTATTTTGAGCCAAAAAATGAAGAGGAACGACTTCTGTTGCCTGAACTTAACAAATTAAAGCCGTTGCCGGAGCCAAAAGAATAGATTAGTACAGAGCTTAAATTACTTGTGGTAAAAATGCCAAAAACAGGTGGCCAATTAATCGCAGAAAGCCTTGATACGAACGAGGTCAAATACGTGTTTTGTGTTCCCGGAGAAAGCTATTTGGGCGCTCTTGACGCTCTATTCGATAAGAAGAAAAGTATAAAAGTTATCAATGCTCGTCATGAAGCTGGGGCAGCTAATATGGCTGAGAGCTATGGTAAGGTTACCGGAAAACCAGGAGTTGCCTTGGTCACAAGAGGGCCCGGAGCCTGTCATGCCTCTGTAGGTGTGCATATTGCTCATCAGGACAGTACTCCAATGATATTAATAGTAGGGGATGTTGCAAGATCTGTTAAAGACAGAGAGGCTTTTCAAGAAGTAGACTTCAAGAACTTTTTTGGCCCAATATCAAAGTGGGTAGGAGAAATTAGTGATCCAGATAGGGTTCCGGAATACATGAATAGGGCTTTTAGTCTCGCGACGTCTGGAAGGCCCGGACCAGTGGTATTAGTTACCCCAGAAGATATGCTTTCTCAAATTTCGAAAGTAAAAACTCCTGTTTTAAGTTCAGTTATTAGAGGTGAAATGCCCTCGAAGGGATTAAGCGGTTTAATTGAAAATTTAAGAAAATCAAAAAAACCTCTTTTTATAATTGGTGGCTCGGGTTGGACCGATAGGTCGAGTTCTAAATTTCACAATTTTATCAATGAAAATCATATTCCAGTAGCAACATCTTTTCGCAGACAGGATTTATTTGACCATAAAAACGAGAATTTTGCAGGAAGCTTTGGTACATCAGTATCCCCAAAACTTATAGATAGCACCAAAAAAAGTGACCTAATTATTGTGTTAGGAGCTAGGCTAGGTGAAATGACAACTCAAGGATATAGCATTATCAGCCCTCAGGATATTTCAAAAAATATAATGCATATTCATGTAGACCCAAATGAGTTGAATAAGGTTTTTAACGCTAATGTTTGCATAAACGTTGGAGTGAATGAGTGCTGCGATAGCCTAGAAGAACTCACTCTGAATAGCTCCAATCGATGGAAAGAATGGAGAAATGAATTAAATAAAAACTACTTGGAAGACTCTAAACCAAAAAAAAATAAAAACCTTAATAATCTGAGTAAAATTTTTGAAATAGTTGAAAAAAAATTCCCCTCAAATTCTATTATAACCCTAGATGCTGGAAACAACGCAGCTTGGCCACAAAGGTTTTTAAGCTTTGGAGGGACCCGAAGACAAATCGCGTCTACCTGTGGTTCTATGGGATATGCCATTCCAGCAGCGGTCTCTTCAGCACTGTCAAATCCAGAAAAAGCTGTTCTCTGTTGTGTAGGTGATGGAGGTTTTATGATGTCTAGCCAGGAAATCTCTACTGCTGTTCATTATGGTGCAAAAATGATTATTTTACTTATTAATAACAGTAGTTATGCAACAATAAGAATGCATCAGGAGAGAGATTATCCGGGGCGAAAAATTGCTACAGATTTGAAAAACCCCGACTTTGTTAAGCTATGTAAAGCTATGGGTGCTGATGCCTATAGAGTAAAGGGAGTAGAAGATTTTTCTCAAATTTTTGTGAAGGCGCTCAAGTCAAAAAAAGTGAATGTCATTGAAATACCAATTTCCATTAATCAATTATCTCATAGGTATAACCTTAAATAGCCTTTAGTACTTTGTTTAGTTCAACTTTAGTCGGACTTGACTGAGCTGTTCCTTTCTTTAAAACGCTAAGGCCTGCTGCTGCACAAGAAAATTCTACTGATTGCCTCAAATCTTTTCCAAAAGACAATGCGCTTGCTAGAGCACCATTGAAGCAATCGCCAGCACCCGTCGTATCAATTACTTTTCCAAATTTGTTGCCTGGGCAAAACAAAATTTTCTCTCCATCAAAAAATGCAGCACCCTTTTTCCCAAGTGTAATAATTACTTTTTCAACTCCCAGGTCTCTGATTTTATTTATAGCCTTTTCAATGTCTCTTTTGCCTTTTAGAGAGATATTCGTTAATTGCTCAGCTTCTGTTTCGTTGGGAGTAATAATTTCACAAAACTGGTAAGCTTTCCTACTAATTTTTCCAAATGGGGCTGGGTTGAAAATTGTAACCATGCCCAATTCTCTGGCTTCTTTTAAAACTGCAAATGTAGTATCTGATGACTGTTCAAATTGAGTTAAAAAGATGTCGCCTTTTTTCATTTTTGATTTCTGCAAATAAAAGTCATCTATACTCAGATGGGCTGATGCACCAGGATCAACAATTACACTATTTTCACCAGTTTTATCATCAATAAATATTCCTGCCATACCGGTAGGCAAACTTTTGTCAATTTTTGTACTCGCGAAGAGTTTCTCTCTTCTCCAAATATCATTTGCATAGCTATTAAAATTATCATTCCCTAATCGAGTAATTAATGTGGTGGATGCTCCAAGTTTTCTTGCTGATATTGCTTGATTTGAGGCTTTGCCGCCAGGGCCTATGTTTGAACTTTTTGCAATAATGGTTTCCCCAGGTTTTACTTTCTTATCAACATAGAAAGATAAATCCACCGCGAAGATTCCAAAAACAAAAATATGTTTATTTTTTTGTTTCATTGAATTCTGCTCTCAATTGTTCATTATGTTGGTTAAACTTAGGCGCTTTTTTTTCTAAACTCTCCCAAATAAGGGGTGGAGAGGGAATAGTTAAACTGTTATCTACTGAAGTTCTTACACTTATTTTTTTCAACGCCAAATGCCTTTCTAAATCCTTAACGGTATTTAGTCTTCCATACGCAATTGACGCGTCTTCAAGCCTATTTTTAAGAGTTTCATCGGTAAGTGAAGATAAAATAGACTGAATTGTTTCATCTAATAAATCCCTATTCTTTACTCTTAGTGTATTGGTAGAAAACTTATTTTCTTTTGCCAGGGAAGGTGATTTAAGAACCTCTACACAAAATCTTTTCCACTCCGATTCGTTCTGAATTGAAATGATAAAGCTAGTATTTTCTGAGCACAGGAAAGCACCATAAGGTGCGATAGAAGGATGCTTTAGACCAACCCTTTTGGGAGCAGCCCCTCCATATTTGCTATGAATGTATGGAACAGTCATCCATTCAGCAGCAACATCAAAAAGGGAAATCTTAACATCCTTAACTTTATTAAATCGTTCTCTCAATAATAAAGATTCTACGATGCCTGCATGTGCTGCCATCCCTGCGCCAATATCACAAATTGAGACTCCTATCCTACCAAGTCCCTCCGATGATCCAGAAACATCTATAAGGCCACTTTCCGCTTGAATTAGTAAATCATAAGATTTTTTTTTCACCATTTCCGGAGACTCTCCATAGCCAGATATATCGCAACAGATAAGTCTTGGGTTAATAGATTTTAAACTGGAGCTATCTATGCTCAATTTAGTTACAGTTGTTGGAGAGAAATTCTGAATAAAAATATCCGCTTTAGCAACCATATTTAAGAATATGTTTCTATCACTCTTTGTCTTTAGGTCCAGCGCGATGCTTTCTTTACCTTGATTCAGCCATATGAAATACGAGCTTTCTCCGTCAGCAGCTGTGTCATAACCCCGAGCAAAATCCCCACCATCCTTTCTCTCAATCTTAATCACCCGGGCGCCCGCTAACTTAAGTCTATTAGAGCAAAAAGGTCCAGCCACAGCTTGTTCCATAGATACCACTAATATTCCCTTAAGTGGTAAACTCATTTTAAAAGCTTCTTGGAAGATTTAAAACATGTTCAGCAATATAGCTAAGTATTAAGTTCCTCGATACGGGAGCTGTTTGATAAAGACGCGTTTCTCTGAACTTTCTTTCAATGTCGTATTCTTTACTGAAGCCAAAGCCACCAAATGTCTCCATAGCCGTAGTGCCTGCTTTCCAACTAGCATCAGCCGCCAACATTTTTGCCATATTAGCCTCTGCACCACATTTTTTACCCTCGTCAAAAAGCGTTGCAGCTTTATCGACCATTAATGATGCGGCTTCGATTTGTGAGTAGCACTCGGCGATTGGAAATTGAATTCCCTGATTCATGCCAATTTCTCTATTAAAAATTTTTCTAGTTTTGGCGTAGTTAACAGACTTTTCTATAAAATACTTACCATCTCCGATACACTCTGATGCTATAAGGATTCTTTCGGCATTCATACCATCCATAATTGCTCGGAAGCCCTTGTCTTCTTCACCAATTATGCTTTCATCCGGAATAAAAACATCATCAAAAAATAATTCACAGGAGTGATGGTTAATCATAGAGTCAATCTTAACTATTTTAAGGCCACTTTCCTTAGCTTGTTCTATATCAACAAGAAAAACGGAAAATCCATCAGTCTTTTTGGGGAGAGCTCCCTGTGGTTTAGTTCGTGCGAGAAGGATCATTAAGTCAGAGTGTTCCACTCGACTAATCCAGACTTTTTGCCCATTTATAATCCAGCCATCATTAGTTTTTTTTGCCATAGTTTTTATACTGGTTGTGTCCGTTCCTGAGTTTGGTTCTGTTACGGCAAAGCTCTGAAGCCTTAGCTCACCAGAAGATATTCTTGGAAGATATTCTTTTTTTTGTTTATCCGACCCATGTCTTAGAAGAGTGCCCATAACGTACATCTGAGCATGACATGCACCAGCATGTGCACCTTGAAGACTAAGTTCTTCCAAAACAATACAGGCTTCTTTTAATCCCAGTCCAGCGCCACCATATTCTTGAGGAATAAGTATATTTAAAAACCCGCTTGTCGTCATTTCCTTAACAAAGTCTGTAGGGTATTCTTTTTTCTTATCTAAATTACGCCAATATTCTTCTCCATATTTCTGGCAAATTGTGGCTACAGACTCCCGGATTTGTTTTGTATCAATCAAAGTTTATCCCCATTAAAATTTATACTCTATTAATAACAGTTTCTTTTAAGTTCAGCTATTAGACTCTTCTTATACTCCTCTGAGTTTATCTCCAAAAAACCCAAAGCAGGCAGACTTATTGCTCCCAAAAAATAGGTCGACAAAGCACCACGTGCGACGCTTTCACTAGGATCACTTTTTTGATCCAGTATTTTTTTTCTAATTTCTCTACATTCTGACGTATGGTAATTTTCATTAGTTGGGTCAAGTCTTATGATCTCACGGTTAAGATTTGAAGAACAAGAAATTAGAAAAGTAAGAAGAAAGGTAATAAAGAGGTTTTTATACATAAATTTTAAATTTTTCTCTTATTGCCCTCTCAAGGTCTTTATCAAAAAGAGGTATATCATTTCTTCTCGTGAGAATTTCTTTTTTTCGTTCTATAGATTTTTTCATTATATCCGGTTTATTGTTTTCTTGCCATTCCTTAGGACTCGTTCTATCTGCAAGATCAGGATAAATATATTCTTTTTGCATTAAGTCTAATGTTTGTTGATGCCCCAAATAATGCTCTGGTCCATCAATACAAACGGACCTTATAGTATCAATATTTACGATATCCTCGTTAACATCGATTCCCTTGATGCATCGTTGTACCTGTCCAAGTATATCGTTGCCTAGTATCAATGATTCTAATGAAAACCCTAAAAGGGAAGCATGCATTCCTACAGACTCATAGCAAAGATTTAAGCCTGCAAGACCAGCAAGAGTGTTAGAAATACCTTGCTCCCAACCAGCCTGCATATCTGGTAACTTGGAGTCTGCTATTCCAGAGGCGGCACCTCCAGGCAAGCCAAGAAAATGATGCATTTGAGCACAGCCAGCTGTTAAAAGAGCCTGCTCACCCGATCCTCCTGACATTGCGCCTGTTCGCAAATCGGAAACAAAGGGCCAAGTCCCGAAAATGCAGGGGTGTCCAGGCTTTACTGAATTTACGTAAACAATTCCAGCTAAACATTCTGCAACTGCTTGAACAATTGCTAGAGCAATAGGTGCTGGTGCCGTTGCTCCAGCTTGGCCAGCGGAAAGTAAAAGAATAGGCATCCCGCCTTCAATACATTTTTCCATTGTTTCACAACTCTCCGTTGCAAATTTCATTGGGGGAACCACAAAGCAGTTTGAATTTGAAACAAAAGGCCTTGCCCGCCATTGCTTTTCCCCACCAGCTATCATATGTAGCAAATCCATGCAGCCCTTAACATGGTGTGGTTCAGAAAAACTAGTTCCAATATGCTTTGTAGTGCCTCCACAACAAGCGTAAAGCGTGTTGAAATCCATTTCATAGTTGTCAGTTATATCTCTTGCTACCATCACCCTTTGGAAAAAATGTATGTTATCTAATTCCTGAGTTATCTGAGCTGCGTGATATAAGTCTTGAACTGTTGAGTCTCTGTATTCTTTCTTTTCAAAATCGACCACATGAACGGCTGCTCCCGCAGTGCCAAAAAAAACCTTTTTCCCAGACAAGTGCATATCGAATTTTTCTTCTCGTCCAAATAGCGTCAAGTCTTTAGAGGACGAGGCAATCATGTCTTCAACAAGGGATTTAGAAAACCTAAGTCTTCCATCGTCTCCTAATACTGCACCAGCTTTTGTCATATGATTTATTCCGCTCTTTGGTGCTAGGCCTATCCCGATTTCAAATAATGCATCAAGAGCTAAGTTGTATAATTTCTTTATATCTGAGTCGCTTAAAGGCTTGTAACTGCCACCAATCAGTCCTGGCTTTATTGGATTTATTTCTTCAGATATGGGAGCTGCTCTTAACGCTATTTTTGCGTCTCTACCTCTTCGTACAGGTCTCTTCATTTCTGCCTCCTAGAAAAATGCCAAAAAAGTTACATTCTAATCTTCTCAGAGATTGGGTCATACAATGGTTTAGATGATATTTTTGCCTTGGCCATCGTCCCTGCTATTTCAATATGAAAGTCTGAGGTTTCAACTGATTTTATGGTTTCTTCTTTTAATGGTATATAACCCATACCAATAGCCGATCCTAAAAAATGACCGTAGTTACCTGAAGTTAAGTAGGAAACAAGCTCACCATCCCGGTAAATCGGCTCATTATGGAACAGTAGCAACTCTGGATCTTCAAGTTGAAATTGGTAGAGATATTTTTCGAGACCCTGATTGCTTTTCCTTATAACAGCTTCTTTCCCAATAAAATCGTCCTTGTTCGTTTGAACCGCGAAACCAAGCCCAGCTTCCAATACATGATCTTCATCGGTAATATCATGGCCGAAATGGCGGTAAGCCTTCTCAATTCTGCAGCTATCTAAACTATGGAGGCCGCATAGCCTAAGGTCATATTTCTTCCCTACCTCTCGGATCACTTCGAAAACGTGGCAAGCCTGATCTGCACTTACATATAACTCCCAACCTAATTCTCCAACATAGCTAATTCGATGCGCTCTAGCCAACCCATACCCTATTTCGATCTCCTTAGCTGAGCCAAACGAATGATTGTTGTTATCAAATTTATTTGGCGATATTTCTGATAATAGCTTCCTTGAATTTGGTCCCATCAATACCAAAACAGCTTCAGAAGCAGTAACATCAGTCACTACGACATTAAAGTTTTCTTTATGGCGGTTCAGCCAACTTAAATCTCGAATGAGAGTAGCAGCAGGCGCGACAAATAAAAAACAATTCTGGTTTAAACGAGTTACAGTAAGGTCGCTTTCAATACCACCTCTTGAGTTTAGCATTTGGGTATATACTATTTTCCCAATATCCATATCGACGTTATTTCCACAAATCTTTTGGCAAAAAAACAAGGCATCTGCCCCTTCAACTCTTATTTTTCCAAAACTACTCATATCAATCAGCCCAACATTATTTCTGATCGCTAAATGCTCTAGCCTGTGGTTTTTAAACCAGTTCTGTTTCTTCCAATCATAGATATATTTTTTTTCCTGTTTTCCAATTGCAAACCAGTTGGCTCTTTCCCATCCTGCAAGTTCGCCGAATACGGCATTTTCCTTTTTTAGATGTTCATGTAGTGGTGATCTTCTGACCCCTCGAGATGTTTCAACCTGTCTATAAGGAAAATGATCTGCATATAATAATCCTAATGACTCCTTTACTCGATCTCTCAAATAAAGGCGATTTCTCTGAAAAGGTTGGGCCCTTCTTATATCCACGTCCCACAAGTCAAACGGTGGTGAGCCTTGGTCAATCCAGTGCGCTAAGGCCATCCCTGCACCACCTGAGGAGACTATGCCAATTGAATTATATCCTGCTGCAACCCAAAATCCTTTAAGTTCAGGAGCTTCCCCTAAATAATACTTGTCATCTGGTGTAAAACTCTCTGGCCCGTTGAAAAACGTTTGAATGCCATATTTTTCTAATATTGGTATTCGTTTTATTGCTTTTTCCAATATAGGTTCAAAGTGGTCTAGATCTTCTGGCAGTTGGTCGAAGCAGAAATTTTCATCAATTCCATTCATTCCCCATGGTTTTGCTCGCAGTTCGAAAGCGCCAACTAAAAATTTACCTGCATCCTCCTTATAATAGGTTTGTTCATCAGGCATTCTTAAAACGGGTAACGTGCTAAGATTTTTTACTGGCTCTGTAACAATGTAAAAATGTTCACAGGCATGAAGCGGAACCGTAACGCCATGGCTTTCGGCAAAATCTCTTGCCCACATGCCCGCACAATTTGCAGCATTTTCTGTTTTGATAAGCCCTTTACTATTTTCATTCTCCCAGTGAACACCACTAACAGAATTATTATGAGTGTTTAATCCAGTTACTTTTGTATCCTCAAAAATTTTTACTCCTAAATCTCGCGCCCCTTTTGCTAATGCCATGGCGATATTTGCTGGATCACCTTGACCGTCTAGTGGAAGATGGACGGCGCCCTTGACACCATCAACATTTAAAAATGGATGAAACGATTTCAACTCAGAGATGGAAATCTCATTGACTTCTACATTAAACGCCTTGGCCATTGAGGCTTGTCTCAGAATTTCTTCATGACGGTGCTCTGTAAGCGCCACCGTTAAAGATCCATTTTGTTTTACACCAGTAGAAATGCCTGTTTCTTTTTCCAGGTTCAAATAAAGATCTGCGGAATATTTTGCTAAACGTGTCATATTTAAGTTTGGTCTTAGTTGGCCTATAAGCCCTGCTGCATGCCATGTGGTTCCAGAGGTCAGTTTTTTTCTTTCCAAAAGAATGATGTCTTTCCAACCTATTTTTGCAAGGTGATAGGCAAGTGAGCACCCGGATATACCGCCACCAATAATGACAATTCTTGCA